>AFHY01000005.1 GCA_000213395.2 gamma proteobacterium SCGC AAA007-O20
GGCTCTATTTTTGGAAATTCAGGTGGAGTATTTGACATAATTTACCTTTTATTTATAATTATTCTTGGCCCTCTCTTTGTCCTGATGTTTGTAGGATTGCCGGTCGCGTTTTCATTTCTCGCGGTTAACATTGTTGGATCGTTTATCCTGATGGGTGGCTTGCCGGGCATTAAGCAACTCGTTCTGAATTCGGTTGATTCAGTGTCTAGTTTCGTGCTGATACCCATCGCCCTGTTCATGATTATGGGCGAGGCGATGTTCCGCTCCGGTATCGCAATTGATTTAATGGACACCCTCGATAAATGGTTCGGGCGGTTGCGTGGGCGTTTGGCGTTAATGGCTGTCGGAGGTGGTGTTCTCTTTTCAACCCTAACCGGCAATTCGATGGGGTCCATCGCGTTGCTTGGATCGTCGCTAACGCCAGAGATGGAAAAGCGAGGCTACAAAAAACCGATGTCGCTTGGTCCGATTCTGGGATCGTCCGGTCTGGCAATTATGATCCCGCCTTCGGCTTTGGCAGTTGTGCTCGGCGTCATCGCCGAACTCTCAATCCGCCGTATCCTAATCGGCATCATTATTCCGGGTCTGTTGATGGCGCTGCTGTACATCATCTATATACTTGGACGCTGCCGGCTACAACCAGAGCTAGCGCCCTCATTCGACGTGCCAAAGGTTTCTCTTTCTGAAAAACTGTCTGCGACAGCAATTAATATCCTACCACTCGCATTTGTGATTTTTTCCGTCGTTGGCGTCATTTTCTTAGGGATAGCCACGCCAAGTGAAGCAGCGGCTACTGGCGCCTTTTCGGTCCTTATTTTGGCAGCCCTGAAACGGCGACTGACGTTCAAGGTTTTTGGCGATACAATGTTTTCCAGCGCCAATATTTCGGTGATGGTATTGCTGATCATATCTGGGGCCATAACGTTTTCGCAGCTCTTGGCGTTCACTGGCGCAACCTACGGCATGATTGATGCCGTGATGTCGATTGATATCTCCAATGAAGCCATTGTTTTCTTGATGATTATGCTCGTGATTTTGATGGGCATGGTTATGGGGCCCTTGCCCATAATGCTGATCACGTTACCGATATTCATTCCCGTCGTGATACAGTTTGGGTTCGATCCGATTTGGTTCGCGGCGATGTATTTGGTTGCTATTGAAACCGGTGCGACCTCGCCCCCATTTGGCGCGGCTCTATTCGTGATGAAAGGCGTGGCGCCAAAAGGCACAACAATGGGTGATATTTACGGAGCCGCTGTGCCCTTCGTCATCTGCGACTTTATCGCAATCCTCTTGCTGTTCTTCATTCCCGAAATTGTGACATATCCAGTGGATCTGATGTTCAAATGACCGAACGACCTAGCTTCATTGTCTTTATGACAGACCAACAAAGGGCTGATCATTTAGGTTGCTATGGGAATCCCATCGTACGAACTCCAAATATCGATGCGATTGCCAATCGTGGAACGCGGTTTGATAATTTCTATGTCGCAAATCCAATTTGCCAACCAAACCGTGCAGCACTTGCAACGGGGCAGTTGACGTCGGTCAACGGGTGCAGGCAAAACGGTATACCACTCGGCTTGGATTGCACGACCTACGCGGATGTCTTGCGATCTAGTGGTTATCGAACAGGTCTTGTAGGCAAAGCACACTTTCAGAACATCTCACCGATTGAGGCAAAGTTACCTCAATCAAATGGGAAAGGCGAAGAACCAAACGGGCCCTACAACCTAGCCTTAAGATCGCAACGGCGAGGTTCGGAATATGAGTGTGAAATTCGAACAAGCTGGATCAAGAACCCTAATAAGGAATTATCACTTCCCTACTATGGATTTGATCACGTTCGCTTGTGTATTGGGCACGGTGACCAGGTTGAGGGACACTATTCTGGCTGGCTGAAAGGCAAACTGGCTGGGGCGACAGACCCACGCGGACGGGCTGGGGCGTTGGAAGACGGTTTACCGGAAACGCCACAAATTTGGCGCACAGCACTGTCCGAGGAACATTATCCAACGTCATATGTTGGTGAGCAGGCTTGCGAATTTCTTGAGGAACAGGACGATACTCCATTCATTCTTGTCGTGTCTTTTCCAGATCCTCACCACCCATTTACACCCCCAGGTCGCTATTTTGATCTTTATGATCCTGCGGACATCCCGCTGCCAAAAAGTTTTAGTCATCGAACCAGCGCCAGAAGCGATTTACCTAACCATATTCAGAGGATGTATGAAATTGGCGCGGAAAAACCCGATGAGTTCTGGCCATTTCATACTGATGATAAGGCCACGCGCCGCATGATCGCGCTGAATTACGGTACGATCACCATGATTGACGAACAAGTTGGCGTTGTGATGCAAACCCTGAAAAATACGGGAAAATCCGAAAACACCAATATCATCTACATGTCAGATCACGGCGACTATATGGGTGATCATGGCACCGTTCTTAAAGGCGGGGTTCACAGTCACGGGCTGATCCGTGTACCGCTGATCTGGTCCGATCCGGTAAATCGCGGGATGGACGTCACGGGAATTCAAGGTAGTGCGATCGATTTTGCACCCACGCTTCTGCAAAAAGCGGGTCTGAAAGTCCCGTATGGAATGCAGGGTCGTGATCTTTTGGCTGATGATGTCAAAAACTTACCTGTACTGATCGAGGATTCCGGCTTCTTGATGGCTTCGGACGATGGTCGTACTGCTTTCTGGTCGCTCGTTCATGACAGTTGGCGGATGAGCGTTTTCGAAGGATCTGATCTTGGAGAGCTTTTTAATCTTGGCGAGGATCCGGATGAGTTGGATAACCTGTGGGCTGATCCCACTGCAAAATCGCAGATAATGGCGATGATGCATTTGCTGATTGACCGGCAAATTGCCCTTCGAAGTAAGTCTCTGGTTCCAACCCATCAGGCCTGAAGGGAACCGCATGGTCCGAACAAAAAATATAGGATGTTGTTGGTTTAGTTGAAGTATAATTAAAACATGAACACATTGTTCATATATGAACATATATAACTTAAGGTGAAATATGAAAAATGAATACGTAGAATTAAATGCAGAGTCTTTACATAGTTCAAATTTAGCTAGTCAATCCCAAGGGCGAGATTTAGATACTAATGAAAAAGCACTCGCTAAAGCTTTGATGAGTATTTTTGAAAAAGGAGTGCATGATTTCAAAGATGTTGCTGCTGCTCTTTCGAGTATGAAAGTTATTGCACCACGAAGCGGCCTAAAGGACTGGACAATTGACTTACTTAATGAAGAGCTTATAGAAACTAATAATCAGCTAGATTTAGCTTATAGGGAAAACGGTTTTGGCGCTTGAATTTAAAAATATATCAAGGTTCTTTGTGATCCCTGGTGGTCAATTTGAAGCCTTAAGAGGTTTAAGAATAATTATAAATAAAAGGTAAATTATGTCAAATACTCCACCTGAATTTCCAAAAATAGAGCCACATAATGTTCAAATTCCAAGTGGTCAAAGTTTTAAAGAATGGATTGAGAGTCGTACTGCTCGATATGAAACCCGAACAGTTGATTGGAATGCACTGAAATTTCAAGCTGATTTTGATCCCAAATATAAGCGTGCTCAAATGCGATATATTGGAACAGGTGGTTCGGGAGTTACATCGGATCCGAATGTTGTTCCAGCTGATCACTTCACATTTTCAACTATGGTTTTGCCTGCTGGTTGTGAAGGGCCACTGCACATTCACTACGATGCAGAAGAAGTATTTTTTATTCTAAAGGGTAAAAAAATTAGATTATTTTTTGAGCACAAAGGTGAGGAAGTAGAAACAGTTTTGACAGAAAGAGATGTAATCTCAGTTCCACCTGGTGTTTATCGCGGGTTGCGTAATGAAGGTGTTGAAGAGGCGCTGATGTGTGTCATGATTGGTAATCCAAAACCCGTGATACCTACTTATCCAGAAAGTCATCCGATTTCTAAAATTAAACGACCAGAGAATTAACAAAAATGCATCAGGAGTGTAATTAATGCCAGATTTAGATAGAAGCGAATTAATTGAAAATAGAATTAATAGTGGAATATTGGGGCAGTGGTACCCTGTAGCCAAATCAGTTGAAGTGAAAAGTATTTCACCTCTTGGCATTGAAGTACTCGGAGAAAAACTTGTACTTTGGCGTGGTGACAGTGGAAAAGTTCACTGTATTAAAGATCAGTGTCCTCATAGAGGTGCGCCATTATCATTTGGAAGACTTCATGAAGGACATATTTCCTGCCGTTATCATGGAATCGTTGTTAGTGGAGAAGGTGTTGTTGTGACTGTTCCAGCTATGAAGAACTGCAAATTTGAAGGACAAAAGATTGTTAGAGCGTTTGAGGTTACAGAAATTTATGACGCTATTTTTATCTATATGCCTTCTGCTGAAAACGAAAAAGCACCACGTATGGTGTTTCCAAAAGAATTTCTTTCAGATAGTTGGTCGGGTTTTTTATGTACCGCAGTATGGAAAACAAATTACAGATATGCTCTAGACAATCTTGCTGATCCGATGCATGGATCATACTTACACGCAGAAAGTTTTACGCTTGCATACGGCACTAAAGAAGATTTATTTAAGGTAGATCATACCGAGAATGGGTTTATCGTTAGTCGTACTGGACAGTTAGGTGAAAATTTTGATTGGACAGAGTTTGAAATGCATGATGGGACAATGTTTTGTTTTCTAGATATTCCTTATCCGAAAGCTGCAGGCCCAGGTGGAAATATGCGAATAGTAGGTTTTGTTCTACCTATTAATGAGAACTCTTGCAAAGTATTTTTTTGGCGCATGAGAGAGGTTAGTGGCATCCAACGTGATTGTTGGAGATTTCTTTATCGAACAGAGCTGGAATCAAAGCACTGGACAGTCTTAGAGCAGGATCGAGAAATATTAGAGGCCATGTCAGATGATGTACGTGGCAATGAAAAGTTATACCAACATGATGTTGGTGTAAATCGTATTCGCCAAACTCTCTTGAAGCAAGCAAAATCAAATGTTGACTTTGAGCTAAACATCGAGGGCAAGTCATAGTGCTTAATAATCGCTCAATATTGTTGACTGGCGGTGCACGTGGATTAGGCGCAGAAATTGCCAAATGTCTTTCCGAGCACGGAGCTAAGATTATTATTGCAGATATAGATGCTGAAGAAGGTCGACGCACTGCAAATAAACTAGGTGTTCACTTTTTTCATGTAGATTTAGAGGACCCAAATTCCATTGAAGCTCTTCTAAAAGATGTTGCTAAAACTTTTGATGGCAAACTAGACGGCTTGGTTAATAATGCGGCTATTGCTACAGGAATTGGTGGAGTTTCATTTGAAGAAATTGACCTAAACACCTGGGATAAAGTTATGCGTGTAAATGTACGAGGAACCTGGCTAATGACTCGGGCGGCTGCGCCACTATTACGCGCTTCTGGCTCTGGAAGGGTAGTAAATATTGCATCTGATACAGCTATTTGGGGTGCGCCATTATTGTTGTCATATGTCGCTAGCAAAGGTGCAATCATATCTATGACAAAATCTCTTGCACGAGAGTTTGGCTCTGACCAAGTTGGTATAACTGCTGTTGCTCCAGGGATTTTAACTACTGACTCAACTAATGATGTTTCTGCAACTAGACACAGTTTTTATAATGAAAATCGCGCCGTTCCTGGTCCTCAAGCACCTGAAGATATTACTGAAACAATAAGCTTTCTTTTGACGAAAGGAGCATTAACCCTTACTGGCCAACTTCTGACTGTTAATAATGGCTTTGTCTTTTCTTAATTTTATGAATAATTTAAGTCATCACAAATCTGGACCAATTGAGTTTTTTGAAAGAAAAGGTCATAGCGAACTTGAAGTTGTCCTTCTTCATGGAATTGGCTCAAATGCATTATCTTTTAAGTCACTGATCAAAGAATTGCCAGACAGCTGGAGATTAATTGCATGGAATGCTCCAGGATATGGCAACTCGGAGCCTTTAAAACCAGACTGGCCAATTGCTGAAGATTATGCTTTGGCTCTTAAGAATTTTTTTAATAGACTTAAATTAAAATCTCCTCTTTTAGTTGGACATTCACTAGGTGCGTTAATCGCCACAAGCTTTGCTGCCAACTACCCAAAAAATGTTTCAAAACTGCTGCTTGCATCTCCAGCTTTGGGTTATGGTCAAGCAGTAAATGAAACTCTTGACTCGAAAGCCCAAGAACGAATTGATGAACTTGAATTATTAGGAGTAGAAAAGTTTGCAAAAAGGCGCGCTAGTAGGCTTGTAGCCAACCCAGATGAATTCCCAATGATTGTCTCAAAAGTTATCAAAGAAATGATGCGAATAAATATACCTGGATACATTCAGGCAGTTAAGATGCTTGCTTCTGGTGAATTATTGAAAGATGCACTTAAATTAAATTGTCCAACTGATGTTGTCGTTGGAGCTGAAGATATAATTACCACACCAGAATCATCTCTTAAGGCCTATGAGACAATTAATTCAGTTGTTTTAAGCAATTTCACTGAACTTCAAGGAGCGGGTCATGCAATTTATCAACAATCTCCAAAAAACTTTGCTAAATCTTTAAAAAAATTAGCAAAATCTAACTTTTTAGTAACTTCTACAGGATGAAACTATGACTAACTTTTCTCTTATTGATGGGCTACGAGGAATTGTAATGCGTGGGCCTAATTTAACAGAGAGCTGCTCTTTTTTTGAGAATCTCTGGGGATTAACACTTTCTCACTCTGAAAATGACGAAGTTTTTTTTCGGGCTAATGGTTCAGAACCTATAGCCTATGGTTTAATCAATCATCCAGTTTTTGGAATTGAATATATTCATTTTTCAACAAAAAATCGTTCCTCAATGAATGCTCTTTTCAAGCAACTTGTTAAACAAAATTGCACAATAATTAGTAAACCAGGAGTGTTTAATGATTTTGCTGGTGGGTATGGTTTTGAAATTTTAGATCCTGATAACCGTCGCCTAAGATTTCGAACTGATGCACTTAAGTTAACTAACAATAAAAAGTGGGGTTACCCTGATAAGGTTTCACATGTTGTTTTGAATACTCCTGATATGGAAGGGCTACAAGATTTTTTTACGTCCGTATTAGGTTTTCGTGTATCTGATTATTCAGGTGACCAGATGGTCTTTTTAAGATGTAATAATGAGCATCATACTATTGCTTTATCAAGGTCTAATCATCCAAGTGTTAATCATGTTGCATTTGATTTATCATCAATTGATGAGTTTATGCATAGTATTGGAAGAATGAAACAAGCGGGTCACAATGTATCCTGGGGACCTGGTCGACATGGGCCTGGCAACAATCCTTTTGCATACTTTGTTTCTCCACCCGGCTTTGTTGTTGAATTTACAACTGAGTTACAAATAATTAATGAAAAAAAGCATCAGCCCAAGGTTTGGTCAAGGAATGATCCAGCATCCATGGATTTATGGATGACAGCAGGTCCACCATCAACTGAACAGAGGACAGCTATGCAGGGTAGATCAGATCCTGGCTTTCCTAATCAAATCCATTCTAAGGGTAAATAATGATTAATTTTGATTATAAAAATAAGGTAGCAGTTGTTACCGGTGGTACATCTGGAATTGGCCTTGCAACGGTAAGAATTCTTCTTAAGTCAGGCGCAAAGGTCGCATTTTGCGCTCGTTCAAGAGAGCGATTATTGGAAGTTGAAAGTAAGTTAAAGCTTGAATTTAGTAACGACCAGGTTTTTGCAAAAGCACTATCCGTCCTAGATCAAAATGAAGTAAATAAATTCTCAAAAGATGTTGAATCACAATTCGGAAAATGTGATTTACTTGTGAATAATGCAGGACAAGGAATGATTTCTACATTTAATACAACTGACGACGATGATTGGAAAAGTGAATACGAATTAAAGATTTTTAGTCAAATATATCCAATTAGAGCCTTTCAGTCGATGTTAAAAAAAGAAAATGGATCAGTTGTTGTTGTTAATTCACTTCTTGCAATCCAGCCAGAACAACACATGATATGTACTTCTTCGGCTAGGGCTGCAGTACAAAATTTAATTAAATCTTTAAGCGTTGAATTCGCACCACACATTAGATTTAATTCAATCTTGTTAGGATTAATAAAAACAAATCAATGGGAGAGTCGATTTGAAGATCGTGAGGATAAATCAATCAACAGGAATGATTGGTATCAAAACCTTGCTTTAAATAAAGGTATTCCACTAGGAAGATTAGGTAACCCAGAAGAAGTTGCTAGCGCAATAGCTTTCCTTGGATCTTCGGATTCTTCCTATATTACGGGAGCCCAACTTGAAATTTCAGGAGGCTTATCAAAACATATATAAGTGAATCTAATGAGTAGTACTTATTTATCAAAACTAGAAACAGTCTCGGATGCCATAGCAAAATATATGGCTGATATTGGTATTAGTGTAATTTTTGGGGTAATTTCAATTCATAATATGCCCATCCTGGATGCAATAGCCCGTCAGAATAAAATTCGCTTTGTTCCAACTCGAGGTGAAGCAGGTGCCATCAATATGGCCGACTCATACTCTAGAGTAAGTGGAAATTTAGGGGTTTGTATAACATCTACAGGAACTGCCGCTGGTAATGCCGCAGGGTCTCAATTAGAGGCATTAACTGCAGGCTCAAAAGTATTACACATTACTACACAAATTGATACTGAATTTTTAGATTGCAATTCTTCAGCAATCCATAGTGTTCCTAATCAACCTGATATGCTGAAATCTATATCAAAGGCTTATTTTTTCATTAAGAGTGCCACAAAAACGTTAGAAACAATTTCTGCCGCTATTTCATCAGCAATTTCTCCACCAGCTGGACCGGTCAGTCTAGAAATACCTATCGATGTTCAGCTTTCTCAATTGAGCTATCCTAGATCTATTGAGAAACCTAAACCAAGTAGAATTTTGATATCTGAAGAGTCTATTGAAGAACTTGCAGAACTCGTTAAAAAGGCAAAACGACCCATGCTTTGGCTAGGAGGCGGTTCACGCAGCGCTTCTGTTGAAGCAACTGAACTTATAAATAGAGGATTTGGTGTAGTGACCTCTACCAATGGACGCGCAATAGTTGATGAAAATCATACAGCAAACCTTGGAGCATTCAACATGACTCAAGCTGCTTCTTTAATTTATTCAAAAAGTGATTTAATGATTGTTGTTGGATCTAAATTAAGAGGGAATGAGACACTAAACTACAAAATGAAACTCCCCCCACTTGTTCAAATTGATGCTCATGATTTTCATGGAGTAAGAAATTATAAGACTCAAAAGTTTATTCATGGTGATGCTAAGGAAGCACTTCAGAAACTACTAGAATTATTGCCTGTAAAATTAAATGTTGACAAAAAGTTTCATGATGATATCCAAAAAGCCCGCATGTTAAGCGAATCTAAGCTCCTGGAAACGCTTGGGCCATATAGCAATATAGCGAATACATTAAAGGATATCGTCTACAGTGGTTCGCATCCATGGGTTAGAGATGTCACTATTGCTAATTCAACATTTGGTAATCGCTATGTAAAAATTGCTAAAGCTTTTCTAGGCGTTCATGCCCTTGGAGGTGGTATTGGTCAGGGCATATCTATGGGAATCGGTGCAGCAATTGCAAGTGAGAAAGCAAAAGCTATTGTACTCATTGGTGATGGCGGTGCGATGTTAGGTTTGGCTGAAATGATCACTGCTGTTAGTGAGAATGCACCATTGGTTTATGTGCTCATGAATGATCAGGCTTATGGTGTTATAGAAAATATTCAAGATGCTCAATATGACAGTCGTCGCTACTATTCTAAATTAGATGTGCCAGATTTTTCATTTTTTTGCCAATCCATCAAATTGCCTCATCAAATTGTTAAAGATGTAAAAGATTTTCAGGACTCAATCGAAAGAGCACTTAAGGCTAAAGGACCGCAGATGGTAGAAGTTGATATGTGCAGTATTGGGCCATTTACTGAAGCATTTTCTGGACCCCCTGCTGGCTCTGCAAATACTAAGGAGGTAGTATGACAAGACTAGGAATAATTGGTTTCGGTAATATTTCAACAACATTGCTTACACTTCTTAAAGATGTTCTTGAGGATCCATTGGAGCATCTCACCATTGTTTGTCGGCCAGAATATGAATCTCAAGTCAATCAAATTATGAGGAAAGATTTTAACGATGTTGCTTTAGAGATTAGCATAACTAGTAATACAGAAATTCTAATAAATAACAAACCCAACCTTGTTGTTGAATGTGCAGGCCATGATGCTGTTACTGAACATATTGCTCAAGTCTTGAGTGCAGGTTTTGACACTGTAATGGCATCAGTCGGCGCTTTAGCGGACGCAGCTCTTGCTGATTCTTTGTATGATGCGGCACATAAAGGGATGTCTAGACTAATAATTCCAGCAGGTGCTATTGGAGGAGTTGATTTATTGGCATCATTGAAAAAACATGGAAAGCTGGATGTTTCTTATAGGGGAATAAAGCCACCTGCTGCATGGTCAGGAACCTTAGCTGCCAAACTTATAAACCTAGATGATTTGTCCGAAGAAACAGTGATTTTCAGTGGCTCAGCTCGTGAAGCTGCCAGTAGCTATCCCAAGAATGCTAATGTTGCTGCCACTATTGCTCTAGCAGGTGCAGGTTTTGAGGCAACTCAAACTGAGCTAGTTGCTGATCCAAAAGCAACTGGGAATATACATGAATATAGTGTAGATTCTCCCTTAGCCCATTATACTCTTCGAGTTGAAAGTCAACCTTCATCAGGCAATGCGAAAACATCTGTGACAACTGTGTATAGTATCTTGCGCGAAATCACTAATCGTATAGGTCCTATTGTAATTTGAGGATAACAAATGATTAAAATGCCCGATGGTAAGTTGTTTATTGGTGGAGTATGGGAAACTGGAACTGGAGAAGAAATAGTTTCAATTTTTCCAGCTGATGGCTCCATCAACTGTTCTCTTTATGGAGCTTCAAAAAATGACGTCCTGCGTGCAGTCAAACTTGCCAAATCTGCACAATCTCAGCCTTCTTGGCGCTCATTAAAACCACACGAGCGAGCTCGATATTTATATGCAATTGCTGATGGAATTGAAGCTAATATTGATAGAATTTCACAAATACAAACACGTGATACCGGAAAAACACTTAGAGAAACAGCAATCTTAGCAAGCTCTGCTTCTGGAACTTTCAGGTATTTTGGAGCACTTCTTGAAAGTAGTGACGATTTACTTACAGCCCAGCGGAATGAATCGTTGACCATGTCAGTCTATGAGCCATTGGGTCTAGTTTCAGCAATAACTCCATGGAATTCTCCTATTGCATCAGATGCTCAAAAAATTGCGCCAGCGTTAGCGGCAGGAAATGCGGTGCTATTAAAACCATCATCGTGGTCTCCCTTAGTAAGTCTTGAGCTTGCAAAAATAATTGAATCCTCAGGCTTACCAAAAGGTTTATTTTCGGTATTACCAGGATCAGGTGAAAAAGTTGGTAATTTGTTAGTTGAGCATCCAGATATTTCTAAAGTAACATTTACCGGTAGTACCAAAACTGGACGAAGCTTAGCAATAAAAGCAGCAAAAAAGTTGATGCCTATTTCATTAGAGTTGGGAGGAAAGTCCCCAGTAATAGTATTTAAAGATTCTGATATAGATATTGCAATTGCAGGTGTTATGTTTGGTATTTTTTCATCAACTGGTCAAAGTTGTATCGCAGGCTCACGGTTATTTGTTCAAAAAGATATATACAATGAATTTGTTGAGCGATTGGTAAAAGCAACAAAAAAACTGAAAGTTGGTAGCCCCTATAATCTAGATACTCAAGTTTCTACAATGATCCATCCGCAACATCGCGATAGTGTAGCGGCGTATGTTGATCTGGCACGCAACGAAGGGGGAAAGATATTGTGCGGTGGGAAAAGCCCGAGTGGTGCAGAGTATAAAAATGGTGCTTACTACCTGCCAACAATTATTACTGAAGTCGATAATTCAGCTCAGATTTGCCGTGAAGAAGTTTTTGGCCCAGTTTTAGTTGTAATGCCCTTTGATGATGAAGCTGATGTTATTGCACAAGCCAATGAGAATGAATATGGTTTGGCTTGTGGAATTTGGACCAGTGACTTTCCGAAGGCATGGCGAGTGGGTCGAGCTATTAATGCAGGTACAGTCTGGGTTAACACATACAAACAATTTTCAATTTCGACACCTTTTGGTGGTGAAAAAAACAGTGGTATGGGTAGGGAAAAAGGAAGAAACGGTATTCGCGCTTTCATGTCTCAAAAGTCGCTTTATTTTGATCTTACTGGGAATTCGCATCCATGGGCAGAAACATAATAATGGATATTTGTTTTGATAGTAGAAAGAAGAAAATATGAAAAAAATTGAAAATGGAAATTTAAATAAAAACAACTATTCAGTCCCTCCTGTTGAACGTGCTATAAGGCTTCTTCAATATATTGGTGAGGGTAACAAGTGTCGTAACCTTACTAAGGCATCAAGCCATTTATCTATAAACCGAACAACATTAATTCGATTAATTTACTCCTTACTCGACAACGGAATGATTGAACAAATTAGAGAAGATGGAGGTTATTGCCTTGGAATTGGAGTCATTTCACTTGGGGCACAAGCAATTCAATCAAGAGATATTGTCCAGATGTCATTGCAGTCGATCCAAGAGTTAGTGAAAAAATCAAATATGTCTGCACATCTAGGCATTCTTGATGGAATAGATGTTGTGTATCTAACTCGTGAAACTCCTAAAGCACATCTGATTAGTAATATGCATATTGGTTCGCGTTTACCCGCACATGCTTCGTCTATTGGAAGAGCAATTCTTGCTGATCTTAGTGAAGTAGCAGTAAAAGATATATATAAAAATAGCGAATTAAGCGGTGGAACCAATAAAGCACCTCAAAATCTTCAGCAAATATTAAGTCAACGTAAAATTGATGTCAAGCGAGGTTATGTTTGGAGTGTTGGAATGATTGAACCCAATATTGGATCTTGTGCCGCAACTATTTATAACCATGAAGGAAAGCCTATCGCTGGATTGAACGTAAGTGGACCAAAAGATATCTTCATTAATGAAAACTCAAAACAGGCAATTATTATTAGAGAAGCTGTACTTGATGCTGCAAGAATAAGTTCTGCAGCAATGGGATTTAGATAGAGGAGCTCTGAGTGCGATTTGATGCGCTTTCATCTGCTCCTTACAGACGTTTCTGGCTTGGATCCATCGCCTCAGTAGGTAGTACGCAGCTCTATTTTCTAGGGATGGCATGGCTCGTTTTCGAACTCAGCAATTCTGCACTCAATCTCGGCCTGCTTGGTGCAGCAACTGCGGTACCCACCATTCTTGCAACTCTGGCTGGTGGTCTGGTTGCAGATCGAATAAACCGCCGCTCAGTTTTAATTTTGACCACTGGGACTTCAGCTATACTGCTGCTTATACTGGCGGTACTGGATGCCACTGAGCTAGTGCGGGTTTGGCACGTCCTCTTAATTTCAGCCCTGCTTGGATTGGTACAGGGTTTTGATTTTCCGTCGCGCTCTTCGATTTTTCCAGCACTGATTGAACCAAAACAGATGATGAGCGCCGTTGCATTAAATTCTATCCTTTGGCAGGGATCACGTATGATTTTTCCGGCAATTGGAGGACTGCTCATTGCACTGACCGACACCTCACTAATCTTTGTCATATGTGGAATTGGTTTTATAACAATGGTTATGGTACTGTTTTCAATTGAACTGGAGCAGATAATTCAGGATAAGACTGACCCCTGGAACGAGTTTAAAGATGGAGTGAGATATGTTATTCACCAACGATTGTTCCTAACCTTGATCCTGTTGACTTGGATCTCCATGTTTTTTGGAACATCTTTTATACAGATCATGCCAATCTTTGCTGACATTTTGCATAGTGGAGAACGCGGATATGGTTTATTAATTTCGGCAACCGGGCTCGGTTCAGTAGCTGGGAACTTTTTCATATCTCACTTTCAGCAATCCCGTCGACTGGGGTTACTGATGTTATCTTGTGCAGCTTTGGCACCATTCTCACTGGTAGGTTTCAGTCTGGTTACAGGGACATTGGCCAATACGGCCGGGGCATTTTGGCTTGCCTGCTTTTTAGTAATTTTAGCTTCAGCCTTTAGTTCAGTCTTTCTGGTTAGCTCCATGACAGTTTTACAGCTCAAAGTACCCGATAATTTACGCGGCCGCGTGATGGGAATTCACAGCATCACTTTCAGCATGATTGCACTCGGTGGACTTGCTATCGGAGCCCTGGCTACAAAATTTTCAGCCCCGGTTGCCGTGGTTATAGGAGCGGTGGTAGTGCTGTCATCATTAATCTGGGTGACGATTCGACAGGGAGAAATAACCAATCTTGATGGCAGCGAACTATGAATATGCACAAAATCAGATCAATAATTTTAACGTGAAACTAGAGAGAGGATATATATCTAGCTAGCATTACAAGAGACATTACTACAATTAGAATTCTAATAACTTTTGGATTAGCTTTTAGTAAGTAATGAGTTCCGAAAAAAGCACCAATTAATTGGCCTAGCATCATTATTAGGCCAATTATAAAGGCTATATGGCCAAAGCTAAAAAATACAATAAATCCAGCAATATTTGAGGCAAAGTTTAGAGGCTTTGCCAGGATTGTAGCTTGGATAATTTCAAGTTTTTTAAGCATAACTCCTGTCATAACAAAAAAGGAACCTGCGCCAGGACCAAACATACCATCATAGAAACCAACTGTTGGAACAGCATATTTTTCAAAGTTTTTGTTAGTTTCAGAATTTTTAGTTCTTACTTTAGGTTTAGGAGAAATAATAAAATAAATTGCAATTACTACCAATACAATAGGTATTACAAAAGAAAGGAGCTCAGTATCAATGAACTGCACTATGACTCCACCTATTATTGAACCAATGAAGGATGCAAGCATTAAGTATTTAATTGTTTCCCAATTTAACTTTTTCTTTCGAAATAGTAAAAAAGTAGCAATACCAGTTCCCATACTTCCTTGAAATTTATTGGTTCCGAGTACATAGATTGGCGGAATACCACTTAATAATAATGCAGGAACAGCAAGTAAGCCACCGCCGCCAACTAGAGTATCAATAAAGCCTGCTATGATAGCAATAACAAATAAAAAAGTTAAAATTTCGAAAGAATAGGAAGCTAAATCCATAGAAAAAGAATCATACAGATGCACAGTATAAATTGCATTACTTAATTAAAAATCTTTTTCTATGGAGTTAGAACCACCTATCTCTTTTGCTAAATCAGTTAGAGAGAGAACTATTAGACTAGCGAAGGCATCTGCTCTTGAATTATAACTGGCATTAAAAATTTCAACTGAATCAGAATAATTTTGATTATATTGATTTACAGCCTGATCCCATAAAAAATCTGTATTAAGGTTTGCCTTACTTGTTAACGTATCCTGGATTAAGCGAATTTGCTCTTTTGCCTTGCTCATTTGTTGAGGGGTAATATAATAACTACCTTCATATAATTCTCTTATTATGATGTAATAACCATAACTCTCAATGAGACGGTTTTCAGGAAGATTTGCTATACGCTCTTCTTCAGCTATAGCTTTTCTCTTCTCTTCAGCTATTCTCTTCTCTTCAGCTATTCTCTTCTCTTCAGCTATTCTCTTCTCTTCAGTTATTCTCTTCTCTTCAGCTATTCTCTTCTCTTCAGCTATTCTCTTCTCTTCAGCTATTCTGTTCTTTTCATCAATATAATTTGGACTATTTTCTATTTCATTTGTTAGAGTTTTATTTAGCTGAACTAATTCTCTTTTCAAACGAACCAAATAGCTTGTGAAATTCGACCCTAATTTTTGTATCTTATCAACTTGTTCTTTTGTGAGTATAGACTCGTTAGCAGCATTTGATAAATCAACAGAAATGCTATTAATTTGATTTATTCTAGAATCTTCTGAATTGTTGTACTCCAAACATTTTATTGAATTAGTCTTCAAATATTTTTCATATTTTTGACAGTTAAGACTATATTTATCCTCTTCCTCAGCAATCTCGTTAGAGGTGTTTTCATATTTTTGAAAAATATTATTAATAATATTTGTTCTTTCATTATCTAATTGATATAAATATTCATAAAACTCTATTGATATATTGTACTCACCCGAAATAGTTCGTAAGTCGTTGACCAGTATTTGATACTGCTCCCCAAGCCATGATCCACATTGTTGAGCTGAACATGTATAGAAATAGTCACTATTTGGTTTTTGAAACAAATTCTCAAAACTAACTAATGCATGAGAATAAATAGGCAATATAGAAAGTAAAAATAATGTAAAGATTTTTTTCATAGATAAAATTCTGCCACTTCTAAACTATTTATTTAGTATTATTATAAATTACTGGAAACCAGTCTTCTCTTAAACGTTCACCATTTTTCTGATTAATATTGAGAAAATTAGGAGAAGTTCTTCCAGGACGCTGCCGATAGCGCACATCGTCACCAAGCAAGCGAAAAGAAAGTGTTCGACTTACTCCACCCACGGTATTGGCATTAGCACTATGTATTGTTTTAAAATTAAAAGCTACAACATCACCCGGCTCAGTCGCCCACTGCTTAATTTCAAAATTATCATTGTCAATATTTGGCATGTCCATGAATGCTTCATTATCTTCATAAAAGCTCTCGTTATTAGACCAGCTTGTTGGTCGAATTTCTTTTGTATAAGAATGACTTCCAGCCGCACACTTCAATGAAACACTTTGCTCTCTTGATTCAAGCGGCATCCAAAAACTTACGGTTTGAAGACCTGCAACACAGTAATAAGGCATATCTTGATGCCAAGGTGTAGCAACACCAGAACTAGCCTCTTTATAAAAAAAATGATCATGGAAAAACTGTATGGACTTAGATCCTGTCAAGTCCGCAGCAAAAGAACCTATAGGTGAATTTAAAACAAAATCTTTATACTCTGCAATGCGCTGCCAATTACAAAAATCTTCCATGAACTGTCCTTGGTAGCTGTCCTGTTTATGAATCAAGGCACTTTCGCTAGGATTATTGATATGAAATTCTGCACCCCTTCTAAGAACTTCAATCCAATCTTTAAAAACTCCTCGCAATACAACAACACCGTCATTATTAAAGTTTTTGATGTCAGTTCTAGTAATAGTCTCGTTCATGTTCTCTGATTAAATAATTTAACAATAAAAGATCGTTTTTTTACTAAGCATATGATAATCAGTAAAGCTTGAAATTGAGAGGATAAATACAATAATTTATACACAGTTATAGAATAATCTTAAACAACTGTATTATTACTATAATTTTTAGCTTCGTTAATTGACAATGAAACTTTTTTCTCATACCTTATCCATTAAAAAAATTCCTAAAGTTACTTGGAGTTCAGAGGACGCTTTCAATCTAAAGCCTAAACCACTGACCTTAATATTTTTAGTGTTTGGATTGTTTTTGTTTGGCCTAGGAGAAAGCCTTCTTATAACTAGTGGTGCTGGGGTTGGCCCCTACACTGTTCTTGCACAGGGCATATCAAACCTCACAGGCTGGTCAATTGGCCTGTCAACTTTCGTTATTAGCATTTTTGTACTATTAATGTGGATTCCGCTTAAACAAAAACCTGGGATGGGCACCATCCTCAACGCCTTTATTATAGCGTTAACGATTGAATTCTCTGTTTATTATTTGCCTTATCCAGAGACTTACCCGATGCAGATTTTACAAGTTGTAGTTGGCGTCCTTATTATTGGAATTGGTAGCGGATTTTATCTCATAGCAAACCTAGGCGCTGGACCTAGAGATGGACTAATGATTGGTTTACAAAAAAGACCAACTTACCTATTTATTCAATTCGTACAATCATTGAAGTCAGTGTTGTAATTGTAGGTTGGCTATTGGGAGGAGTTGTAGGACTGGGAACAGCCATCTTTGCCTTTGGTATAGGACCATCTGTTGCACTTGGGCTTTCTATGGTTGGCAAAGCCTCAAAAAAAACTTAATTCAGATTAAACGCTCTAAATAATTATGTTACAAAACTTCTTTGATTGAACTGCTCTGACTGCCATTCATCGGTTTGCATTATTTGCCTTAAACAAATCACCGCATCCCATACATCCACATAGCGCATATAGAGCGGTGAGATGCCAAAACGTAAAATATTAGGCTCACGAAAATCACCAACAACACCATGTGATATGAGAGTCTGCATAATGGAAAAGCCGTTGTTGTGTGCGAAAGAAACTTGACTGCCGCGTTGATCTGCATTTCTGGGTGAAAATAACTCAAAGCCAAATGTAGCACATTCTTGTTGCATTAATCGAATCATCATTTCAGAGAGTTGAATACTTTTGTCACGAACCACTTTCATCGACACATCTTCAAAGATTGCCAGACTACTTTCAATTGCTTTATAGGCAATGATAGGTGGTGTGCCACAAATATACTTTCCAATATCATTTGCGGGCTGGTAATCGGCTGCAAATTCAAAAGGTTGAATGTGGCCCATCCAACCTGTTAATGGCTGTGATACTTTTTCAATAAGTGAGTTGTGTACATACAAAAACCCAGGAGCACCAGGTCCCCCGTTTAAGTGCTTGTAAGTACAACCAACTGCAAAATCTACACCACAATTGTGCAGATCCAACGGCATAACGCCGACACTATGACTTATATCCCAAATCACAAGAGCACCTTTTTCATGTGCAACACTTGTAATTCTTTTAATATCACTAATTCTTCCAGTCTTATAGTTAACGTGTGAAAGCATAACAACAGCTGTTGAGGCATCGATATATTTGTCAATTTCGTAATCGCTTTCTTCGATCAAGTACCTTTCATAACTTTCTCCAAGCATTTTGTTGACGCTTTCTAAAATGTAGAGGTCAGAAGGAAAATTTCCAGCTTCACTGAGAATATTCCTACGATTCTTACTCAATAACAACGCAGAAGTAAGAACTTTAAATAGATTTACTGAAGTGCTATCTACAACAACTACTTCACCTGATTTAGCGCCAATTAGCGTGGCAATTTTGTTGCCAAGCACTCGCGGCATGTTAATCCAATTTTCTTTATTCCAGCTGCTAATCAAGCCATCGCCCCACTCTTTCTGAATCATTGTCTCCAGAGTATTAATGGTTCGTTTTGGTAGCGGACCTAGAGAATTCCCATCAAAATATATCAAATCTTGTGGCAAAGTGAATTCATCTCGAACTTCAGCGAGAGGGTCTATTTGATCGAGGCGTGTGAAGTCTTCACGAGTGAGCTTATTCATTATGAGTAGCTAAATAAAACGAATGTCTTCTAAAAACGGAAAATCTTTCCGAGTTTTTGAGACCATCGAAGTGTCAATATCGCAACTGGCATACTCCGTTTTCTTATCGGTTTGTAACAACACTTCACCTAAAGGATTAATTACCATTGAAGAACCGTTGTACTTTAAGCCAACACCGTCATTACCAATACGATTAACACCGATAATGAAGCATTGGTTCTCGATTGCCCTAGCTATTAACAAATTTTGCCAATGCATTTCGCGTGTATGTGGCCAGTTAGCAATAACAAAGATTACCTCAACCTCATCAGCAATTTGACGAAAAATTTCAGGAAAACGTAAGTCGTAACAAATAAACACAGAACAAGCTACTCCGTCTAATTCAAATTTAATAGTTTCATTACCAGAAGCAAAGTACTTACCTTCATTGGCATAATTGAAAGGATGTAATTTTGAGTATTTCGCTACCTCATTTCCATGACTATCAAACACAAGAGCAATGTTATGAGCTTTTTCGTTAGGTTGCTTTTCACTGGCACCAGCAACTATATTAATCAAGTTATTTAATGCAAATTGTTGTAGAGCATGATGAGTTTTACAATTCGGCAGTTCAGCATACTTACCTACATCAGCTATAAAACCAGTATTAAAGACTTCAGGAAGAACAACTACATCGCAACCGTCTGCCTTAGCTTGAAGAACAAATTTTTCCGCCCGCCCAAGATTCTTTTCAATATCTTGCCAAGCAATATTTAAAGAGATTGTAGCAACTTTCATCTGGTCGATTAATAAATGGTTTATTGAATTATAATCCAATTAAAAAGCATTCAAAGATGATTAAACAACACATAAAAGCGATAAAATTACAAGATGGATAAAATAGTCGTTCAAACAGAGGATTTCGATTTAACAACAGAAGTCACCCATACACGCAACAACAACCCTCAGGTTGGTGCCATTGTAAGCTTTATTGGTACCGTTAGAGATCTGCACTCTGGCTCCATTAGTAGTATGACACTTGAACATTATCCAGAGATGACTGAAAAATCACTTAAATCAATTGTCATAGAGGCTAGAGAGCGCTGGGATCTGCAAAACGTTACCATTATTCACCGTATTGGAAAACTAAAAGTTAATGATCAAATTGTTCTAGTTGTGACAACAAGTAAACATCGTCAAGCAGCTTTTGAATCATGCTATTTTATTATGGATTATTTAAAAACGGATGCGCCTTTTTGGAAAAAAGAATCAACAAAGCAAAAAGAGGAATGGGTGGAATCACGAAAAAGTGACGATGAACAAAAAAAACGCTGGTAGCGTTAAAGATTAAAGTCTTCAGGTCGATTTAGATTAGTTAAAACTTCCAAATGATTCGAAACATCTATTCTTTCTATACTTTGTTGACGATACCAAAGAGCCATCTTACGACCGCCCTCTCCTAAAAACTCTTCTAAACTCTTTTCTAGTTTAGTTTGCATTAGCGCAAATGTTGCATGCATTATCGAGCCATCATGGGCAACACAAATATCTACATTCGATACCTCCATCTTCTCGATCAGAGA
This sequence comes from gamma proteobacterium SCGC AAA007-O20, assembly GCA_000213395.2. GTDB lineage: Bacteria > Pseudomonadota > Gammaproteobacteria > PS1 > Pseudothioglobaceae > Pseudothioglobus. Next base: position 20,852 of record AFHY01000005.1, read on the forward strand.
ATCGATTAATGCTGCGTCAATCAAAGGACTATCGCAAGGAAGTACCAAAAGATAAGGCGTTGAACATACTTTCAGTGCTTTAGAGATCCCGGCTAAAGGCCCTTGATAACCTTCTAAATCATCGCTAATTACTTTACCGAAATTATCATATTCTTCAAAATTTCGGTTTGCACTAATAAGAATTTGGCTAACTTTGGGTTTGGTAATATTTATAACATGAGATATTAATGGGAGTTCACGAAATACAATAAGCCCCTTATCCTCACCATTCATTCTTGACGCTTGACCGCCTGCTAAAATAACTGCTGTAATCTCATTTTTGGAAATTTTTTTCACTTAAAGACCGTTCATTTTTCAAGTTAATTATAAGTAGAAAATTTACTTGCAATTGTATAATACATAGATTGAATGCTAAAACCATTAAACCTAATGAATAATCAAGTAGTTAACTGTGACTCACCTGTTTTTAATCAGTCCTTACTGAGTGCTGAAGAAGCCTTGGAATTTTTGCTTGATGCCTCTACTGCTCCAGAGAAAAAAGAATCGGTGTCACTCGATAATTCACTGGGTAGGATTTTAGCTTCTGATATTCACTCCAAAATAAACGTTCCAGGCTTTGACAACAGCGCTATGGATGGCTATGCAATTGCGCTTAATGATAATCAATTATTACAGAAAAATCTTAGTTTTGATATTGTTGATAGAATTCCTGCAGGCTCGATAGGCAATGAATTGAACAAAGGTTGTGCTGCAAGAATCTTTACCGGAGCACCAATCCCAAAAGGGGCTAATACTGTTATTATGCAGGAAGAGTGTGAAGTTTCAGAGGAAGGAACTCAGATTACTATTGCAAGAGTTATTAAACTTAATGAAAATATTCGACCAACTGGAAACGATATTGTTGAAGATGATGTTATTCTTAGCTCTGGAAAACAAATTCAGCCACAGGATATTTCTTTAGCTGCCTCAGTAGGTGTTGGAGAACTCATAGTTTATAAAAAAATCAAAGTTGGAGTATTTTTTACTGGTGACGAATTAGTTGAGCCAGGCACTCCTCTGTCTTCGGGAAAAATATACAATTCCAATCGCTATGCTCTTGTTGCTCTTCTTGGACAAGTTGGCTGTGAAGTTATTAATTTGGGCAATATTGAAGATAAATTTAGTGCGACTTGTGACGCCCTAGAAACTTTAGAAAGTCAGTGCGATTTGATTATGACAACAGGTGGTGTCTCTGTTGGAGAAGAAGATCACGTTAAGCCAGCTGTAGAAAGCCTTGGAGAGCTAAATCTTTGGAAAATTCGTATGAAGCCAGGCAAACCCTTGGCCTATGGAAAAGTAAAACAAACTCCCTTCATTGGATTGCCTGGTAACCCTGTTTCCAGCTTCGTAACCTTTTGCATATTTGCTTTACCATTCATAAAAAAAATGCAGGGTAACAATAACTATCAATCTAAAATAATAAAAGTGAAAGCAGATTTTGAATGCAAACGTGCCAAACCAAGACTTGAGTATGCTCGTGCACGTATCGATTACTCAGAAAGCACACCGGTTGCCACCCTATATCCTAAGCAAGGCTCCGATGTCATGAGTTCTATTGTTTGGGCTGATGGCCTAGTTGAAATTCCAGAAAACAAAACTTTTGAATCAGGTGAGCTGCTCAATTACTATTCTTTAAGTGAACTAACACGATGAGTAAATTAACCCACATTAACGAAAATGGTGACGCTCAAATGGTCGATGTTTCGGATAAAAATAATACTGCTCGTGAAGCTAAAGCTGGTGCAGTCGTCCTGATGAAAGCAGAAACACTGAAATTGATTGTTTCTGGTTCTCACAAAAAAGGAGATGTACTTGCTGTAGCAAGAGTCGCTGGTATTCAGGCTGCAAAAAAATGTTGGGAGCTAATTCCACTTTGTCACCCTCTGATGCTCTCCAAAGTTAGTATTGAACTAACTCCTAACCAAGAAAAATCCTGTATTGAAATTATAGCTACTGCGAAACTTAATGGTAAAACAGGAGTTGAAATGGAAGCATTAACTGCAGCTAGCATTGCAGCTCTAACCATTTATGATATGTGCAAAGCAGTTGATCGATTTATGCGGATAGATAACGTTCAATTATTAGAAAAGAAAGGTGGTAAGTCGGGCCATTGGAAACTACAATCATGAATCAAATAATTGACCCCTTTAACCGTCATATTACTTATTTACGAGTCTCCGTAACGGATCATTGTAACTATCGTTGTCATTACTGTCGTGACGAAGATCATCAAACACACACTACACGATCTGAAGTCCTTTCTTTTGAAGAAATTGTCAAAATTGTCGGCCTATTTGTCGAACTAGGGGTAACAAAAGTTCGACTCACGGGTGGCGAACCTTTACTCCGTAAAGATATTCTTGACTTGACAAGAATGTTAGGAGATATTCCAGGTTTGACTGACATACCTCTTTCAACCAATGCTCACCTGCTACCATCATTGGCTGGAAAATTAAAAAGTCATGGTATTAATAGGGCCAACATTTCAATTGACTCTCTTATTCCTGAACGTTTTAAAGAAATTACTCGAGATGGTGACTTAGCAAGAGTTATTAAAGGCATCGATGCAGCAATTGACGCTGGAATGAGTCCAATCAAACTTAATATGGTAGTCATGAAAGGTGTCAATGATGATGAAATTGAATCAATGATTGATTTTGCAATTGGTCGAGGAATAGATATTCGTTTCATAGAAACCATGCCTATAGGAGTTGCTGGGATTGAAGCTCTTGACCGACACTATAGTGAACAAGAAATCCTTGAAAGAGTTTATAAAAAGTATGGTAACAAACTTATTGTCAAGAACCCTAAACAAACAGACGGTCCTGCAAAAGCTATGCTAATTGAAGGAACAAATACAAGTATTGCAACAATTTCGGCAGTTTCTAATCATTTTTGTGGTAGCTGTAATCGCGTTAGATTGACAGCCAAAGGTGACTTAATTCTCTGTCTTGGGCAGAAAGATTCTGTCTCTCTTCGTGATGCTGTTCGCTCAAAAATGAATGACGTAGAAATCAAGAATTTAATCATAAATGCCATCACAAAAAAACCAGAGAAGCATTTTTTTAGCTCTGATATTAATAATATCAGCAACCGACAAATGGTGGAGATTGGTGGATGAAAATTCTCTACTTTGCTTCACTAAAAGAAAATTTGAATACTGCTCATGACGAAATCAATGTTGTATCGCCAGTATCCATTTCATCGATTAAAAAACAACTGATTGAGAAATATGGGGCACAATACTTTCCTGAAAATATCATGTGTGCAGTCAATCATGAAATGGCCAATGAAAGTACTAAAGTTTGTGAAAGCGATGAGGTTGCATTTTTTCCACCTGTGACTGGAGGTTAAAGGGTTATATGAGCCAAAATACTATCAAAATTGGATTCCTTACTATTTCAGATAGGGCTTCTCGTGGTGTTTATGAAGATATCAGTGGTCCTGCTATGCAAGAGTGGATTTCAAAGGCAGTAACAAGCCCATATGAGGTGGTTTCAAGAATTATTGAAGATGAGCAGCCTGTTATCGAAAAAACCCTTATAGAAATGAGTGACACCCTTGGATGCAATCTTATCTTGACCACAGGTGGCACCGGCCCAACTACTAGAGATGTAACGCCTGAAGCGACAGAATCTGTTTGTGAGAGGATCTTTGACGGTTTTGCTGAACAGATGAGAATAGTATCACTTCGCACTGTACCAACTGCTATCCTATCTCGTCAAATTGCTGGCACTAGAGGAAACAGCTTAATAATTAATCTACCAGGTAAGCCGGTTGCAATCGCTGTATGCTTAGGAGCGGTCTTTTTAGCTGTACCAAAATGTCTCGAACTTCTTGATAACTCTTTATTAATAATTGATAAGGCTTTTGTTTCTCAGGTATTTGAGTAACCTTATTATTTCGCTATGCATAATTTAAGAGACTCAGCTCTGGATTTAATGCGAGGTATAGCAATCATTATGATGATTGCATTTCACTTTATTTATGACCTCAATTCATTTGGCTTTACTGAAGTCCCTTTATTTACTCATTGGGCTGGAATAACATGGCGTTGTTTAATTGTTTTTCTTTTCTTGAGTGCTGTTGGAATAAGTTTAGTTATTGCTCATAGTAAGCAACTTAACCTTAGAAAATTTCTTAAGCGTTTAATTTATTTAGGCATTGCAGCTCTATTGGTTTCTGCTGGAACTTTTGTAATGTTTCCTAATGGGTGGGTCTATTTTGGAATTCTTCATTTAATTTGGATTTCATCTTTAATAGCAATAGCCTTTATAAACCTACCAAAAACTTCACTCCTCATTGCTGTATTAATTCTAATTGGCTCAATCTTTGATCAACCAAATTTAGGCATTATTTCAAATATTTTTGAGCCATACTTGCCACTTAGGAGTGTCGATTATTACCCCCTATTTCCATGGCTATCCTTTGTCTTTATAGGCATTTATCTAGGACATCACCCTTTTTATCAAATGGCATTTACATTTCGATTGCATTGGTTAGAAGTAATGGGTAGACATGCTTTAATTATTTATTTAACGCACCAAGTAGTATTATTTGGATTAGTAAGTTTTGTCTATTACTTACTTAATTCATAGTTTGATGAGTTTATCTTGGCTGAAACAGTAAGGCCTTGATGGTTTGATAATTGGTCGCAATATTACGTAAGTTTTCTTCACCTAACTCGACACTAATAACACCTTGTTCGATGTCTTTTACTTGTTCAGAATACATTTTTTTGAGTGTATTTGATGTGGCCAAAACCTCATAAACCGTAGGAGTTAGTTTATCTTTCCAATCTTCTGGCAAAGTATGAGGATATTTTGAATCAAATTCTATTAATTTATCGTCTTTATCCACAAAACTACTTAGTTAATGAGATAAATAATTGTGGTAATCGCTCAGGCAATTTTTTAATATCATCAATCACCATAAAACGATTTTTACCAAAAATTCTTGCTACATATTCATCTGCATAAGGGTCAAGGCTGATACAAAATGTCACAATCCCTCGAGCTCTTAATTCTTCTACAGCTTTTTTTGCATCCATGCGCAAGTGTTGTGGATCATCCACATCGATATCGGCTGGCTCCCCATCTGTCAGAACTAAGAGTATCTTTTTAGTAGAAGATTGCGTCAATAAATCAACACCTGCATGTCGTATTGCTGTTCCCATTCGTGTTGATAAGCCTCCTTTGATACCTGCTAAACGTGCTTTTACTTCGTCATTAAAACTATGATGAAATGGCTTGAATCGATAATACTGAACATCATGCCTTGAGTCTGATGCAAAACCCGAAATCGTTAAATTATCACCAATCTTATTGATTGCCCAAGAAAGCAATGAAGTAGCTTCTTGCATCAACTCCAAAATGCTACGTTCACTGCCAACAACCATATCGTTGGTGGATTCAGACAAATCCATCAAAAGGTTAACTGCAACATCTCTGGTGTGTTGAATTTTTTTAACATATATCCTATCTGATGGAGTAATTCCAATTCTAATATCAGCAATCGCAGTAACACACTCATCAATATCAAGCTCACTTCCCTCTTGCTGCTTCTTCAGCTTAACCAAACCCTGAGGCTGAAGTTGATCAATTGCATTTTTTAGTCGATTAGCAACCGGTTTATAGGTTTTCAAAATCTTGTCAATCACCTTCGGGTCACCTTTACGTACCTGCCTCTCATACAAAGTTACCCAGTTTGGTCTATAAAGTTGCAGTTGATAATCCCATTCATTGTAATGAAAAGGTTCACTGATAGGCTCTTTACCCTCAAGTTCATTCAAACTTACTCCATCAAGTTCATCAGGGAAGTATTCAGAATCAAGTGTCCAAATCTCTTGCGCATCATCGCCAGCTGTTTCAACGTCGAGTTCGTTCCACATCTCCATGATATTAACATTACGGCGAACTTGCCTTTGACTGACAGGCACATAGTCGTTTCCTTCAGATAGCCAATCTAGCTCTTCATACTCCCATATATAGCGATTGTCATCTCTATATTGGATTGGAGTTGCTACTAGAGCTGAAGCACTAATTTTTACATCTGTCTCTGATTTAATGATTTCATAGTAACTCAAGCCTAAATCGTAACTCATCTCTGAGAATTCACCCCTTTCCGCCATTTTTTTTCTAAACTTTATAAGGAAGTCTTTATTAAATTTTTGTTTTGCTTGGTAACTCGAATCAAGTGTGGCTCTTGAAAAATCTACAAGGTCAGCAATAAATGAGTTGTATTCTTTTAAATCTTCATCATCAGGGTGTAAGGCAATCCAAAATTTTTTCATGCCTGGGAACTTCTTAATTGTATTGAGCTCAACCCTCAGGTCTTCAATTAATGAGATGCAGGCGACTTGTAAAGGATTTAAATCATCTCCCTTAAAGGCAGAAGTTGTTTGAATAATGTGTGCGGCTGCATGAGCACAAACAGCTCGATAGCAGTCAACACCTGCAACAACTTTACCAGAAGCATGAGTATAGTCATCATAGGCATCCGGGATATGCATAATGCCATATTCGATATAAGGCCTTAATCCCTTTTTGGTTTCATAATCACCTGAGGTTGGACGGAGGAAAAAATCACGGTTATAAAAGGCTCTAAGGTAAAACTGCAATTTTCTTTGGTTATCAATAAAAAGTGTGCCTCGTCTCTCTTGCTCAAGAATTTGCATGGATTCTGCACTACTTAATTCGAAGTAGGCGATCTGCGCTTTGAAATCACGATTAAAGGTCTCTGCCCCATAAAGTACCCATCGCCTCAAACCACCTAGTGTTAATTTACTGGTTAACTGGTCAATATGACTGAGCATTGGGCGCATTCCACGAGGCGCTAAAGAAATCATTCGTTCCATCAAGCGTAAATAGCCCTTCATCAGGTCAAGATCACTCATGCGCTTTGCAACAGTAGGAAGACTAGAGAGCATTAACGCCAAAACAGATGCAGAGGTTTGTGAGGACATTTTCATGGTCGATAAGACAATCTCACCTATTATTGACTCACCTACCTCTTTAACAACCATAGGTGTTTCCTCTAAAAAGGAAATCACCATATCTTCACCCTTTCCCATACTGTTAAGAGCACCTGCACCATCAAGATACACTTTTAATCCATTAGGGCTCATCACTTTTGATGCCTCTATAAAACTTCCCGTTAAAGCATCATGAAGAACATCAGAAGGGTTGGTGAACTTATGTTCAAAATCTGAGAGTTGTATGGCACTCATAATTAAGTTTTTTACTCAAAAAAAGTATCGATCGCAGCGTATAAAGTATCCACAATGTCTAAATCATCAGTTATTGGATTAACCATCGCAATTTTACAAGCTGATTTTTTTTCAACCTTATCAGCAATTAATTGCCCTGCATATACACATAAACGAGTTGATATACCTTCATCCAGACCATGGCCAACCAGATTTCTTGCTCTTTGAGCAATTTGTACTAATTTCAATGCAGTCTTTTCATCTATCCCTGATTCTTTAGAAACAATATGAGCTTCAGTTTTTTCATCGGGAAATTGGAAGTTGAAACCACAAAATCTCTGTTTTGTTGACTGTTTTAAATCTTTCATCAAGTTTTGATAGCCAGGGTTATATGAAATAACCAATTGAAAATCGGGATGAGCTTCAATCAACTCACCTTTTTTATCAAGCGGCAATGTACGACGATAATCCGTTAATGGATGAATGACAACTGTAGTATCTTGTCTGGCTTCAACCACTTCATCTAAATAACAAATACCACCGTAACGAGCAGCCATTGCTAGCGGACCATCTTTCCAAATTGTTCCCTCTTTATCAAGCAAGAAGCGACCAACTAAGTCACTGGCTGACATGTCTTCATTACAGGCAACCGTAATTAATGGCTTACCTAATTTGTATGCCATATATTCAACAAATCGAGACTTACCACAGCCAGTCGGGCCTTTTAACATCACTGGCATACGATTCGTATAAGCTGCTTTATACATCTCAATTTCATCAGATTGAGACTGATAAAAAGGTTCTTCTGAGATTTTATATTGATCTAATTTACCCATATATTTCCCCTTTGAAAAAAACCCCTGCACTCAGACAAGGGTTTATCCAATCAAGCTAAGTTGATTTTACTTGATTATTTAAAACCTTTACCCCTGTAAATAACCATTGATGCACCTTGTGATTGCGCATAGTTGTCATAACCAATTAAACGAACATGGTTATCTGGGTTTGCATCGTGACAAGCTTTGCATTCCGCAAGGATTGTATCAACATCTGTCTCACCAAACATCGGCAGTTTCCACATATACCAGTAATTTTGCATTGCATTTTCTACCTCAGTATGCTCTATTCCGGGATTATATCCTTGATTTACAATATACTGCACTTGCTCGCGAATTTGCTTATCGGTCATTGCAGGTAGGTACGAAAATGTTTCGAATTTTCTACTCGCGTTATCTGTTAAACGAGAGGGGTAATCTTGAATTGCGCTCATAATATTTTCCTTCTATTAGTTTCTCAGGAAAGTAATTCTTTCCTGATTAATTTATATTATTTATGTTGAATATCTAGCTTATCAACTGTATCAAACTCGAACTTGATTTCTTTCCAAGTTTCCATTGCTACTTTAAGTTCAGGTGAATGTTTCGCTGCGCTTGTAAGAATATCCTTTGACTCTTTCTCTAATTCACGACCTGCATTACGCGCCTCAACACATGCCTCAACCGCAACACGATTTGCAGCCGCACCTGCAGCGTTACCCCAAGGGTGGCCAAGGGTACCACCACCAAACTGTAATACTGAGTCATCACCAAAAATGTTAACTAGTGCTGGCATATGCCATACATGGATTCCTCCAGAGGCAACGGGTAGCATACCCGGCATTGAACCAAAGTCTTGATCAAAGAAGATACCTCTCGAGCGGTCCTCTTTAATGAACCTGTCACGCATACAGTCAATCCAACCTAGTGTTGAATCTCTATCGCCTTCAAGTTTTCCTACAACAGTACCTGAATGCATGTGATCACCTCCAGAAAGACGCAAACATTTAGCTAATACACGGAAATGAATACCGTGGTGTGGGTTTCTGTCAACAACTGCGTGCATTGCACGGTGGATATGAAGTAGTAAGCCGTTGTCACGACACCAGTTCGCAAGACCTGTATTAGCTGTAAAACCTGCAGTAAAGAAGTCATGCATAATAATTGGCGTACCAAGCTCTTTGGCATATTCGGCACGCTTATACATTTCCTCAGGGGTTGCTGCAGTAACATTCATGTAGTGACCTTTGCGCTCTCCCGTCTCTTTTTCAGCTTTTTCAATGGCATCTTGAACAAAAGTGAAACGATCTCTCCAACGCATAAACGGTTGTGAATTAACGTTTTCGTCATCCTTTGTAAAGTCAAGACCACCTCGAAGACCTTCATAACAGGCACGGCCATAGTTTTTAGCAGAAAGACCCAACTTAGGTTTAATTGTGCAACCCAACAATGGGCGACCATATTTGTTCATTTTGTCTCTTTCAACCTGGATACCATTTGGCGGTCCACCGCAAGTCATTACGTATGCAATCGGGAAACGAATATCTTCAAGTCTAAGAGCCCTTAGTGCCTTAAAACCAAAAACATTACCAACAAGAGAGGTAAGAACATTAACGATCGAACCTTCTTCAAACAAATCAATCGGGTATGCAATGAATGCGTATATTTCGTCATCAGATCCTGGAACATCCTCAATACGGTAGGCGCGACCCTTATAGTAATCAAGATCTGTTAATAAATCTGTCCAGACTGTCGTCCAGGTACCTGTTGAAGACTCAGCCGCTACAGCTGCAGCAACCTCCTCTCTTGGTACACCAGGCTGTGGTGTTATTTTAAAGCATGCTAGAATATCCGTATCTTTCGGTTGATATTCTGGCATCCAATAGGTGTCGCGATATTCTTTTACACCAGCATCGTAACCTTTCTTAGCCATAATCGTGCCCTCCCATGAGCGTTGATTAAAAAACTCAATTATAGAAGTTATAATAAATAATGTAAAATAATATTTATTTATAAAATAATAATATTATATTATGATTAATTACACCTTAAAACAGCTCTATAGTTTTGAAGCAGTTGTTAGACTGGGAGGCTTCACCAGCGCAAGCAAAGAACTTCATATTACACAACCTGCAGTATACATGCAGGTACAACAATTACAGAAAAATATTGGAGCAAAACTATTTAATATTAATGGAAAAACAATTACTCCTACCTTTATTGGTAAGAAGATTTATGAAACTGCAGTAAGAGCTATTAATGTTGTAGAAAATTCAAAACTGGAAATCGAACAAAACTTAAATCCAGATTCTGGTCACCTTCAAATTGCAGTTGCCACAACTGCTAACTCATTTGTAAGTCGACTGCTATCAAGATTTAAAAAAGAATATCCTAAAATGACTTTTTACATTGATGTTACCAACCGCCATGCATTATTAGATAACCTCAAGAATAATAATGCAGATCTAGTGATTATGGGAGAGCCTCCCAAAAACATTCCATTGATTTCCAGCGCTTTTATGAAGAACCCATTGATCGCTATAGTACATCCAGATAATGAATTACTGACTAAGAAAAATATTTCTATCAAAGACTTAAATAAAGAAATTTTACTGACTCGAGAAATTGGCTCAGGTACACGTATTACAATTGAACGTTTTACGGGCTTGGATTTCAACTCTGATATCCAAATTAACTCTAATGAAGCAATCGTTGAAGCGGTTCAAGCTGGCTTAGGAATTGGCTTTGTTTCAAAACATTCTGTTAGTTTACAACTAAAAAACAACATCATTAAGCAGCTAGATGTTGCCCCATTTCCTATCATCAGGCAATGGCATATTGTTCATCACGCTGAAGCTGAATTGTCTCCAATTGCTAGACGTTTTAAACAGTTCGTTATTGATAATACCTAGTTTGATAAGATTTAACATAATCAGCTGCGATATTCTGCGTTAATTTTAACGTAATCATAAGAAAGGTCAGTTGTCCAAACAATTTCAGAAGATGATGATTTACCCATCTCGATGTGAATCACAATCTCGGATTTTGACATCTCGACACTACCCGCTTCCTCGGTGTATTCCTTATCTAGTTCACCGGCAGTAATAATTGACAAATTATTTAAATAAATATTAATATTTTCAATGACTAGCCCATTTACTTTTGAACGGCCTACTGCCGCCAATATCCGACCCCAATTTGCATCACTTGCAAAAAGCGCAGTCTTGACTAACGGTGAATGGGCAACTGTATATGCGACTTCTAAACACTCTTCATCTGTATCCAAGCCGCTAGCGCAAATTTCAACAAATTTGGTGGCGCCCTCTCCATCCTTAACAATCATTTTTGATAAAACTTTCGTCAACTCATTAAGCGCCAATTGAAAATCTTTTAAACAATCACTCAGCTGAACACCGGACTGGTTGGTGGCACTTAAAGTACAGGCGTCATTTGTTGAAGTGTCACCGTCAACTGTAATTCGATTAAATGATTGGTTGACTGATAATGATAGACAGTCTTGCAATTCTTTTTGAGAGGCACCTATATCAGTAAAAATAAAGCTCAACATCGTTGCCATATCAGGCCTAATCATGCCAGAGCCTTTAGCTATACCTGTAAGTGTTATTGCTTTTCCATCCACTTCAAATGATATTGAGTAGCCCTTTTCAACCAAATCTGTTGTCAAGATTCCCTTAGCAACTTCATTAATTGAGCTATCAGATAATTGACTTACTGCCCTGTGAATACCTGACTCAAAATTAGATAAATCTAGTTGTTGACCTATGACGCCTGTTGAAAAAGGAATAATATGTTCAGTTTTAATGTTAAGCTCATTTGCTAATATTTCGCAAGCTTTAATAGTGTTTTCCAAACCCTTTTCACCAGTACCAGCGTTTGCATTGCCGCTATTAATTAACAAAGCCCTAGGATTGTTTTGTAGATGATTTTTTGCAACCAAAACTGGCGCTGCGCAAAAAATATTTTGAGTAAAAACAGCTGCAGTTTCGCTACCCTCAATCAATGAAATAACAGACAAATCCAAGTCATCATTGTTTTTGATACCAGCATTAACCGCCGCACAAGATACACCTTTAATATTTAACAATGAGTCGCTCATTAACAGTAATATACCTCAATTTAGTTATAAGGGATTTTACTGACAAGGGAGCTTTGCATTAATAATATTTGATCTGGAAACTATAAAATACAGATTTAATCCATTTACTCACAGCCACTACAATTAGAGATCATAGTAACTGTGATAAATATTATCGATATTTTTTTTACTTAGTAACAATTTTCTTATTGTAAAAAAACCAATAGCCGAACATCGAGAAAGTGAACAAATATTGCACAATAAACTGAATCCATTCAGGCTTAGAATACCAGCCAAATAGTACATGGAATGGAATACCTAAAGAACCATTTTTATGACTCAATACTGTATTTGAAACATTAAAGGCCTTATTAAAAATATAATTATCCGACATAATCATGCCATATCCTTTCATGGCTGAAAAACCCTCATGTATAGAATAGCCCAACAAATACCCTGCTTGCAAAATAAGATAGGCTAAAGTAATCTTAAATAAGAGCGATAAATTTATCTTAACTAAAGAATAGAATATCAATATAGATAGTATTAGAGCCGATACAATTCCCATACTAACTACTTCAAATGGATATTTGCCTGCAAATGAAAAGATAGCAATTTCAGTGCCTTCACGCGCAATAATGATAAGTGAAATCCAAAACAAAGCATTTGCAGAAACACTTTGACCCACTTGATCTTTAATGTATTGTGTCATGTGGGTTCCATGACGAATCATCCAAACAATAAAAAATGATACAAGCAATAAAGCAACTAAACTAGCGACACTTTCCCATAGTTTTGTTAAACTTGAGACACCACCCAGATATTCAGAAAATAGACTTAACAACAAGCCAAGAATGACAGAAATAATTAAACCTGCAACAGTTCCTTGTATAACTTTATTTTTTAAATGTCCTTGATCAATTGAAGTGATATATTTCAAAGTAATAGCAATTAAAAGAAAGGCTTCTAATCCTTCTCTAAATCCCATGATAAAGCTTGGCATTTGTGTCATTATATTTCCCTAAGTATTTATAAAATTATCATCACTAATATTGCCTTGTATTATTAAATTACAAATGCAAATAAGAATGATTCGCATTATTATAAACTATTAAATTCTAAATGCAAATAATAATGATTCGCATTATTATATACAAAAAAAATATTTATAAACAATTAGGAAATAAATTATTTTGGAAGGTTTATAGCTAAAAAAAATACTGATTATTGAATTATAGGCAACTCTTCAGATGCTCTATTGGTAAGCCATTCTGGACCATTTTCGGTAATCACAATGTTTTCTTCATGGACCATTTCCTTTCCATGTAGATATTCCATACCTGGTTCTAGAGTTAAGATAACTCCTGGCTCAAGAATTGTATTGTCTGTTGCTGTGTTTGACGGCCATTCAGTAAGTTGAAGTCCTAGACCATGTCCAAGCCTTCCAACTGAGTTTCCCATAGCGCCACCCTTTTGCATGACATTATTCATTGCATGATATACATCGGTTGTCGTATGACCTACTTGAGCTGCATTGAAGCCAGCATCAGTCGCATCAAAGACAACCTTGTATGCCCTTTTAGCTTCATCACAAATAAAGCCGAATGCATAATTCCGATCAAAATCACAGAAATAGCTATCAAAGACTGATCCTGTATCAACAATAAATAGATCGCCCTCTTCTATGATTTTATCCCCTGGTCCCATAATAATAGAGCCATAACCGTCTTTGCCAGACCCAGCAACCATATAAGGCGTGTCATCTACTCCTAAAGAAAGTAAATGTTGCTTAAACCTCTTACAATTTTCTTGCTCACTTTGACCAGCTTTTAATAGATGAGTTAAATCTTTAAAGCCCTGAGAGGTCAGTTGACAAATGTGTTTTATCTTGTCAATTTCTGCTGTTGACTTAATTAATCGAACTTTTCGTAATATTTTATTGGCATCTTTAATTTCTATTCCATCCAGCGATTTAACTAAGTTCTCGTAGTCATCTAGCGGCATTCTTAAAACACTCTCTTGACTTTTGGGAACACCGAGACATTTATATTTTTTTGTTAAAGACTTAATAGTTGAGAGAAGTAGCGAAATACCGTCATCCTCTGGGTTCGGAGATGTCCAAGTTTGAATGTCATCAAGCCAAGTTCCTCTCATTCCTGACTCACCGATTGTAGGGATAATGGCTTTAGGTTTGTTGCTACCCGGAATTAATACATACCAAGGGCGTGTTGGGCTTTGAAAAAATTGTGTCTTAAAGCCTGTGTAGTATTCGATGTCAACTTGTGTTGTCAATAGAATGGCATCCATCCTTGACTCATGCATAAGCTTCTGAATGTTATTAAGTCGATTCTCATATTCAGAAACCTCGAAACCTCTTTTTGGGGGAATGATCATCTTTGCTCCTTAATAATTATGAACCTTTCAGAACTTCTATCGCCGACCTACCTACCATCATTTCATACATTTTCTCATCTGTATCACCCTCTGTACCAAAAACTAAAATACGTGAATTCTCATCCAGTTTTAATACCTCTTTGAGAGAACTATCATGACTGGCAATTAGAAAGCCTGCTAATCCGGCAACAGCCGATTCTCCGGCAACAATTGGCGTCTGATGATTAGCAAGTAGCTTCATCGTTTTAGAAATTGAGCCATCTTTTATAGTCATAAAGTGTGGAACATAACTCTCAAGAATAGACCAAGCTAATAACGAAACTTCTCCACATGCAAGACCTGCCATAACTGTATCTAAATCTCCATGGACTACTGTGGGCTCTCCTTTAACTGCACTTTGAAATAGACAGTCTGCATTTGCTGGCTCTACAACAACAAAGATGGGTGGACAATCAAGACTTTCAACTAAGAATGATACTGTTGCTGCTGGAAACCCTCCAACACCACCCTGTAAAAAGACATGGGTTGGCGTTTCTTTCATTTGTTTCATTGTCTCATCTACCATTATTGTGTATCCCTGCATAACATCTTTTGGAATATCGGTATAGCCTTCATAAGATGTATCAGATACAACATAGTAACTATTCTCTTTAGCAACCTCGGCTGCTATTCGAACTGAATCATCGTAATTGCCTTCAATTCTATTAACTTCTGCTCCATATTTAGCAATTGCTTTTTCTCTACCTATGCTTACATTACGATGGATATAAATCTCACAGTTACAACCAAATTTTTGAGCACCCCAAGCAACAGATCTACCATGGTTGCCATCAGTAGCACAGCAAACAGTGATTTTTGAGGTTAACTCTATATACGTTCCTGCAATTAAATCAGAGGAATTTGCTTCAATATCTATCTCTTTTAATTTTTTAATTAAAAGATTTGCTACCGCATAAGCGCCACCAAGAGCTTTAAAACTTTTAAGAGAAAAACGACAACTTTCATCCTTATAAACTATTGATGAAACACCAGCATTATTAGCTAAATCGGATAAATAGTATAAAGGAGTTGGCTCATATTTATCCCAAGAGCTTATCTCTTTATTAGCTAACTTAAATGATTTAAGACTTAATATATTCTGGTGCTTATATTTAGAACCAACTTGAATTCTTTTGTTCTCAAAATGTGCAGAAGAATTGACAAAGTTTTTATATTCATTAATCATAATTTGAAATATTTAAAAGATTCAATTTTAGAATAATAGTTTATACCTCAGAATTGTTGGCTTGTGTCAACTGTCGTCTCTCAATTGTAATTGATGCGATTGCTACTAAAACTATTCCTATAGCTTGGATAACTGTAATTGAGTCCGAGTATAAAAGAAAACCAATAATAAGGACCATAAGAGGCTCTGAATAAGCAATATTAGCTGTCCTCGTTGGACCATATTTTCTAACAGCAGCATAAAAAAAGAATAACCCAGTAGCAAATAGAGTTCCCGAAATTAGAGATAAAATTATGCCTTCATTTGAAGGCCAATAAACACCCACTTCATTTACAAACAAAAACAAAAACATAACCATTGGAATCAGTGTTGAGTATTTGACAATTTCCCAGTTTCTAAGACTACTAAATCTTGGTGTAAGAAACAGTATAAAAGAATAAGATATTGCTGACAATAAAGCGAGCACTATTCCAATAACAAGTGAGTAAACTCCTTCGCTGCTTTGTGAGATTGCTGCAATACCTATAGTTGCCATTATAAACATCAAAATAGTCGTGAAATCTAGCGCTCTTCGTTTTGAAAAAGACACTATCAAGTAGGTAATTAGAGGGTATGTAAATAAAACAACACTTGCAAGACCAACTGGCATATATTTGACTGCTTCAACAAACAACCATGACTGTATGCCTAATAAAAATGAAAGTAATACCAACCAAAAACCAAGCTTTTTATTTCTAATTTGAGTAAATGAAAAAAGACTTTTGGTAACTATCAATGAACTGCAAAACGTTGTAGCAAAACGCAAAAATAAAAATAAAAAAGCACTCACCTCAAAAGAATATATTAAAGGTACCATGCTGACATTTAAAGCAAAGAAAAACGAAGACAAAAGTGCAAACTTAACAGCAAACATCCTAACCCCATTAGAGATGAACTCTTAACACTTTATCTATCAAACTAAAGTAATGTCAAGAAAAGTCAAATTTTATAAGATAAATGAAAAGATGGTTTAGTTCATTTCAACCCTAGATGCCTATTTTTTTTTACCTAAATTTAGACCTTTAGCGTAACATTGCAGCAGCATTTTCAATGATTAGGAGAAGAGATGGAATTTGATGCAAATTTGATTCCCCCTGCACTTGGAGTTTTAGGGCTTTTGATAGTATTTTTTATATATCAATGGATAAAGAAGCAACCTGGTGGTAGTGGTGCAGTTCAAAAAATTGGTGAACAAATCCATATTGGCTCTATTGTTTTCATGAAGCGTGAATACAAGATGCTGAGCATGTTTGCATTAGTTTTATTGGTTCTACTTGGTATTTTTCTTGGTCCTGCAAGTGCGCTATGCTTTTTAGTAGGCGCTGTTGCCTCTGCTACAGCAGGCTATATTGGTATGAATACAGCAACTATTGCTAATGTAAGGACAGCCCAAGCAGCACACGAAGAAGGAAGTGCAGCAGCACTAACTGTTGCCTTCTTTGGTGGCTCAGTTATGGGACTTTCAGTTGCCGCACTTGGTCTGCTAGGTTTAGGAGGACTATACTATTTTTTCGGTGAAACTCATTCTGAAGCACTACATGGCTTTGCAATGGGTGCCTCAGTTGTCGCATTATTCTCTCGTGTCGGTGGCGGTATCTTTACTAAAAGTGCCGATGTTGGCGCAGATTTAGTTGGTAAATTAGAGGCTGGTATTCCTGAAGATGATCCACGTAATCCAGCAGTTATTGCTGATAATGTTGGAGATAATGTTGGAGATATTGCTGGTATGGGTTCAGATATTTTTGAGTCATATTGTGGATCAATGATTGCAACCATAGCAATCGCTGCAACTATGGCCCTAGATCTTGGAAATCAAAGCGAGTTGATGTTTCTACCTTTAGCTCTTGCATCATTAGGTTTGGCTTGTTCTGTTATTGGTATTGTATTTGTGAAGATGTCATCGAACAAGTCGCCTGAATCTGCTCTCAGAATGGGCACTATTGGATCTGCAGTTTTATTTATTGTTACCTCTTACTTCCTTATTAATCAGCTTGATGTTGTTAATAATATTTGGGTAGCTGTTCTTATGGGTAGCTTAGGTGGCATTATTATTGGTCTTGTTACAGAATACTATACTGCTGGTAAGCCAATTATAGACATTGCTGAATCAGGAAAGACTGGAGCAGCTACAGTAATGATTAAAGGCTTGGCAATTGGTATGCAATCAGTTGTTATTCCTGTTTTAATGATTTGTTTGATTATTTGGGTAGCTAATCATTTTGTTGGATTATATGGAGTTGGTATTGCTGCTATTGGAATGCTTGCAACAGTTGGAATGACAATGGCAATTGACGCTTATGGCCCAATTGCAGATAATGCAGGTGGTATTGCTGAGATGGCTGGACTAGGGGAAGATACTCGTAAAATCACAGACTCTCTTGATGAACTTGGTAACACAACTGCAGCGATTGGTAAAGGATTTGCAATCGGCGCAGCAGCTCTTGCAGCTCTTGCCATTATTACAGCTTATACAGAAACAGTTAGTAATTTAGCTATTGCAAAGGATTTGCCATTCTCACTGGCATTAAACAATGCTGAAGTTTTAATTGGATTATTTATTGGTGGAACTATTCCTTTCTTAATTGCCTCTCTCACTATGACGGCAGTTGGTGATGCCGCTTTTGAAATGATTGAAGAAGTAAGAAGGCAGTTTAAAGAGATTAAAGGACTACTTGAAGGCACAGCTGAACCTGATACAGCTAAATGTATCGACATCGCCACAACTGCCGCACTTAAAAAAATGATTCTTCCAGGCGTTATTGCGGTTTCAGCGCCAGTATTAGTTGGCTTTTTAATAAGTCCTGATGCACTTGGTGGAATGCTTGGAGGTGCGCTTCTTGGTTGTGTTCTAATGGCCCTTATGATGGCCAATGCAGGGGGAGCATGGGATAACGCTAAAAAGTATGTTGAAAAGGGAAACTTTGGTGGGAAAGGAACCGATGTTCACACAGCAACCGTTGTAGGTGATACTGTTGGTGACCCTTTCAAAGATACATCAGGTCCATCAATGAATATTCTTATTAATGTAATGGCGATCGTAAGCTTAGTTATTGCTCCTTTATTGTTTATGTGGAAATAAACTAACTAAACCAACCCTACCTTTCTGGTAGGAATGATTCACTCAATTAATTACGCCAAAAAGCCTTGTGAAAAAGGGCAATAATAGTTAATACTTCTAATCGTCCAATCAGCATTGAAAAACTTAAAACCCATTTAGCGGAGTCACTCAATGAGCCATAGTTTTCAGCAACCTGACCTAGACCTGGACCAAGATTATTCATCGTAGCTGCGGTGGCAGAATAGGCACTTACTTGATCCAAACCAATAAACATTAGCAACATTAAAATGATTACAAAAGAAATGGCGTAGAGTGAAAAGAAGCCCAACACAGAGATTATCGTCTTATCAGTAAGGCTTGTTTGATTTAACTTAACACTGACCTGTGCACTAGGACGAATAAACTTTTTTATTTCCTTCATACCCAATCTAAACAAGACCAGTATCCTCACTACCTTAATACCGCCACCAGTTGAACCTACGCAAGCACCAACAAAACTGACCATGATAAGAAATACAGGTATAGCAGTAGGCCAACCACTAAATTTTTGTGAAACAAATCCTGTCGTTGTAGCAATTGATATTGTTTGGAATAAGCTATGCCTAATAGTTTCACTAGAAGAGTCATACTCTGCATGAATACTGAGAAATAATAAAACAATTATTGCAGTAATTACCAAAATCAGAGTATAGGTTTTAAATTCAGAGTCTTTCAAATAGTTCATTAAAGAACGGTTATTCCAAGCAACAAAGTGAAGGGAGAAATTAATACCAGCTAAAAACATAAAAAACATAGCAATTACTTCAATAGATAAAGAATTGAAATAGCCAATTGAACCATCATGTGTTGAAAATCCACCAATAGCAACTGTTGAAAAACTATGTCCTACTGCATCAAAGAGCGTCATCCCTGATAAAAAATACCCAATTGCGCAAAGAGCAGTAAGAGAAACATATATCTTCCAAAGTGCAATCGCAGTATGCCTTAACTTGGGTGTCATCCTATCCTTTGAGATACCACCCGATTCTGCATGATAGAGCTCCATACCTCCAACACCAAGAAGTGGAAGAACAGCAACTGCAAGAACAATAATACCCATTCCGCCTAACCATTGAAGCTGTTGGCGATAATAGAGAATACTTTTGGGTAGCTCGTCTAACTGACTTAAAACCGTAGAACCTGTAGTAGTCAAGCCTGACATAGATTCAAAAAATGCACCTGAGAAAGTTAAGTTATCGATTGATTCAGTAAGAAGAAAAGGAAGAGTTCCAAATAGCGACAAGACCAACCAAAAACAGACCACAATCAGTACACCATCTCTGAGATGAAAATCTTTTTTGATATTTCGATAAGGCCACCACAAAGAAAAACCACCGATGAGCGTCAATACAAAAGAAATTACAAAAGAAAGATACTCACCCTCAGCATATATGAAGTCAATCAGTAGCGGTGGAATTTGAGTTAAGCTGAAAACCATAAGCAACAAACCAATGGTTTTAGAAACAACACTTAATTGCATTTTAGGGTTGCCTTTTTGGTTATGGATTTTGGTTTTCCGTTACTCATTCTCTGAGAATAGGGCTTCAACTTGGTGAATCTTTCCAACATCCGTCAACATCATAAGAACGTGATCTCCTTGCTCAATGACCAACTTTTTAGAGCCCATCAACAGTTCATTATCTCTAACAATAGCTCCTACTACGACCCCTTCTGGTAAAGGTAAATCTTTAATCATTGATCCAACTACTTTTGAGGTATTTTTATCTCCATGAACGACAACTTCTATGGCTTCAGCTTCACCATGTTGAAGTGAGTGCACCTTCATAGTGTCACCTTTCCTAATATGTGACAAAATACCACTCACCGTTATTTGATCAGGTGACACAATAATATCCACATCATCACTTTGCTCTGCCAATAAGGCGTAAACATCACGCTTCACTAGAGCAATTGTTTTATGTGCTCCTAGACGTTTAGCTAAAATTGAAACAATGACATTTACTTCATCAGAATCGGTTAATGCTAAAAACAAATCAGTATTTTCAATTCCTTCCTCTATGAGTAGATCCTCATCAGAAGCATTACCTTGCAACACCAAAGCATGATTGAGTTTTTCAGCTAAACTCTTAGCCCTATCTTCATCCAACTCAATAATACGAATATTATAAGTATCCTCAAGTAGTTTTGCGACATTGAGTCCAATGTTTCCACCACCTGCAATGAAGATTTTTTGATATGTGTTTTCGGCGCGCCTAAACTCTTTTAGAACTCTTGATATGTGATCCTTCTTAGCAAGAAAGTAGACATGGTCGCCTTCTCGAACTACAGTGTCACTGTTAGCAAGTATTGCTCTATCGTTTCGGTAAAGACTGACGATTCGCATTTGCACATCCGGAATATGCTCATGCAGCTCCTTAACAGGTCGGTTCACAATTGGTGTTCCAATATAAGCTCGAGTTTCAACCAATTGAACCAAACCATTCTCAAAATCAAAGACTTGAGAGGCACCAGGCTCTTCTATGATCCCTATGATATAGTCGGTGATTAAATTTTCTGGGGTAATTAGAAAATCAATAGGTAAAGCTTCATTAGTAAATATCTCAGGCCTAAGCAAATATTCTGTAGTTCTTATTCGAGCAATTTTTTTATCTACATGATATAAAGTGTGGGCCATTCTGCAAGCAACCATATTCCTTTCATCAGAGCCCATAACGGCAATCACTATATCCATGGTTTTGATACCTGCTTTTTCTAAAACACTTGGATAAGCACCATAACCGACAACTGTTTTGATGTCTAGGTGTCTCTGAAGAGGAATGAGTTTATCTTCTACTTGATCAACTATAGTGATGTCATTGTCATCATCTAAACAAAGATACTTTGCAAGCGTTGAACCTACCTGGCCAGCACCTAAGATTAAAATCTTCATTTCTTATCAATCCCTAAATCTTTAAGTTTTCGATACAAAGTTGTCCTCTCTAATCCTGCCTTTTCAGCAACAATGGCGATATTATTATCGTTTAATGCAAGATGATGAAGTAAATATTGACGCTCAAAAATATTTCGAGCTTCTTTAAGCTTAAGAGAAAAATCAATGCCACTCACTTCTTGATTTGATTCTTCTGGATCTGGACGAGTCATTATATTTCGTAAAATCGGTAAAAAGTCATGCAAAGGCTTCTTTAAAAAATCTATTGCTCCAAGTTTCATTGCTTTAACAATATCACTGGGTTCAGCATGCCCTGACATCATAACAATTGGTGTGTCGAATCCCTCAGAAGTCCATTCAGCTAGAAGTGAAATTCCATCCTGACCAGGCATCCAGACATCCAATAAAACCAAGTCAAAAGTATTAGCAGAAACAATAGCTTTTGCCTCACTCGCGCTTCGAGCTAGGACGGTTTCATAGTTAACATCTTCCAAAACATCTTTGATGATTTCAGTGTTATCTTTCTCATCATCAATAATTAATATTTTTCCGAATGAAGTTTCTTCTTCCATTTCAACTCCTTTGACTTGCAATTATACTGAATTCAATTGTCACTCTTGCACCATGAGGTTCTTCATTGCTAGCATAAATTTGCCCATCGTGCTGTTCAACAATGTTTTGTACAATTGCTAAGCCTAGACCGCTACCCGTTTTTTTAGTAGTGACATAAGGCTCGAAAGCCTGATCAAGAATGTCAACAGGAAACCCATTTCCATTATCGACAATTGTCAAACGTACAATTCCTTCATCCTTCACAATTTGTGATTTAATCACAATATTAAGTCTGGTTTTCTTTTTCTTAGATTCAATACAATTTTTAATCAAATTGATTAATACACGAGAAATAGCATCTTTATCAAGCTGTAATTTTGGTAAGTCACCACTCAAATCAAGATCAATTCTCAATCCAGCTTGGGTGTCATATAGAGATACTGCCTTATTAACCAAAGCGTTGAGTGAGGTAGAGACCTTTGTAATTTCTGGTGTATTGGCATAATTGGCGAATGCACTCACCATGGAATCCATCGAAGCCACTTGATCAATGATGGTTTTAGTGGTTTTATTAATGATTGCTGAATCTTTAGAATCTAACTTATCTAAAAATAGATTACGGAGTCTCTGTGCAGAGAGTAATATTGGTGTTAGAGGGTTCTTGATCTCATGTGCCATTCTGACAGCAACTTCTCCCCAGGCAGCCTTTTTCTGAGCACGATTTAGCTTCGATATGTCACTAATAATAATGACGTAACCTAGATTTTTATTCTCAACATCAAGAGTTGCACCTTGACAATAAATTAGACGATGCCTATCTTTTAACATTAATTCAATTTCACCACCCCATTCATCTAACTCTTGATTAATTTTTTCTTCAACAAATGAAAAAAGAGGTTTTAGATGTTTATGACTTTTGATAATACTGTCGTATGACTGCCCTAAAAAAACTGTCTCGTCATCAATTTGCAGAATCTTACCAATCACTGGATTAATTAGCTGTATTATCTTATCCTGATTGAGAGCAATTACACCATAAGAGTACTTTAAAATCGTTTCTAGATATAAGTTATGCGTATCCAAACCTTCTCTAGATAACTTTATTCGCTTACTCATCTCATTGAAATGTGCAACCAAGTCATGCATATCTTCACTCTTTGGAACTTGCTGAATCTGGACATCATAATTACCTGAGGAGATTTCTCGCGTTGCTATTGATAAATTATGCATAGGGCGCATTAACTGATCAATCATTCTTAGGATAATCAATAAAGCACTTAAAACTGCTAATAAAATCGTTGAAGAAAAATCAATCATAAAGCGAGTTTTAATAATAGATGAGTTGAGTTCTAATTCTGCTTCTTTCGCTGCATCCCTAAAACGCATCATCCTTGAAGTCAAGTTACTAATACTCATATCTGTTGCGTAGTGAGCAATAAGAGTAAACTCATCGGTTGAAGCAGTATATACATAATCCGCTAAACATACTCTATCACTTTTACTTTGCGCAACAAGATTCTTTAAACTGCCATAGAGCTTTAACTCACATGCCCAATTATCCTGAACTAGCAAGTTTAATACTATCTGCATTTTTTCACTAGAGGCGCGAGGAGCGTCAAAATAGTTCACTAATTTACCTATATTCAAGGTACGATCTTCATAATACTTAATGGCAATATTGTTTGTATTTTTATATAGATCGTCTACTTCTCCACCCACCTTGAGATTAAACTCTTCAAACTGGCTCTCAGCTCTTTGTAGGTTGTCTCTGATTGATTCAAATGAAAAAAGATAGAATGAAAGCACTGGAACCAAAACTAAAACAGGAACAATCTTGATGAAAGACCAGGTAAATTTTGAACCTATAACGCCTTCATCAGTATTTTCTTTTAATTTTTTCATTGAAAGAATGATGTAGTAAATTGCAATTAAACTCATAACGACGTTAAAACCAATCAATACTAAATACCACTCATCAATCAAACCTGGATTGAGACCGAGATAAAACATTGCAAAAAAAGAGATTAAAAAAATCACAATCCAAAACAAAGCACGAGGTGACTCTTTCAACGAAAAGGCTTGATCTAACAACATAAACTACATTTATACAAATTTAAATAGGCTTGATTATCTCATAAATGAATTATTGCTAGCACGAGTTGTTGATAAAATACAACAATTTATTATATTTGCAGACTTTGATACAAACAAGACCACAATTAGAGCGCTATCTCAAAACTATTAACGGAGATTCTCGTATTGCTATTGATACAGAATTTAAACGCGTTAATACCTACTATCCAAAGCTTTGTCTGGTCCAAATTGCAACCAGCCATTTTGCAGAATGTATTGACGTCCTCTCAATTAAAGATTTAGAGCCATTATTTGAAAAACTCTACCACAATAAAACCGAATGGGTTGTCCACTCAGCCAGACAAGACATTGAAGCCCTATACCATTTATCAAAACGAATACCAAGTTCATTATTTGATACTCAGATTGCTGCCTCATTACTGAATTACCCACTGCAAATTTCCTATCAAGCCTTAACAGAAATTTTGCAAGGCGTCCAGCTAGATAAAAGTTTTACTCGATTTGACTGGACAACAAGGCCACTCCCAGCGAATGTTGTAGAATACGCTTTAGATGATGTCAGATATTTACTGCCTAATTTCAAAAAACTGAAACATGAACTAATTATTAGCAAAAAAATACAATGGTTGGATGAAGAGACAAGATTTCTTTTAGATTACAAACTTTATAACCCTAATATTGAACAGATTTGTTATAAAACAAAAGGACTTTCAAGACTTGGTAAAAAATTTCAAGACAGAGCTATTAAACTTGCAGTATGGCGAGAGTACAACGCCCAACAAAAAAATAAACCTCGAAAATGGATAATGTCTGATAATAAATTACTAGATTACGCTTGTGGAAAAAATAAGCTTTCAACTCATTCACAAAAACATTATGATGACTTTGTTAAAGAGTCATCTGAAACTCTCTCTTTACCTGAATTGTTAACACCACAAAAGCCATTAACTAGTTCTGAAAAAAACAAAAAAAATGAACTTCAAAGAATTATTAATAACATAGCAGAAGCTTATAATCTGCCGCCTGAAGTTATAAGCACTAGCAAGTCATTAATAAGATTCATAAGAGGAGACTTAAGTGCCCCTTTATACAGTGGCTGGAGAGCAAAGCTATTCAACAAGGAAGAATTAAATGCAAAATAGCTTTAGAATTATTTCAGGAGATTTCCGAGGTAGAAAGTTTAGTTTTCCTGAAGTGGAAGGATTACGACCAACCTCTGGAAAAATTCGTGAAACACTTTTTAATTGGCTACAATTTGATATTCTTAACAAAACTGTCCTTGATCCATTTGCAGGAAGTGGTGCACTGAGCCTTGAAGCAATATCAAGAGGTGCTAAAGAAGTTTATGTCATTGAAAAGGATAGTGGGGTTTATGCAAAACTTAAATCTAACTTCAAGTTTCTAGATAGTGGCCAATTCACTATAATTAATGAAGATGCTATGGTTCATTTTTCGAAACCAAGTAAGCAGTCTTTTGACTTGGTGTTTTTAGATCCTCCCTTTGCAAAAAATCTGTTACTAGAAACTATAGAGAAGCTTTCTAATAATCATTACATAAATAATCATAGTCAAATCTATATAGAATCTGAATACAAGATAACCGAAGACAATTTAAGTCCACTCATTAATAGTCACTTTAAAATTAGTAAACAGAAAAAATCCGGTAATGTCCATTATTGTCTGATAAGCTTACAAGCATTATGAAAACAATTGCCATTTATCCAGGTTCTTTCGATCCAATAACTAACGGCCATATAGATTTAATTCATCGCGCTTGTAAACTATTTGACGAGGTTATCATTGCAATCACTCAAAATGCAAGCAAAACAAGCTTGTTGTCTATCGATCAAAGGATTGAAGCAGTCGAAACTTCAATAACCTCCATAAGTAATACCAGAGTATTGAGCTTCAACTCCTTATTGGTTGACTTTGCAAGAGATCACAATGCACAAATAATTATAAGAGGATTAAGGGCTGTTTCTGACTTTGAATATGAGTTTCAACTGAGCGGAATGAACAAACGACTCAATCCCAGAATTGAAACTCTTTTTATGACACCGTCTGAAGAATTCGCGAACATTTCTTCATCTTTGGTACGAGAAATCTTATCACTGGGTGGTGATATAAGCGCCTTCGTGCCTGCATCTGTTGAAAAAATTCTCCATAGTTCATCTACAAAATAATTCCATTTAAACCTTGAAATAAGATTTTAAATCCCTACATAGGGATTATATCAAATACAAGGAGTATATGAAAAATGGCAAAAATTATTGGAATTGACTTAGGCACAACAAATTCATGTGTCGCCGTCATGGATGGCGGTACGGTTAAAATTATTGAAAATTCAGAAGGTAACCGAACAACCCCTTCTATCATTGCTTACCCAAAAGATTCTGACGAAATTTTGGTGGGTCAGCCTGCAAAACGACAAGCTGTAACTAATCCTGAAAATACCCTTTACGCTATCAAAAGATTGATAGGTCGTCGCTTTGAGGAAGATGCAGTTCAAAAAGATATCGACTTGGTTCCTTATAAGATTATTAAAGCTAAAAACGGTGATGCATGGGTTGAAGTTAAAGGTAAAAAAATGGCAGCTCCCGAAATATCTGCAAGAGTAATTCAAAAGATGAAACAGACTGCAGAAGATTATTTAGGAACTGAAGTTAAAGAAGCTGTTATTACAGTTCCTGCATACTTTAATGACTCACAACGCCAGGCTACCAAGGATGCTGGAAAAATTGCCGGCTTAGATGTTAAACGCATCATCAATGAGCCAACAGCTGCTGCATTAGCTTACGGTGTTGATAAAGTAACAGGTGATAAAAAAGTTGCGGTCTATGATTTAGGTGGTGGAACATTTGATGTATCTATTATTGAGATGGAAGATATTGACGGTGAAAAACACTTTGAAGTTCTATCCACAAATGGTGATACATTCTTAGGTGGCGAGGATTTTGACCAACGTATTATTAACCACTTAGTTGAAGAATTCAAAAAAGAACAGGGCTTTGATCTTACTAAAGATGCGATGGCTTTACAGCGATTAAAAGAGGCTGCAGAAAAAGCTAAAATTGAACTATCTTCATCAGAACAAACTGAAGTAAGTTTGCCTTATATCACAGCAGATGCATCTGGTCCAAAACATCTTAATATTAAAATCACCAGAGCAAAATTAGAATCATTAGTTGCTGATTTATTAAAGCGCTCTATTGAGCCTTGTAAGATAGCTCTGAAAGATGCAGGATTGTCAAGCGGTGACGTAGATGAAGTGCTTCTCGTTGGTGGACAAACTAGAATGCCTAAAGTACAAAAAATGGTTCAAGACTTTTTTGGTAAAGAGCCTAAGAAGGACTTAAATCCAGATGAGGCGGTTGCTATGGGTGCTGCTATCCAGGCTGGTGTATTGGGTGGTGATGTAAAAGATGTTCTACTTCTCGACGTGACTCCACTTTCTCTTGGAATTGAAACCTTGGGCGGAGTAATGACTAAATTAATTGAGAAAAATACAACTATCCCTACTAATCAGTCTCAGGTTTTTTCAACTGCAGCAGATAACCAATCAGCGGTAACCGTTCATGTACTTCAGGGTGAGCGTGAAGTTGCAAGCGCTAATAAATCTCTTGGACAATTTAATTTAGAAGGAATTGCTGCTGCACCAAAAGGTCAACCACAAATTGAAGTAACGCTTGACCTAGATTCAGATGGCATTTTGCACGTTTCCGCTAAAGATAAGAACACAGGCAAAGAGCAATCAATCACGATCAAAGCTTCAAGTGGTCTTTCAGATGAAGAAGTTGAAAAAATGATTAAAGATGCTGAAACTCATGCAGAGGAAGATAAAAAATTCCAGGAACTGATTACTACACGTAACATGGCTGATTCACTTGTTCACTCTACAAAACAAACACTTGAAGAACTCAAAGAAGAAATTTCTGACGAAGAAAAATCAACGATTGAGTCTGCAGTGAATGAACTTGAAGAGAGTATCAAAGGAGACGACAAAGATGACATCGATGCTAAAGTACAAAACTTAAGCGAAAAAGCACAAGTATTAGCACAAAAAGCACAAGAAAAAGCCAGTGCGGAAGGTTCAGAAACTAGTGATGGGAAAGTTGATGAAGATGTTGTAGATGCTGATTTTGAAGAAGTTGAAGAAGAGAAGTAACTAACAAAATAAGCTGCAAAAAAACCTCCTTTGATTATTCATTGGAGGTTTTATTAATTTAAGGGATATATGGCGCAAAGAGATTACTACGAAGTTTTAGGCGTTAAAAAAGGCTCAGGTGAAGCCGAAATTAAAAAAGCTTATAAACGTCTTGCGATGAAATATCATCCTGATCGAAATGCTGATGATAAGGCTGGTGCTGAGAAAAAATTTAAAGAAGTACGTAAAGCATACGATGTCATCTCTGACCCTCAAAAACGTTCAACTTATGATCAATTTGGACATGCTGGTGTAGAACAACAAGGTGCTGGTGGTTTTGGAGGCGGAAATCCTTTTGGTGCCGGTGGTTTTGGAGATATTTTTGGTGATATATTTGGTGGTGGCAATACTAAACCTGATAATCGAGGTCCTGACCTTCGATACGACCTAGAAATTGATTTAAGACAAGCTGCCAAAGGCGATACAGTTAAAATCAGAGTGCCTAAAAACGACACTTGTGATACTTGTTCTGGTACTGGAGCAAAGCCAGGTACATCAGTTAAAACTTGTGGCAATTGTCATGGTAGTGGTCAAATTCAAATGCAACAAGGTTTCTTTTCTATTCAAAGACCTTGTAACAAATGCAATGGCACCGGTGAAAAAATTGACTCTCCATGTCGCACTTGTGGTGGACAGGGAATTGTACGAAAACAAAAAACTCTTTCTGTCAAGATACCGGCTGGAGTAGATACCGGAAATAGAATTCGTCTCAGTAATGAAGGTGAAGCTGGTTTACGTGGCGGACCTTCTGGTGATCTTTATGTTCAAATTCATATCAAAGATCACCAAATCTTTCAACGAGAGGGAAACGACTTGTATTGTGAAGTCCCTATCGATTTTGCAACAGCTACTCTTGGTGGCTCGATTGAAGTGCCAACTTTGAATGGTAAGCTTAAAATTAATATTCCGTCAGGCACTCAAACCTCAAAACTCTTTAGACTTCGCGGTAAAGGTATGCCAGCTATGAGATACAATGGCTCTGGCGATCTTCTCTGCCAGGTCAAATTAGAGACACCTGTCAACCTAAATTCTAAACAAAAGCAGCTTTTAAAGGACTTTTCTAGTTCCTGCAATACCAAACAACACCCAGAATCAAATTCCTTTTTTGGTAAAATGAAGTCTTTATTTGAATAAACTTCCATTCCTTAATGATAATTAAACAAATCAAAGCCCGTGAGGTTTTAGATTCTAGAGGCAACCCTACTGTTGAAGCAGACGTAATTCTTAGTAACGGCATTTTCGGAAGTGCAATGGTTCCATCAGGAGCATCCACTGGTCAACGTGAAGCTTTGGAACTAAGGGATGGCGATAAAAACCGTTATTTGGGCAAAGGTGTTACTCAATCTGTTAATAATATCAATCATGAGATTAACGACGCCCTCGTTGGTATGAAAATCTCAAATCAACAAGCTCTTGATCTAAAAATGATTGACCTGGATGGCACTGAAACAAAATCTCGTTTAGGTGCAAATTCTATTCTGGCAGTATCTTTAGCCTGTGCCCATGCCAATGCAAACAACAACAAACAATCACTTTTTCGTTCGTTTGATTTTTCTGAAACTTATCAACTCCCAGTCCCCATGATGAACATTATCAATGGCGGTGAGCATGCAAATAATAGTGTTGATATCCAAGAGTTTATGATTATCCCAGCTGGAGCACCTAACTTCAAAGAAGCATTACGGTATGGTGCTGAAGTTTTTCATCATTTAAAAAAGTTGCTTGACCAAGAAGGTCTTAATACAGCCGTCGGAGATGAAGGTGGTTTTGCACCTGACTTAAGCTCTAACGAGGAGGCTTTAAAGATTATAGTTAAAGCTATTGAGAGTGCAGGATATGAAGCAGGAAAAGATATCTTTATTGGAATTGATGCTGCTAGTTCTGAGTTTTACAACAATGATACCTATAACTTATCCTCAGAAGGTTTGAAACTCAGTAATGAAGAATTTACGAATTATCTTACATCTTGGGTTGAAAAATATCCAATTATTTCGATTGAAGATGGAATGGATGAAAATGATTGGTCAGGCTGGGAGATGCTTACCAAAAAATTATCTGACAAAGTTCAATTGGTAGGTGATGATTTATTTGTTACTAATAGTAAAATTTTAGCTAAAGGTATAGAGAACAATATTGCCAACTCGATCCTTATCAAAGTCAACCAAATAGGCACACTTACAGAAACGTTTAACGCAATGAAGATGGCTTTAAGTGCTGGATACACTTGCGTTATGTCTCATAGAAGTGGCGAAACTGAAGATACTACTATTGCAGATCTATCTGTTGCAACCAACTGTGGACAAATTAAAACAGGCTCATTATCTCGTTCTGACAGGCTTGCAAAATATAATCGATTGCTGCGTATTGAAGAGGAACTAGGGGATGATGCATTCTATCCTGGACTCAGTGCATTCAAACATCTTTAACAATAGACTTGTTCCAAGACTCTTCATCTTCTTTAAGGTTAAAATAAGTATTCATTGAATTAATATGGGTAATTGATTGGAATCACTGTCCACTTTTTGGCTAAGTGTCTTACTTTTCGCTCTAATTTTAGCTTCAGCTTTTTTCTCTGGTACGGAGACCTCGATGATGGCTATGAACCGTTATCGCCTAAAGGCCCTTAGTGCTAAAAACAACCCACAAGCAAAAAGAGTTGAAAAACTCTTAAAAAATATTGATTATTTAATTGGCGGCATACTTTTAGGTAATAACTTTGTCAACATTCTCGCAGCAAGTATTACAACTATTCTTGCATTGAAGCTTTGGGGAGAAGGATCAGTGATAATTGCTTCGTTAGCTTTAACACTAGTTATTTTAATTTTTGCTGAAACAACACCAAAAACATTTGCAGCAAAAAACCCTGAGAAAATTGCCTTGCCTGCTTCGGCAACCATAGAGTTACTGATTAAAATATTCAGACCCGTTATTTGGTCAATTTCCTATATTTCTCAGACTATCCTAAAACCGTTTGGTTTAAAACATTCGAGTAAAGATAATTTAAACTCAGAAGAGCTAAGAATGGCTGTTGTAGATTCCAAATCAATAGTTTCAAAAAACTATCAAAAGATGCTTCTTAACATTATTGATTTAGAAAAAGTTAAGGTTGATGATATTATGGTTCCACATAATGAACTTGTTAGTGTTGATATTAATAATGAAGTTGAATTATTTGATCAACTAAAACGTATACAACACACCCGACTTCTCATATTTGAAGGATCAGAAAATAATATTATTGGCACCATCCATATGAGAGATGTTGTTAATCTCTATGCTAAAGATGAAATAACTATTAAAGCAATTAAAGGGCTAATTCGTGATCCTTACTTTATTCCTGAAGGTACATCTTTGTCCATGCAACTTGAACATTTTAAAAACCAAAAAAGAAGGTTAGGTCTAGTAGTTGATGAGTATGGTGAGGTTAAAGGAATGGCTGTCCTTGAGGATATTTTGGAAGAAATTGTTGGGCAATTTACTTCTAACCAAGGAGAAACTATAGAAGAAATTAACCAACAAGAAGATGGTAGTTACCTAGTAGATCCCCGGATAAGCATTCGTGAACTCAATAAAGCATTAAAGATTAAACTGCCATATGGCAACGCCACAACTTTGAATGGCCTTATTTTAGAAAATTTACAGAGTTTTCCTCAACACAACTTATCTCTTAAGATTGAACCAATAATTATTGAAATTGTGCAAGTATCAAAACAAGGCATTAAACTTGTTCGAATCAACAAAATATATTAGGTATTATCCTGTTTTAAGTAATATTGAATTTTAAAATAGTAAGAAAAAAATGTTCAAGTTCTTCACAAGTAAAAAATGGTTTCTCTGGGCATATCTTGGCTCGACAGTAATCTTAACGTCGTTATGGTTATCCGTACAAATTGATGTAAAGATTAATCATTGGTTTGGTGGCTTCTACGATATGATTCAAAAAGCATTAGGAACGCCAAATGCAATTACAATGACAGAATATTTAGAAGGATTATATAGCTTTGGTAAACTTGCCGCCTTGTGGATTGTATTAGGACTTGCTACCGCATTTCTTACTTCACACTTTTTGTTTAGATGGCGCACTTCAATGGTTGAATATTATCACAGCGTATATGATAAAGCTCGCACTATTGAAGGCGCATCACAACGTGTACAAGAAGACACAATTAGATTTTCACGAATAATGGAAGGCTTGGGAACAGCTTTCATCGAATCAGTAATGGTATTAGTTGAGTACTTTCCATTATTGATGGGCTTATCAGTAGGTATTCCTATTATGTGGTTTGGCGATTGGTCATATGGATTGGTTTCTGGTGCCCTTATTTGGGCTGTAGGTGGTACAGTTTTAATGATTGCACTAGCTTGGATATTAAGACTTGTAGGTATTGAATACGATTTACAAAAAAGGGAGGCTGCGTATCGCAAAATACTTGTTATAGCAGAAGACGATGGGAGCATAAGACCAAAATCATTAGAAGAGCTATTTGATGGAGTAAGAACAATTCATTACAAAAGTTATCTGTTTTATTTGTATTTTAATATTGGAAGACTTGCGTACTTGCAAGCCAACGTTTTGGTCGGATATATTTTCTTAGCACCCGCAATAGTTGCCGGAGTAATGACACTTGGTGTAATGCAACAAATACTGAGAGCTTTTGGTAGAGTAGAAGGGTCACTTCAATATTTGTTTAATGCATGGCCAACGATTATAGAATTAGCCAGTGTTTATAAACGTCTAAGAGAATTTGAACGACAAATTGATTCAATGACTGAATCGGAAGTAGAAGCGTAATTAAATCAACGATTGCCCCATTTTAAGTTCTTGTCCTGACTGCAGTTTTATTGCTGGGGCAGTCTCTGGAAGAAGCATAATAACCGTTGAGCCCATATTAAACCGACCCAGCTCGTCACCTTTAAATAATTCAAACTCTTTTTCTGTGTAATCATAAACCTTAACCTCTTTTCCATACGGAGGTGTAATTTGACCCTGCCATGAAGTCTCCATAGAACCAACAAAAATTGCTCCAACCAGAACACAAGCCACTCTTCCATAAACAGTATCAAATAGACAAACTAAGCGCTCGTTTCGAGCAAAAACTCCATTAACTTTATTTACCGTTTTGTGATTCACTGAGAATAGATCTCCAGGAATATATCGCATCGAAACCAACTTACTATCTATTGGCATATGGATACGGTGATAATCTTTAGGCGCAAGATAGATAGTTGCAAAATGTCCATTTTCTATTTTTTCTATGGATTCTCCAGCCAAAAGTTGCGATAAAGAGAAATGATGACCTTTGGCCTGCAAGATTCTAGAGTCTTTTATTTGCCCTGCTTGTGATACGACACCATCTACAGGTGAAATAATTAGCGATTCTGAGATAGGCCTAGCCTGTGGCTTTAAAGCTCGAGTAAAGAAATCGTTAAAATGAGCATAATCAGAGATACTGTCTCTTTCAGCTTCAGCTAAATTGACTTGATGTTTATTGATAAACCAACGCGTGAAGGTGTCTTTAATCCATACATTTTCGATTCGTGCAAACCGAAACATCAGCTTCGATAACAAATGCTGAGGCAATAAATACTGAAGAAAAGTCATTAAGCAAGCTTTGCCAAAATAAAGTCAATTACAGCCTTGAGCTCAATTTCAATTTTCTCAACTTCGTTTCGTGATTTGTATTCTATATTACCACTATCGGCATGAGTGTCGCTGATAACAAGTCGGTGGGGGATACCCAAGAGTTCAGAGTCAGCAAACATAATGCCTGGTCGCTCTTTTCGATTATCTAGTAACACTTCAACTCCTTGACTTAGAAACTGTTCATAAAGTTCATCAGCCAGCTTTCTAACTCTGCTAGATTTGTTGTAATTTATTGGAACAATAACAAGTTGAAATGGAGCTATCGACTCAGGAAAAATAATCCCTTTTTCGTCATGGTTTTGCTCAATGCTTGCCGCAACAATACGAGTTACACCAATACCATAACAACCCATATTCATATTTACAGCTTTGCCATCTTCACCAATAACATTGGCATTCATTGCGTCAGAATATTTTGTACCTAATTGAAAAATATGGCCAACTTCAATACCACGCTTAATTTCAAGCTTACCTTTTCCATCTGGAGAAGGATCGCCAGATACCACGTTACGTAAATCAGCTGCAACAAAGTTTGAGGTATCACGACCCCAGTTAACGCCAATTAAATGTTTCCCTTCATCATTTGCACCACACACAAAGTCTGACAAGCAAGCCGCTGCATAGTCAAGATGTAAGATAATTCGTAAATTCTTCATTACTGAGTTTCAAACCTTCTGAGGATAAGTTATAG
>AFHY01000004.1 GCA_000213395.2 gamma proteobacterium SCGC AAA007-O20
AGCAACTAAATCAGCGATTTCCTCAATCGATGGAGAAAAAGGAATACTTGCCTACCGAGGTTACTCCATAGACGATCTTGTTGCCCACTCCTCTTTTGAAGAAACTGCACTCTTATTAATGCAAGGAGAGCTGCCAACCCCTAAAGAGCTAGAAGACTTTGAAGATCTTTTACAAAAACGCTACGAGGTTAAAAGCAAAATCCGTGCCCTGTTATGGGCGCTTCCTCAAAAAGGCCACTCAATGGATGTACTTCAAACTGCAATAGCCTCAATGGCAACTTTTTACCCAGATGCAGGCGCCTCACAACCAGACTCAGCCTACACTCAAAATGCACTCGTAAAGATCATCTCAAATATGAGCACATTGGTGGCAATGTGGACGCGAATTAGCAGAGGCTATGATCCAATTCCGCCAAGCAAGAATATGAGTTATGCGGAAAATTTTATGTACATGTGCTTTGGTGAAAAAGCTGATGATGAAATTGTTAAGCTATTAGACGCGTGCTTGATTTTGCATGCTGAACACACAATTAATGCCTCTACCTTTTCAACTATGGTAACGGCATCTACACTTTCTAACCCCTTCTCTTCAATTGCCGCAGGAGTAGGAACTCTTGCAGGCCCTTTGCATGGCAATGCGAATGAAAACGTACTCGTCATGCTTGACGAAATAGGCTCACCAAAAAATGCGCGGGCCTGGATAGAAGATAGACTCAAAAACAAAAAAGTAATTTGGGGAATGGGTCATCGTGAATACAAAACAAAGGACCCGCGTGCAACAATTCTTGAACAAATGATTAAAACTTATGTCAACAAAACTGGCCACAATTTATCCGAACGCTTTGAAACAGCACTGGAAGTTGAAAGCATTTGTGACGAGCTATTGTCCCACAAGGGCGTCTATCCAAACGTCGACTTCTACTCGGGCATTCTTTATGCTGAATTATTTAAATTTACCAAAGAGCACTTCACCTCGATCTTTGCTATGGCGCGTTCAGCAGGGTGGGTGGCGCACTGGCACGAACAGGTGAGTCACAATAAAATCTTTAGACCAACACAAATTTATACCGGCAAAGATTTTAGAGACTATCCGGTAAGATAATTATGGGGAAAACCACTCATTTTGGCTATCAACAGGTCGATGTTGATAAAAAACAAGCCTTAGTTAAAGGTGTTTTTGACTCAGTAGCAGATAACTACGACCTGATGAATGATGTAATGTCCATCGGAACGCACCGTCTCTGGAAAAATTATACAATTGCCAGTAGCAATGTTGCTGAGGGCGACAAGGTGCTTGATATTGCCGGTGGAACAGGCGACTTGGCTATCAAATATAGAGAAAAAGTTGGCCCTTCTGGCCAAGTCATTTTGTCTGATATTAATGGTTCGATGCTGGAAGAAGGTCGAAAGAACCTCTTAGATCACGGGATTATTGATGTTGAATTTATCCAAGCAAATGCTGAATTGCTGCCCTTTGAAGACAACACATTTGACTGCGTCAGTATTGCCTTTGGCCTTAGAAATGTTACGCATAAGAATATTGCCCTTGAGCAAATGCACCGAGTCCTTAAAAAAGGCGGCTGTTTAATGGTACTTGAATTCTCTAAAGTTGAGAACGAAATGCTCGAAAGACTCTATGATTTTTATTCATTCAATCTAATACCGAAACTGGGCAGTATTTTTGCTGATGATGAACAGAGTTATCAATACCTAGCAGAATCAATTCGCAAACATCCAGACCAAGAAACTCTCAAAACCATGGTGCTTGATGCTGGTTTTGGTTTGTGCGAATACCACAATCTTTCTGGCGGTATAGTAGCAGTACATAAGGCAATCAAAACTTAATAAAGATGTTTCGCCTTACCCTTGAAAAAACACTAAACCACTTAATCAATACCAACAATATTGACACAGAAGGACTTAACAATAAAATTATTGGGTTAAGTGTTGATGAGTTCAATTTAAAGCTACTTTTTATGTTTACTAATTCACGTGTCTTTGTAATGGAAATGCAAGACCAGCAAAATATTAATGTTGACATTAAACTTAACAAAACTGCTTTTTTGTCTTTATTTAAAGGCGCTTCCTTTGAAGAGTTAATAGAAAATGATGAAATTGAAATAAATGGAAGTGTCAAAACTGCCCAACAATTA
Organism: gamma proteobacterium SCGC AAA007-O20; assembly: GCA_000213395.2. Classification (GTDB taxonomy): domain Bacteria; phylum Pseudomonadota; class Gammaproteobacteria; order PS1; family Pseudothioglobaceae; genus Pseudothioglobus. The sequence continues at coordinate 2,154 of AFHY01000004.1, forward strand.
GCAGATCTGATTGCTCTGGCATCGATTGATGTTGAAGAGTTAGTCTCACACTATACTGGTGATATTATTGCTCACCAGCTTGGCAAGTCTATAAAGCTTGTCAAGGGTAAAGCAAACAGCGATAAAGTCAACATTGTGGAGACTCTCAAGAATGATTTGACGACTCTTATAGTGGCACCCAGTCGATCAAGATTTTTTAACAATAAGACACATTAAGATGAGAAGCTTTATTCGCTTTGTTAATATTTCTAGGATTCTTGTCCGCTATCGACTAGACAACCTGGTCTTGTCAACACCTCTGTTAAAAAGCTTCAGGCCCCTGATTTACCTAACTCCTTGGCACTATTTTCCTTCGAGTAAATTTTCAAGAGGAGAAAGAATTCGTTTAGCCCTTGAAGAGTTAGGCCCTGTTTATATTAAATTTGGACAAACACTCTCTACAAGGAGAGATCTATTGCCTGATGATATTGGTGATGAACTTGCTAAATTACAAGACAAATGTCCGCCTTTTCCTGCCAAGGATTCCAAGTCTATTATTGAAAAAGGTCTTGGAGAAAGCGTTAAAAATCTTTTTTCTTCTTTTGATGATACACCTCTCGCTTCGGCTTCAATCGCTCAGATTCATAGCGCTGTCACTATTAGTGGTGAAGAAATTATTATCAAGGTTGTTAGGCCCGATATCCGGAAAAAAATAAAGCGCGATTTACGCCTTCTTTATGCCTTTGCAGCGTTAGCTGAAAAGCACCCAGATGGCAAAAGACTTTGTCCCAGAGAGGCAGTCGCTGAATTTGAAAGAATTATTTATAATGAACTTAACATGATGGCAGAGGCTGCTAATGCCTCTTTGCTAAGAAAGAACTTTAAAGATTCAAATCTTTTATATGTGCCAAAAGTTCATTGGGATCTTTGTAGACCAAATATACTGGTAACTGAGCGCATTTATGGCATCTCAATAAGCAACGTTGAGGCCTTGAAAAAAAATAATACCGACCTAAAAAATCTCGCCGAAAATGGTGTAGTAATATTCTTCACACAGGTTTTTGAGCATAACTTTTTCCATGCAGACATGCACCCAGGCAACATTTTTGTAGGCAATGATGGACAATATGTTGGCGTTGATTTTGGCATTATGGGCACACTCAGTGACACTGATCAGTATTATCTAGCACAGAATTTTTTAGCATTTTTTAATCAAGATTATAAGCGCGTAGCTCAAGTCCACCTTGACTCAGGCTGGGTACCAGAAGGCACCAATGTCTTAGAGTTTGAAAATGCTATTCGTAGTGTTTGTGAACCTATTTTTCAAAAACCCTTGAGTGAAATTTCATTTGGACAGGTGCTACTTAGCCTATTCAAAGAGGCCAGACGTTTTAATATTTCAATCCAACCTCAGTTACTGTTACTCGACAAAACTCTTTTAAATATTGAAGGCCTAGGTCGCACTCTATACCCAGATCTTGACCTTTGGGCAACGGCTAAACCTTTTCTTGAGAGGCTCGTTAAAGATAAATATAGCCTCAAGGGGTCAGTGAAAAAAATCTCTGATCAATTACCAGAACTTATTGCAGAAATACCACAACTTCCAATGCTAGCGATTAATGCCTTGAAACAATTTGAGAGTGGCGTTCTTCAGCAAGACATTACAAAAAAACAAACAGATGCTATCATCAAGCAGTTGCGAGAAAATGCAGCAAAACAAAGCGCTATTATAATAGCTTCTGCATTGCTAATTCTTGCAGGCGTGTTGGCTACTCAATCACTTTGGCCTTTTGTAGCAATGAGTACAGCTCTTAGTATTCTGTTTTGGCTCAAGGCTCGCTAAAATAAGTTTAGCTACATGCAAAAAAAATCGGGTAAAATTATCCCCCAGCTTATCTGGTCGCAGGATAGGCGATATTTGTTACATCACTTAATGTGGTGTTTTTTTATTTATTGGAGAACTCAAAATGAGTATAACTGTAAACGCTCTAGTTCGTGAAGATCAGGGGAAAGGTGCGAGCCGCCGCCTGAGAAAAGAAGAAAAAGTGCCAAGTATTGTCTATGGCGGAAATAAAGCGCCGTTGATGATCTCACTAAATATCCATGAAATTACCCACCTATTAGAAGATGAAGATACATTTACTTCGGTTCTTGACTTAGTGGTAGACAAATCAAAAGAACCTGTTGTTATTAAAGATATTCAACGTCATCCTGCAAAAAATTCTATCTTTCATGTTGATTTTTTGCGTATTGATGAAAAGCATGCACTTATTACTACAACACCGCTCCACTTCATCGGCACAGAAGACAATGAAGCAATAAGAATTGGAAACATGTTGAATCAATTCGTTGTTGCCATTGAAATATCCTGTCTACCAAAAGATTTACCACACGGAATTGACGTTGATGTTAGTGGTCTTGAGCTTGGTGATCACCTAACACTGACTGACCTTGTGTTGCCAGAAGGGGTTATTATCACATCACTTCAACACGAGGATGTCGAGGCACATGATCAAACCATTTGTTCAGTAACTGAACCTAAACTTATAATCGAAGAAGAGGAGATTGAAGATGATATCGACTCTGAATTAGATGAAGAAGGAGATGCTGAAGGTGCTGAAGACGCTGAAGGCTCGGAAGGCTCGGAAGGTCCTAAAGACCCGCATGACGGTGACAAAAAAGAATAAACCGTGACTAGTCTTATTGACTCAAAAAGAAACACATCGAAGCGTTGTGATGATTAAACTAATAGCTGGTCTGGGAAATCCAGGAAAAGACTATCAAGCACATCGTCACAATGCTGGCTTTTGGTTTATTGATTCATTAGCAAACAATCTAGATTCAAAATTTAGTAGTCAATCAAAGTTTTTTGGTGAAACGGCAATCTGTCTTATTGGCAATAAAAAGCTACGCCTACTAAAACCAAAAACATTTATGAACAACTCAGGCCAGTCTGTAAAAGCCCTAACAAGTTATTATAATATTAAGGCAGAAGAAATCTTAGTCATTCATGATGATCTAGACCTAACACCTGGCTCTGTCAAAATAAAAAAGGGTGGAGGCCATGGTGGACATAATGGCCTAAAAGATACAATTAAGGCTCTTGACACAAATGACTTTTATCGCTTAAGGCTTGGTATTGGACATCCGGGTTCAAAAAATGAGGTCGTGGATTTTGTCCTACACCCACCAGGGAAAACTGACTTAAGGTTAATAGAGCAGGCAATAAAAGAAGCTATGGATGTCATAGAGCTCCTTGCAAGTGGGGATTTTGAGCAAGCCATGAAGCAGCTACATACAGACTAACGGAGCAATGGATGGGATTTAAATGTGGCATTGTAGGTCTACCCAATGTTGGCAAATCAACACTATTTAATGCGCTCACCAAAGCTGGGATAGATTCAGCGAATTACCCTTTTTGTACCATAGAACCAAATATTGGAATCGTGCCAGTAAACGATTCTCGCCTAGAAAGCCTGGCCAGTATTGTATCGCCCCAGAAAATATTGCCAACCACTATGGAATTTGTTGATATTGCAGGGCTTGTTAAGGGCGCCTCAAAGGGTGAAGGACTTGGCAATCAATTTCTATCTAATATTCGTGAAACTGATGCAATCCTCCATGTCGTACGCTGTTTTGAAAACGATGATATTGTGCATGTTTCAGGAAAAGTTAGTCCTCTCGATGATATTGATACGATTAATACAGAACTAGCGCTAGCAGACCTACTAACTGCTGAAAAGGTTTATCAAAAAGCGGTAAAAAACGCAAAGTCTAGGCAAAAAGAGGGGTTGCCTTTGAAGAGCTTACTTGAAAAGATTCTTCCAGCACTAGAAGAAGGTCAACCGGTTAGATTACTAGAGTTTAATGAAGATGAGTTAAAGTTACTTAGGAGCATGCAGCTGCTTACCTCAAAACCGGTTCTTTATGTGGCTAATGTCAATGAAAACGGCTTTTCTGAGAACCCTTATCTTACCCAATTAGAGGATTTTGCAAGCAAAGAAAACAGCCAGGTCGTTGCTGTTTGTGCAGAGATTGAGGCCGAAATTGCCGAGCTAGATGAAGAAGACAAGCAAGGCTTTCTAGCAGAAATGGGCCAAGTTGAATCCGGACTAGATCGCTTAATTATAGCTGGCTACTCATTATTAGGCTTGCAAACGTATTTTACTGCTGGGGAGAAAGAAGTTAGAGCATGGACAATTAACATTGGCGATACAGCGCCAGCTGCAGCAGGTAAAATTCATGGTGACTTTGAAAAAGGCTTCATCCGCGCAGAAACGGTTGCCTTTAATGACTTTCTTGAGTATGGAGGAGAGAAAGGGTCAAAGGACGCGGGGAAATTGCGCTCTGAAGGTAAAGAATACGTTGTTAAAGACGGTGATGTAATACACTTTTTATTTAATGTCTGATTGCTAAACTACCCAATGAAACAAACAAAACTACTTATAATTCTAGACGGCTGGGGACATTCAGATGCCACTCATAATAATGCCATAGCCATGGCTAACACGCCCAATTGGGATCATTTTTTAAACAACTATCCTCACACCCTAATAGGCACTTCAGGAAGCAGCGTTGGGCTTCCACTGGGGCAAATGGGAAACTCAGAAGTTGGACACCTGACAATAGGCTCTGGTCGTATCATTGAGCAAGACTTTACTCGCATTCAAAACGATATTGATAGTGGTGAATTCTCTAAAAACGCTTCGTTATGTGATGCATTAAATGAAACAATCAAAAACAATAAAGCTGTTCATATTATTGGTCTTTTGTCAGATGGGGGCGTTCACTCGCATCACAATCACATACACGCAATGCTAGAAATGGCGCACCAAAAAGGCTCTGAGAAAGTTTTTCTGCATGTTTTTACCGATGGAAGAGACACGCCTCCAAACAGCGCAGAAGACTTTATAACACCGCTGGAAGAAAAATTAAATACACTAAAAACAGGCAGAATAGCGTCTGTCGTTGGACGCTTCTTCGCAATGGATAGAGACAATCGATGGGATCGTGTTTCAAAAGCCTACCACTTACTTTCGAGTGGTAAAAGTGAGCGCCAAGCTGTCTCAGCTTTAAATGCAGTCAAAATGGCTTATGATAATGGAGAAAGTGACGAATTTATTGCACCTACAAGTGTTGGCAAGTCAGTTACAATTAACGAAGGTGATGCTGTTATTTTTATGAATTTTCGAGCTGATCGCGCAAGAGAGTTGACACAGGCACTTACTGCAGCTGACTTTGCAGGGTTTCCACGTGAATCATTCAACAACACTAATTTTGTCTGTCTCACTGAATTTAAAGAGGATTTTGGACTTCCATGCGCTTACCCACCCATTTCAATTAACAACACTTTGGGTTCCTACTTATCGAGTCTAGAATTGACTCAACTTAGGATTGCTGAAACAGAGAAATATGCCCATGTGACCTTCTTTTTTAATGGCGGCGCTGAGGCTGAATTGCCTGGCGAAGACAGAAAGCTTGTTCCGTCGCCCAGTGTTGATACTTATGATCTAAAGCCTGAAATGAGTGCATTCGAACTAACCAGCGCTCTGGTTTCAGCAATAAAATCAAAAAAGTACAACTTTATTGTTTGTAATTTTGCCAATACTGACATGGTAGGACATAGCGGAAACCTTGAGGCAACTATTAAAGCGGTTGAAGCGGTAGATACTTGTCTTGGAGAAGTTCACAAAGCATGCGAAAAGACTGGTGCTGAAATACTTATTACTGCAGACCATGGCAACGCTGAACAAATGGTAAATCCAAAAACTAACAAATCCCATACCGCTCATACAACTAACCCTGTTCCTCTAGTTTATGTGGGTCATAGAAAAGCATCTATAGCAGGGCCACTTGTTGGCACACTTGCTGATTTGGCACCCACTATATTGACACTAATGGACATTGAACAGCCTGAAGAAATGACAGGTCGATGCCTATTAACGATTAAATAATAAAGGAGATTATTATGAAACAACTTAACTTTATTGCCCCTTCAATCCTCTCTGCAGACTTTGCTAAACTTGGTGAAGAGGTCGACAATGTTCTTGCTTCTGGCGCTGATATTGTTCATTTTGATGTCATGGATAACCACTACGTACCAAACCTAACGATTGGACCTCTAGTTTGTGACGCACTTAGAAGTCATGGCGTAACAGCTCCAATTGATGTCCACTTAATGGTTAAACCGGTTGATAGAATCATTCCTGACTTTGCCAAGGCTGGTGCTTCCTATATTACATTCCACCCAGAGGCTTCTGAACATATCGACCGCACTGTAGCCTTAATCAAAGAACAAGGCTGCAAGGCTGGACTTGTCTTTAATCCAGCCACACCTCTACATTACCTTGACCACGTAATTGATCAGCTTGACATGGTGTTATTGATGTCTGTTAACCCAGGATTTGGTGGACAGTCATTTATACCTTCTTCCTTAGAAAAACTTAGAGTTGTTCGTAAAATGATAGACGACAAAAATCTTAGCACAAGATTAGAAATTGACGGTGGAGTTAAAACTGACAATATTAGAGACATTGCTTCAGCGGGCGCTGATACTTTTGTTGCCGGTTCTGCGATCTTTAATACTGACAATTATAAATCAACCATTGACTCTATGAGATCTGAGCTGGCCTTGGCCCAATAAGTGTTTTACAAGAAATTATAAAACACCATAATAGCCAATTATGAGACAATATCGCCATTAATTTAACCTGAGGGAATTATGGGCAAATCTTCTTTTTTTGGTCCTGAAACAATTGCGTTACATAGTGGACACCAGCCAGACTCAGATTATGGTAGTCGTGCTGTTCCCATTTATCAAACAACCTCATATGTATTTGAAAGCGTTGATGAGGCTGCCGCAATTTTCAACATTGAAAAAGGTGGCCATATTTATAGTCGAATAACCAATCCAACTGTCGCTGTTTTAGAACAAAGGATTGCAGCACTCGAGGGAGGCTCCGGCGCCATCTGCACGGCTTCTGGGATGAGCGCACTTTTTGTTACCTTCATGACCTTGTGTTCTGCAGGAGATCATATTGTAAGCGCTTCTCAAATCTATGGTTCCACGGGAACTCTCCTCAAGCACACACTAAAACGGTTTAATATAGACTGCACCTTTATATCCATAAATGATGAAAAAGCCTTAAAGAAAGCAATTCAAGACAACACCAAGCTAATTTTTTGCGAATCAATTGGAAACCCAGGGCTTGAGGTTTCAGACCTACCTAAAATATCTAAGATTGCTCATCATCATGGCATTCCCCTTGTGTTGGATGCAACTTTTGCTACGCCAGCGCTTTGTCGGCCGTTTGATCACGGGGTTGATGTTATTGTGCACTCTGTAACTAAATGGATTGGCGGGCACGGTGTCGCGGTAGGTGGTGCAATTGTCGACGGAGGAGCCTTCGACTGGGGGGCTAGCAAGCGACACCCGTCACTGACAGAGCCTTACGAGCCTTTTCATGGAATAAATTTTTGGGAAGAGTTTGGCCCCTCAGCCCTAGCAATGAGAATTCGAGCAGAGTCAATGCGTGACTTTGGTCCTGCAATGAGTCCTCATAGTGCTTTTTTGTTACTTCAAGGCGTTGAAACTCTTAGTTTACGCATGAAACAACATGTGAAAAACGCAATTAAGCTTGCTAAGTGGCTATTAGAACAATCTTCTGTTTCATGGGTTAACCATCCTGACTTGCCAGAGAATCCGACCCACCAAATTGCAAAAACTCTTTTTCCAGAAGGGGCTGGTTCAATACTATGCTTCGGTGTAAAAGGTGGCAGAGAAGGTGGAGCGGCATTTATTAATGCACTCAAGTTGTCATCAAATTTAGCGAATGTTGGAGACTCAAGAACCTTGGTCCTTCATCCTGCTAGTACAACCCATTCGCGCTTAGACGATGAAGCTATGAAAGCGTCTGGAAGTAGCCCCGACTTAATTCGTGTGTCAGTGGGCATCGAATCGATTGCTGACATTATTAACGACTTTAAGGCTGGCCTTAAAGCAGCAGAAAAGATAACAACAAAATGAATCTTGTTGTTAGCAGTCATGAGACTTATGTCGCAACCGGGGGCTGTGTGTTTGATCCAAAAAAGCCGACTGTGGTTTTCGTACATGGTAGTGGTCTAGATCATCGTTGTTGGGCGCTGCAATCTAGATGGTTCGCATTTCACGGTTTCTCAGTTTTTGCTCCGGACTTTCCAGGCCATAGCCTATCAGGAGGTGAGCCTATTAAGTCTATTGAAGCCATGGGTAAATGGCTTGTTAAAGCACTTACGCTTGCAGGCTGTGATTCTATACATTTGGTTGGCCACTCTGCAGGCTTTCTTATAGCGCTTGAAGCAGCTAACGCGCTTGGTGATAAATTAAAAACATTGACAGCCGTGGCAAGTGCTGCGGCTATACCTGTCAACGAGCTTCTAATCGAAACAGCAAAAAATTCTAGCCAAGATGCTGCAGACATGATGCTGAAATGGGGCTTTGGGAACATATCACAAAAAGGCACTAGTACAGTACCTGGTATGCAGCCGATTGCTATTGGACGCCAGATAATGTCTAACAATCCCCTAGCAGTAGACTTAATCGCTTGCAGCAAGTATACAGACGGGCTCAGCCGCGCTAAAGAGATTATTGTGCCCTCCAATGTGGTACTTGCAACAGAAGATAAAATGACTCCACATAAGCTGGGTGTTGAGTTAGCTGAAGCACTTAACGCTGAAGTAACTAGTATCAGAAACACTGGTCATATGTTGCCTATGGAGTCTCCGAAGGCTTCGCTTGACGCCATAAGGCCCTTTATTACAAAAATCCAATCATGATAAAACAGATAAAAAAGGTGGGCGTTATTGGCGCCGGCACCATGGGTGCTGGAATTGCAGGTCAAGTTGCGAATGCAGGAATAGAGGTTTGGCTTCTCGATCTTCCTAGCGACGGTGAAAACGTAAACAGCTTATCAGCTAAAGGGCTTGAAAGGCTTAAAGATCCAGATATGCCCGGCCTGATGAGTATAGAAGCTGAAAAACTTATACGACTTGGAAATACTCGTGATGATTTTCATCAACTAGAAGATTGTGACTGGGTTGCAGAAGCGGTAGTTGAAAGACTTGATATTAAGCAAGCATTGTATCTTCAGCTAAATGATATTTGCAAGAGTACAACAATCATCACCTCTAACACTTCGACAATTCCAATTAGTCTTTTAACAAAAAGAATGCCTAAAAAGTTTTGTGAACGTTTTGCAATAACTCATTTTTTCAACCCTGTTCGATTTATGAGACTTCTTGAATTGGTAAGGGGAGAATTTACTAGAGATGATGTTATTAATACACTTGATATGTTTAGTGAAACAATGCTTGGAAAAGGTGTTGTTTCATGCTCTGATACTCCAGGCTTTCTTGCCAATAGAGTGGGTGTTTTTGCTATCCAATGTGCGCTTTATAAGGCCTTTAAATATAAACTGACGCCTACAGAAGCAGATGCTTTTTTTGGCAGGCCGCTAGGCCTCCCAAAGACTGGTGTTTTTGGTCTCTATGATTTAATCGGCATTGATCTTATGGCTGACGTAGTCAAAAGCCTTGTAAGCATCCTTCCAGAAAATGACGCTTTTCATAAATACTCATCACCAATTGAGTTTATGACTGCCATGATTGCGAATGGTCAAACTGGAAATAAAAATGAAAAAGGTTTTTATAAACAGGCTGGTGATAAAAAACAAGTAATTGATTTATCCAATGGAAATTACGGCACTCATGAGCGCCTAAAAACGCCTCTTCTCGAAGAGGCAGAAAAAATTGGTATTTCTGTAATTCTTAACGATAAAAGCCCATATGGTCTTTATATTTGGGATGTGGTTTCAGAAACACTTTGCTATGCTGCATCTCTCGTGCCAGAAGTAACTGAGGATTTAACGAAAATTGACGACGCAATGAAGCTTGGCTATAACTGGATTAAAGGGCCTTTTGAGCTTTTAGATGAAATTGGAATTGGGTACTTTGTCAAAAGACTTAAAAATGACGGTAGGGATGTGCCAGAGTTTCTCCTAAATGGCCTTAATAATAAATTTTATAATAATTCTAAATCAGGTTTAAGTTCATTGTCCCTTGATGGAAGTCTAAAGCCAATTATTAGGTCGAATGGCGTCCTTAGATTTTCTGAAGTGCGACAAACACTTAAAGCAAAAAATTCTAACGAATCTGCCAGCTGGTTTGAGTATGAAGATGCCGCAATTGTTGAGTTTCACTCGAAAGCTAACGCACTGAATAGTGGGTCTTTGGACATGATTTCTGATGCAATATCTGAATCGGAAAAAATGGGCTTACGAGGTGTTGTAATCCACAACGACTTCCAACATTTCTCGTGCGGTGTAAGTCTTTGGAGCGTTAGAAATTACTTTGAAAAAAATGACTTCGACTCACTTGATGCATTTCTTATTTACTTTCAAAATACAATGCTACAAATGAGAAACTCAAAACTGCCTGTAATTGCTGCACCAGTAGGCATGTCAATTGGTGGTGGCTTTGAGGTTGTTTTACATGCTGATCATGTTGTGTCTCATGCTAACTCGGTGATGGGTCTTGTTGAGTCTTTTGTAGGGGTTGTTCCAGCGGGGGGTGGTTGCAAAGAAACACTTTATAGATGGGCTGAAAACCTAGGAGACAATCATAACGCTGCTTGGAAATCATTTATGAATATTGGACTTGGAAGGCGAGCCAACTCCCCTCAAGAAGCTGATGCTCTATCTATGAGAAGATCCAATGATGTTTTTCATATGAATCGAGATCGCATACTTAATAATGCGCTTTCATCAATTAATAAAACTTCAAAAGCAAAAGCTAGAAGACCTCTAGCACTCTCAGGAGCCGGACACTTTCAAGAAATGCTCGAATGGCTTTCAACAAACCATCAAAAAGGCATGCTTACTCCACATGATGTCACTGTTGGAACTGAAATTGGACGAATTATGACCGGCGGAAATTGTCCTTCTGGAACTATTTTTACCGAACAAGATATTTTAGATGCTGAGCGCTCTTCATTTATCACGCTTGCTCAAACTCAAGAAACACAAGCAAGGATTGTATCCATGTTAGATAATGGAATTACGCTTAGAAATTAACAGTTAAAGCTATGAACAAAAACCCTGCAAATTTTGTACCACTTACGCCCATTTCATTCTTACACAGGACTGCAGATGTATACGGACAAAATACTTCTGTAATCTATGAAAATAGAATATACACTTGGAGCGAATCAAGAGAGAGATGTGTTCGTATCGCTTCAAGTTTAAATAGCCATGGTGTTATGCCAGGAGATACAGTATCGGTCCTTGCATTTAATACTCCAGAAATGTTTGAATCTCACTTTTCAATTCCAATGGCTGGTGCCGTTCTAAATTCGATAAATGTACGACTTGATGCTGGAACAATTGCTCATATCCTTAACGATAGTAATGCAAAAATACTACTTGTTGATCGGGAGCTTTTTGAGGTGGCATCTGATGCGCTCTCTATTTCTTCATCAAATCCAAAAGTAGTTTTAATAAATGATGTATTTGCTGAATCAAAACCAAATGTAACTGAAAATACCATTGAATACGAATCTCTCGTTGAGAATGGCGACCCATCATTTAAATGGCAAAAGCCAGATGACGAGTGGCAACCCTTGTCTCTTAACTATACTTCAGGGACAACCGGACAGCCCAAGGGTGTTGTTTATCATCACCGTGGCTCTTATTTAATGAGCATGGGCACTGTTATTGGCTGGGAACTACCAAATCACCCAGTATATCTATACTCGGTTCCAATGTTTCACTGTAATGGCTGGGGACATGCCTGGACTATGGCTGCAGTTGCAGGAACGGTTATATGTCTTAGAGCCTTTTCGCCCGAAAAAGTATTTGACTTACTAGATAGACATAAGGTAACTCATTTTGGTGGAGCGCCAATAATGCTGAACATGCTAGCCAATGCTCCAAAGAAAATACAAAAAACTTTCGATCGTGAAATTAAAGTTATGACTGCTGGTGCTCCACCGCCAGCAAAAGTTCTCGAAAGCATGATGTCCCTAGGCTTCAATGTTATGCATGTTTATGGCCTTACTGAAACATACGGTCATATTCTTCAAGCGGCTCCGCAAACTTCGTGGCTTAGTGAGACTCCAGCAGGTCTTGCCAAACTAAGCTCGCGTCAGGGTGTCCGCTTTCCGATGACTGAAGATGTAAGCGTACTTGACCAAGAGACTGGCGAACATGTGCCGCCAGACGGCAAGACTATTGGCGAGATAGTCATTCGTTGTAACACATGTATGATGGGTTATTTAAACAACCCACAAGCCACAAAAGAAGTGTTTGCTGACGACTGGTTTCATAGTGGCGACTTAGCTGTAATCCATAATGATGGCTACATTCAAATCAAAGATAGGTCGAAAGATATCATAATCTCTGGAGGAGAAAATATCTCCTCTGTAGAGGTTGAAAACGTACTTTATCAGCACCCTTCAGTTGGAGAGGCAGCAGTTGTAGCAATGCCGGATGAGACTTGGGGAGAGGTGCCTTGTGCATTTGTGGAACTAAAATCAGATCAATTGGTCTCAGAAAACGAGCTTATTGATTTTTGTAAGCAAAACATGGCTACTTTTAAAAGACCAAAAAAAGTTGTCTTTGGGCCACTACCAAAAACCGCAACTGGGAAAATTCAAAAGCATGAGCTTAGAGCTTCAGTTAAGGACTCTGGAGGAGTCTAATGTCAAACTATACTGCCCCAGTTGAAGACATGGGATTTGTTTTAAGAGAGGTTGTGGAACTAGAAAAACTTTGTAGCGAAACTGGCCTCGACACTTCTACAATTGACATTATTGATACCGTTCTTGATGCTGCAGGAAAGCTAGCAAAAGAAGAAATAGAGCCTATTAACAAACCTGGAGACTTAGAAGGTTTAAAAATTAATAGCACTGGTGAAGTAACTACAGCAACTGGCTTTAAAGAGGCTTACCGTCACTACGTTGAGGGTGGATGGGGTTCGCTGCAATTTGACACCAAATATGGCGGCCAAGGTGTGCCATTTGTTGTTGCCGCGAGTGTTCAAGAAATGTGGCACTCTGCCAATATGTCTTGGGGTCTTTGCCCACTTCTTACCCAAGGCGCAGTTGAGGCTATAACACATAATGCAAGCGATGAGCTCAAGCAGCTCTACCTTCCAAAGCTGATATCTGGGGAATGGAGTGGCACAATGAATCTTACTGAGGGTGATGCCGGCACTGATGTAGGAGCTCTCAAAACTCGCGCTACTCCAGAGAAAGATCATTATTTAATACGCGGTCAAAAAATATACGTCACTTGGGGTGAGCATGATATGACAGAAAATATTGTACATTTAGTTTTAGCGCGCCTTCCTAATACTCCCCAAGGCGTTAAAGGCATTTCGCTATTTTTAGTACCTAAAATACTTGTAAATGATGATGGCTCTTTAGGTGAAGCAAACGACCTTAAGGCTCTGTCTTTAGAAGACAAGATTGGAATTCATGCCTGCCCTACATGTGTAATGAGCTATGGCGACAAAACTGGCGCAATAGGTTACTTGGTAGGTGAAGAAAATAAAGGCATACAATGTATGTTCACAATGATGAATAATGCGAGACTGACTGTTGGGCTTCAGGGCGTATCAGTTTCAGAACGAGCTTACCAACAAGCGCTTAGCTTTTGCAACGAGCGCGTCCAAGGAGTTGCTCCTGGACATAAAGAGGCTGGCCCAATAATTAGACACCCTGATGTCCGGCGTATGCTAGCTAACATGAAATCAATAGCCGAAGCTTCTCGTGCCTTGACTTATACAGCTTGTGCTGAAGTTGATTTCACTGGTGGTGATTTACCAACAGATGATCTAGATCAGCACAAAAGAAGGTTAGGCCTTCTGACTCCAATCGTTAAAGGTTGGTGCACGGAAACTGCACAAGAAGTTGCCTCTTTGAGCCTTCAATGCCATGGAGGAATGGGGTATATTGAAGAAACTGGCATTGCTCAAATTGTTAGAGATGCTCGCATATTGCCAATTTACGAAGGAACAAATGGAATTCAAGCTATGGACTTAGTTGTTAGAAAAATTATTGGTGACAAAGGGCTTGCCATTAATGAGCTGATTGTAGATATGCGTAAAAGTTTGTCCTCACTCTTACCAGGCTCTCCTTTGTTAAGCTCACAAATAGATCGCTTTAAGGGCTCTGTTGATGACCTTGAAAAAACCGTATCTCTCTTGCTAAAACACTCTACTAATAGGAAATTTTCTGGATCAGTAGCCTTTGATGTCTTAATGATGACGAGCACTATTACAGCCGCCTGGAAAATGTTTGTAAGCGTTGAACGGGCAAAGTTGGCACTTGAGAGCAACAAGGTTTCATCAGAATTTTTTGATGACAAGACTACAACAGCTCAATATTTTATTGACTCTATTTTGCCTAGATATGTTAGTCACTTTATGGCAATTAACTCTGCCGACACAGGAGGACAATAAGTCAAATGCCTAAAAGAATTGTTATATCTAAGCTTGGCGGCCCTGAAGTTTTAAGATACGAAGATTATGAGCTTCCCCCTGTCCTTAAGCCAGACCATGTTCGTATTAAACAGCGCTCTATTGGTTTAAATTACATTGATACTTATCATCGAAGTGGATTGTATCCATTGCCCACAGACCCTCCAGTCTGCCCCGGACTGGAAGCTGCGGGCAAAGTAGTAGAGGTTGGCAACAAAGCAAATGGTTTCAGCATTGGTGACAGGGTGTGTTATGCAGGAGGCCCTCTTGGAGCTTATTGCGAAATTAGAGATTTCCCTGCTTCACATTTAATTAAGCTACCCGAAGGTATTGCCGAAGATGTTGCGTCATCCATGCTCCTTCGTGGAATGACTGTAGAGTATTTGTTTGAGCGATTATATAAAATTAAAAAAGATGAGTACATTCTTTTCCACGCCGCTGCCGGAGGGCTTGGGTTAATCGCTTCACAATGGGCAAAATCAGTTGGCTGTAAAATGATTGGTACAGTGAGTAGCGACGAAAAAGCTCTGCTGGCAAAAGACAGCGGTTGTGAGCACATAATAAACTATAAAACAGAAAATGTTGTTGAAAGAGTTATAGAGATAACAGAGGGCAAAGGGGTGCCGGTTGTTTATGACGGCGTAGGCAAGGACACGTTTGATGTGTCTCTTCAA
Organism: gamma proteobacterium SCGC AAA007-O20; assembly: GCA_000213395.2. GTDB lineage: Bacteria > Pseudomonadota > Gammaproteobacteria > PS1 > Pseudothioglobaceae > Pseudothioglobus. Next base: position 17,321 of record AFHY01000004.1, read on the forward strand.
AGCTTAGACTTTAGAGGCCTGTTTGTATCATTTGGTCAGTCATCTGGAATGCCTCCTGAAGTTGACTTGCACAAAACCTTTAACCCCAAAAGCTTGTACTACACAAGGCCAACACTAATGCATTATACGAGAACTAGAAAAGAGCTAGAAAGCTCATCCGAATTGTTATTTAGCAAGATTAGAAATAACGAAATTAAAGAGCACATTTTTGCAAAAATAGGCCTTAATGATGCCGCTACTGCTCATGAATTACTGCAATCGCGTCAAGCAACAGGATCGATTGTTCTAAAGCCATAGTTCTTTACTAGGTGGTGTTTTTTATTTCTATAGATTGTAATTCTAAGCTTTCTCTTTGTATATAGGCCATTTCAAGAAAAATAGGCTTTGCTAAAACTCAAAATGTATGGGATAATCTGCGCCTTTCAGCGAACAAGCGTTGAAAGAAGGGCCAATTGCTTTGTTTTTTTGTTAGCGTTGGTAAATTAATGTATCACACAGAGCCCCAATAGCAGCCAGGGTGCCCTTAAGTTAGGGTTGGTTGTTAGGCAACGTGGAAGTCTTAACCCAGGAGAAAATATGGCGAAAGCGTCAATGAAAAAAATGTTAGAAGCCGGCGTGCACTTTGGGCACCGAGCCCGTTTTTGGCATCCAAAAATGGAGCCTTTTATCTACGGAACCCGCAACGGTGTTCACATAATTAATTTAGAAAAGACCTTACCGCAGTTTAACGATGTGCTTAACTTTGCAAGCAAGACTGCTTCTCAGGGGGGCTCAATTCTCTTTGTCGGCACCAAAAGAGCTGCCAGTAATATTATTAAGGAAGAAGCAATACGTTGTGGTATGCCCTATGTTAATCACCGCTGGCTAGGTGGCATGATGACAAACTATAAAACAATCAAAGCGTCAATTAAGCGTCTAAAAGACCTTGAGTTTCTTGCCGAAGAAAGCTTTGCCCAATACAGCAAAAAAGAAGCCCTGGCAATGACTAGAGAAATGGAAAAACTTGAACGCAGCCTTGGCGGAATAAAAGATTTAGGAGGTATTCCTGATGTGATTTTTGTAGTTGATATTGGCCATGAGAGAAATGCTGTACGCGAAGCGCACACTCTGCAACTGCCGATTATTGGTGTTGTCGATTCAAACCATAATCCAGAAGGCATTGACTACATGATTGCTGGCAATGATGATTCAATTAGAGCAATTAGCTACTATACAAGAGAAATTGCCAACGCTGTGCTTGAGGCTAAAGCGTCCATAAGCACAAAAAAGGTTTCGAAAGAAAAGGACTTAAAGACTGAAGCCAAAAAGCCTACGGCTAAGAAGCCTGTAGCTAAGACTGAGGTCGTGGCCGAAGCTGAAGCCAAAAAGCCTACGGCTAAGAAGCCTGTAGCTAAGACTGGGGTCGTGGCCGAAGCTGAAGCCAAAAAGCCTGCAGCTAAGAAGGCTGAAACTAAAAAGCCTGCAGCTAAGAAGGCTGAAACTAAAAAGCCTGCAGCTAAGAAGGCTGAAACTAAAAAGCCTGCAGCTAAGAAGGCTGAAACTAAAAAGCCTGCAGCTAAGAAGGCTGAAACTAAAAAGCCTGCAGCAAAAGACAGCGAAGAAACGTAGTAATAGGAGATTAAACATGGCAATTACAGCCGCTTTAGTAAAAGAGCTAAGGGAAAGAACTGGTGCGGGCATGATGGACTGCAAAAAAGTCTTGGTTGAAACCAATGCAGACCTTGAGGCAGCAATAGATCTAATGCGGGCCTCTGGGGCGGCAAAAGCTGCCAAAAAAGCAGGCCGTGTAGCTTCCGAAGGCCTTGTAAATATTGCCATTAGTGATGACAACAAAAGTGCCGTCATACTTGAGGTAAACTCTGAAACAGATTTTGTAACAAAAGGCCAATCCTTTATTGATTTTGTCAATGCTTTAGGAAAATTAGCACTGAAAAATAAACCAGAATCCATCGAGATATTTTTAACTCAAACATTAAAGTCAGGAGAGACAGTTGATGAAGCCAGGGAAGGTATTGTCGCCACAATAGGTGAAAATATTACCGTCAGAAGGTTCCAAAACGTCAGCACTGAAAATGGCGTTTTAGGCGCCTACAAACATGGCGATCGTATTGCTGTTCTTGCTGTTCTTTCGGGCAATGATTCCGGTCTTGCAAAAGATATTGCAATGCATATTGCCGCCTCTAGGCCAGAGTGTGTTAGTGAAGAGCAGCTTTCAAATGAGCTACTTGAAAGAGAAAAGGCTATTTTCATAGAGCAAGCAAAAGAAAGCGGCAAACCTGACAACATCATTGAAAAAATGATTGTTGGCAGAATGAAAAAATTTGTCAATGAAGTTACCCTATATGGTCAGGCCTTTATTAAAGGCCCTGAAACTTCTGTTGGCGAACTGGTTAAATCTAAAAACGCAGAAGTTGAGTATTTTGTTCGATTTGAAGTTGGTGAAGGGATAGAAAAAAAGGAAGATAACTTCGTTGATGAGGTTATGGCTCAGGCCCAGGATTAATCTATAGTTTTGTTTTCAAAAAGGGCGCCTCGGCGCCCTTTTTATTGTCTTACTTGGTTGTTTCAAATACACTACATATCAGACCTGTCTTTAATTATCAGTTTCATGATGGCCGGCATTAAAAAAAAGTCTGCTAAGAGGGCAACTAAAATTGCACTTGCCGTCAACACGCCAAAATCAAACATGTTGTTCATCTGAGAGAATGTAAGAACCAAAAACCCAAGAGCAAGCACTATTGATGTCAGCGTGATTGCCCTTCCTGTTCCCATCAATGTCAACCTGACTGCCTTGTCAACATCATTATACTGAAGCTCATAGCGCCGGAAATTGTGCATAAAGTGGACCGTGTCATCAACAGCTAGTCCTAGCGCTATTGCTCCAATTAACAAAGTAAACATATCCAGCGGCATCTTAAAAATAACCATAATAGTTGAGAGAAAGATGATGGGGAGCAAGTTTGGTATCATGCTAATAAGCCCAATTTTAATATTTCCAATCAATAAAACCATCAAAATAGTTATCAGGGAAAATGCCAGAACATAGCTCGTTGCACTACTATAGATCGCCTGTTCAAAAGTAACCGTCATCAGAGTACCAATGCCAGTAAATGAAACAACGGCCAGACCGGCAAATTCTTTATCAAGATAGGCCTGGGCTCTGTCAATAAATATTTTTCCCTCAAGGGAATCAATAAATGGCGTTTTAAATGTCAAACGAGCTTTTGAATAATTGGCGTCAACCAATCTCTCTAGGTCGTTATTGCCGCTACTTTCAAAAAGCAAGAACTCCTGTGCAATTAGATTAGCGTCGTTAGGAACTATATAGTATTCGTCCTGGTTTTCGTTTAACGCCCGGTTCGTCTCTTTGATGATATCTACAAAACTGAGCACTTTTCCAACAAACATGTTTCCGGTCGTAATAGTGTTAATGTTTTTCGAAACCTCTTCGATCTTTCTTGAAATCTCTGGATTGTATAGGCCGTTTGTTTGCCCTGTGTCAACAATCACTTCAAGCGTGAGTGATCCCCGCAGGTTTTCATCTACTGTTTCCGTTGCCACGCGTGCAAAGTTGTCTTCTGGAAGCCACTGGAGTGGAAAATGAGAAAATCTTAGCTGTGTAGCAAAGATAGTCGCACAAATAATTAGCACTGCACTTATCGCTAATATTAGTTTCGGTCGGCCAGTTCCAATTTTACTTATCGCAATGAGTAGTTTGTCCATGATAGTGTGGCCCTTTTCATCAGCCCTGGGAACCAAATGAACAAAGTTTGTCGTCGCTATTAGGGAAGGAAGCAAAACAAGGGTGAACAATAAGCCAATCAAAACACCGCTACTCGCAAAAAGCCCAAGATCGGCTACTGGCGCAACGCCTGAGAACGAAAACGACCATAGCCCAGCAGCGGTTGTTAAAGAAGTCATGACAATTGCCAAACCAGAATGCCCCATTGCATAACGTAACGAAGCTTTTTTGTCTTTTGTTTGAACTAGGTCTTTATAAAAAACTGCCAACAAGTGTATGGCCGCACTGGTCACCACAGCAAGCAAAAAGGTTGGCATAATTTGTGTTGCCATAGTAAACGGAGCGGAAAAAATTGACATCAAAGAAACCGTGGTTATCAGCGTCATTCCTACACAAATTATTGGCAAAACTACTCCCGAAACCCTTCTAAAAAGCGCGAACAGAACTAACATGATGACTACCATCATAAGGCTAATAAACACGATCGCATCATTCTTTAGCGCCTGCTTAAAAATGCCTGCAATTGCTGCAGAGCCTGAAAGATAAGTTTCAAAGTTGTCGGCACTAAAGCGGCTCATCACTTGCTGTGTTGCTGCAATTATCTGGTCGTTTTCAGCATCGCTAAGGTAGCTCCTTGTGTCTCTTTCAGCACTAGCATTAAAATCTAGCTCGTCATTAAAATCTAGCTCGTCATTAAAATCTAGCTCGTCATTAAAATCTAGCTCGCTAGCTTCGTTCGTAGAGCCTTCGCTAGAGTAGGTTTTTGTGTCTATGGTAACCGTGGTCATTGTGAAGTCTTCGCTGTAAAGCAAGTTTTTAAAAAGGCTGTTGTTTGTGATTGTGTTTTTTAAGTCATCAAGCTCCTCTTGAGTTTTGGGCAAAACATCAATTAAGGGCTCGACAATCAGCTCTCCTTGGATGCCGTATGTGTTTCTAGCATTTATCAAAGAGTCGACGCTCTCAATATGAGGAAGCTCGCTCTCTAGCGCCTTATGAAAGCCATCAAGCCTTTCAAGAAACTCCAAATCAAATATGCTGTTTGTTTTAACAGCAACTATTAGCTGTTCGTCACGACCGAATTGGTCCCTAAAAAGATCGTATTCAATTCGCATAGGGTCAGACTTATGCAAAAAACCCTCTGTTGAGGTGTCTATTTTTAATGCCGGTAGCTGTGTGCCTAGAGCGCCAACAAACAACAGAACTATGAGTATTGTTTTTGTCGAGTTATCATATAGCCAGTCTGAAAAGACTTCGAACTTTTTTTCGGTTTTAGATCTCCAGTTCATTTTGTATTTAGATAGTTAAGGCAGTATGCGGTTTATTCTATAAAGCAATTCAAGCTCGGATATTATATGGTACTTAAAACATTTTTTTGATGTGAAAACCCCAAGTTAAAATTTTTATCTTGCATAAATTTATAAATTGAATTAACATCCAATTTTCTATACTCTGGGGGGGTAATGAGAAGAGGACGTGACAAGGCCGCTAGGGAGGTTTCTAGTTTTCAGCAGGCCCCTTATAAGCAAAAAAGCAACCCTTTTCAGCCAATGTCTATTTTTTCAGAGGACGAGGTTGAGTCTATTCATAAGGCCTCCTTAAAGGTTTTATGTGATACAGGCATTGACATTCAGTCTCCACGTGCAGTTGAAATTCTTAAGCGCGAAAGGGCCATGATTGACAGTGACGGCAGGCGAGTTAGGTTTGATCCTGATTTTATAATGGAAAAAATTGCTACCACTCCTAGCGAATTTACGCTTCATGGAAGACACAAAGAAAGGCATGTTCATGTCGGGGGTCGCTCTGTTATAAACACAATGGTTTCAAGCGCACCTAATGTTTCTGATCTAGATAGAGGAAGGATTTTAGGTAACTTTGAAGACTACTCTAATTTGATAAAGCTTGGTGAAAGCCTAAACACTGTTCACGCTCTTGGCGGCTACCCTGTCGAGCCGTGTGATATTGATGTTCGAATACGTCATTTACATGCTGTGTCAGCTGCAACTCGTCTATCTACCAAGCCACTTTTTGGGTACGCGATCGGAAGCGAAAGGATGCTCGATGCAATTGAAATTGTTCGAATTGGCAGATGTGTTGATGAAGAAACCTTGTTAAGAGAGCCCTCAATTACTACTGTTGTAAATGCCAACTCACCACTGGTTTATGACAAGGCTCTTTTGGAAGGCGCAATTGAAATGGCTGAGCGCAATCAGCCAGTTATATACACGCCCTTTACTTTAGCAGGGGCAATGGCACCAATCACGGTCGCTGGAGCGCTGGTGCAGCAAAATGCTGAAGCGCTAGCTGGTCTTGCCTTTCACCAATGCGTTAATCCCGGCGCCCCGGCTATTTATGGGAGCTTTACCTCAAATGTTGACATGAAATCAGGGTCTCCGGCATTCGGAACCCCTGAGTATACTCAAGCCACAATTGCCAGCGGCCAGCTGGCCAGAAAATACAAGATACCGCTCAGAGCTTCCAACGCCAATGCGTCCAATGCGCCTGATGAGCAGTCAGTGTATGAGTCACAGATGTCTCTATGGGCCTGTCTACTAGGCCAGGTGAATTTTATTTTGCATGGACATGGTTGGATTGAAGGGGGGTTGTGCGCATCTTACGAGAAAGTTATATTAGATGCTGAAATGAGTCAAATGATGGAAGCCTTCCTCGAGCCGGCAAAGGTCAATAAAGACACCCTTGGGGTTGACACGATAGCCGAGGTTGGGCCTGCTAGCCATTTTTTTGCTGCAGCACAAACCATGGAGCGCTACGAAACCGAACACTATAGCCCAATACTTTCTGACTGGAGAAACTTTGAGTCTTGGAGAGACGCAGGCTCAATTACCGCAACTCAGCGAGCAAATAAAATATGGAAACAGCTTTTAGTCGACTATAAGGAGCCGAAACTTAGCCATGAAGTAGAAGAAGAGCTTTCAAGCTATGTAGAAAAAAGGGTGTCTGAAGGCGGCGCCCCGCCCTTATAGAATTTCAGTAATCAAGTTCTCTACTGGGTCGCATCATATGCCTCTGCTTTATGCTATAGTTTATGTTTAATTACTCATTTAGGAAATCAATAAATGCAAACTTATAATGTGTTTTATCTTGTTAGTGGTGATAATGAAGAAAATCAAAATATATCCGACACTGCTACATTAAGTTTTGATGCAGAAGATTTAGATGACCTCTTTGCAACACTACGAGAGGGTGAAGAAGACGGTTCAATTCAACCCGAATTAGAAACAATTGCAGTTGAGGGTGATATTAGAATTGAGTGTATTTTGATTTATGATGCTGATGGCAAAGAAGTGTTTCGTAAATACGATAGTGTCGGACAATAACAAGTGTGTTTGATATCTTTATCAGATACACACTAGATACACACTTTTAGAAAAATGTTGTAATATCACCGATTGTAGATGCATAACTTACAGCATTTCAATAACGCTTTCTGATTTTTTTGTTATAGTTCTATTGTTTTTCATTGCCCGCCAAGAAACGAACAGCCCACTACTGATAATAATAATGAGTCCAACCACCGCTTCAGAAGTTGGAACAAACTTAAATACGAAGTAGCTTAAAACCATAGCAACGACAATTTCAAAATAACCAAAAGGGCTCAGCTCGGAAGCTGTCGCACATTCAAACGACTTAATAATCATAAAGTGTGATATGGCGGCAACAAGGCCCATTGCTGCGGCCAACAGAATGCCCACTAAATCAGGAACAACCCAACCCGAAACTGCCATCGGCCCGAGGACAAGAGTGCCCACTATGGCCGTATAAAAAAGAGTCAATAGAGGTGGGCCGCTTAAGCTCAATTTTCTCGTCGTAATAATATAAAAAGCATAACAAAAACCTGCAACAAGCGCATACAATAGGCTCGGTTTAAACTGATCGGTGTCTGGCTGCAAAACAATAACAACACCAACAAAGCCAACTAAAACCCCAATGCCAACAAAAATATCAAAACGCTCTCCTAAAACAAAGGGCGCAAGCATTGCAACAATTAATGGTGATACGAATAACAAAGTGAGCGCATTTGGAATTGGGTTTGTTTTTATTGCAGTAAAAAAGAATAGCGTTGCCAAAGTAAGCATTAAGCTGCGCAATAGATGAAAAGCAGGCTGCCTGGGCATTCGCCACCAACGCAACTTTTGCCAATAGAGAAGAGGCAACAACCACAATGTATGAAAAGCAAAACGAGCCCAAGAAATTTGAATAACAGGATAGCTTTCACTAAGTATTTTTGCAATCACGTCAAGCATTGGCACAACACTCATAGCACCGAGCATAAGGGCCGTCCCTTTAAGTAGTTGTTTGTTGTCGAAGTTCATAACGTAGCCTTGTAAAAACTATGCAGATTGTACAATAACAATCATCAAGGACAAGAGCTAAAATTGAAATTACGATGGTGCCGACGGTCGGAGTCGAACCGACACAGCTTACGCTACAGCCCCCTCAAGGCTGCGTGTCTACCAATTCCACCACGTCGGCTTGTTTAATTGCTAGGTATATCGCTTGACTCAGTTTCAGCCGTCTCGTCAGCCAAAGGCTGCACCATAATGCTTTGACTTGTGTCAGAGACGTTGCTTTCACTTGTCGCAAGATAAGCAAGACTAATACTAGTGATAAAAAAACCTAAAGCCATGGCTGCAGTTAGCTTATACAAAAAAGTATTCGCGCCCCTTGCTCCAAAAACTGTTCCTGCTGCACCAGAACCAAAGCCTGCGCCAGCACCCGCTCCCTTGCCATGCTGAATCAATATCAGACCAACCATACCTAAGGCCAACAACACATGAATAACTAAAATTACTTGAAATGACATATTATCCCGCCTTACAAATTTGTAAAAAGTCTTCTGCCTTAAGAGCTGCCCCTCCAATCAAACCACCATCAATGTCGGCGCAAGAAATCAACTCGTTAGCGTTGCCAGCATTCATGCTGCCACCATATAGAATAGAGGTGTTTTGGGCAATACTTTCATTGCTTTCTCCCAGCAGGTTGCGAATAAACAAGTGTACCGCTTGAGCTTGTTCTGGAGAAGCAGTTTTACCAGTTCCGATTGCCCATACCGGCTCATAAGCAATAATAATATTGCGAAAAGCGCCAATACCCACCAACTCAATAACTGCGTTAATTTGTTCAGCAACAACTGTTTTAGTTTCGCCGGCTTCTCGCTGTTCGAGCGACTCACCAACACAAAGAAGTGGTGTTAAGTCGCTGTCTAAAGAAGCCTTTACTTTTTTAGCAACCAAAGAGCTTGTCTCTCCATAGAGGCTTCTGCGTTCGGAGTGGCCAACAATAACGTGCCTTACTCCAAAGTCTTTTATCATGTTAGCGCTAACCTCGCCTGTGAATGCTCCCGAAGAATTAGTATTAAGGTTTTGGGCGCCGAGTTTAATCTGGCTATCTGCAATTAAACCTTCGACCTGAGAGAAATATGGAAAAGGAGCACAAACCACCACCTCAGAACTAACCTCACTCATGCCAGACAATATGCCCAAAATTAATTTGTTAACAGACTCTTTACTGGCATTCATTTTCCAGTTGCCTGCCACAATAGTTCTTCTCATACTTTTTCGCAACTAATAAAAAGAGGGCAATGTTACGCTAATATGCCTTAAAAATCAATTCTGAGTAACACCCTTTGAACACCTTTCATCTCTTACTCACAACAGGTATCATTAGTATATCATTTTCATATTTAACCTTACTTTCTTATGTCTCAAACTTGGGTCAAGAGCTTAGACTCCCTAAAAAACTCCCTACCACTTGGAGAATTTAGTGTTTGGGTTAAGCCACTTGGCGCAATTGAGAAAAACTCCACCCTTCATCTTTTAGCTCCAAGCGCATCTGCACTTAAATACATCAACAACCATAAAAAAATTAAGTCCGCCATTGCTCTTGCGGTTGCAGAACAAAATCGCACCCTAAAAATACGATTTGGAGTTACAGACGCAGCGAAAACAAACCCTGAGCAAAAAAAACATCACACCACTCCGCTTTTTCCTGAATATACTTTTGAAAACCTGGTGCTGGGTAGCGCCAACGAAGTGGCAGCTCTAGCTAGCCGGCAGATTGCTCAAAAAATTGGATCCTCGCCCTACAATCCATTTATTATCTATGGCGAATCGGGACTGGGAAAAACCCACCTAATGCAAGCCGCGGGACACTTGGCTTTAGAAAAAAACCCAGGCTCCAGGATTATTTATGTGCCGCTAATGGATTTTGTTAGGAACATCACAACCAGCTTGAGACACAACACTATTGAAAATGTTAAGCTTTTCTATCAATCTGCAGACTTGCTTTTGGTTGACGACATTCACCTAATTGCAGGAAAAGACAAATCACAAGAAGAATTTTTTCATATTTTTAACTTTCTATTTAGCACGAAAAAACAAATTATTTTTACTTGTGACCAGCCCCCAAAAAACATCAAGGACCTTGAAAATCGCCTCAAAACTCGTTTTTCTCAAGGCCTTAATTTACAACTATCTCCGCCAGAACTTGAAATGAGGGCAGCTATTTTGTTAAAAAAATCTCAAAACCCACAAATATCTCTATCTCTGAGCGAGGATGTTGCTCTATTTATTGCGAGTCACGTCACGTCTAATGTTCGCGACCTAGAGGGCGCCCTGTTAAAACTTAAAGCGTTTGTTGATTTTTCAAGAATAGATCACTCTTCAATCTCTAAAGATGTTGTTGAGGGCGCACTCGGAGACCTAATTAGCCCGAAGAAAAGATTGGTTGAAATAAATGAAGTACAAAAAACCGTTAGTAAATACTATGGTATTACTGTGTCTGACCTTATTTCTAACTCCCGCAAGCAACACCTAGTTCGAGCTCGGCAGATGGCCATTTATTTATGTCACAACCTAACTACGCTTTCTCTCTCGAAAATTGGTCAAAACTTTGGCAACAGAGACCACTCAACCGTGCTCTACTCATGCGAAAGAGTGAAAGAACTTATGGAAACAAATGAAGAAATAAAAAATGATTTTGAAAACATTAAAATTAAAATTACTAACTTATAAACAAGATAAAAGAAAGTTGGCCTGTTGATAAACATCAAAACAACTTATAATTAACGAAGTACTTATAGTTTTCAAAATCGAATAACAAGAAAACTAACAAAATATCCACAAGCTAACACATTGTTATTAATAAAGAAAAAATACTAACTAACAAACAAACATAAAGCTAATAATAATAATAATAATTTAATAAGGCTGCTTATGAACACTGAACTTAGTGTAGAAGAATTAATAGACCCTCTTCAAACAGTTATCGGTGTGGTTGAAAAAAAACAATCGTTACCTATTCTTTCTCATGTTTTAATTCAATTAAAAGACCAAACTCTCACCCTTACAACAACAGATATGGAGTTAGAGATCAGTGCATCAAGCAAGATAAAAAACACAGAAGAGGTTAGTTTTACAATTTATGCAAAAGACCTTATAGATATTGCTAGAAAGCTGCCTGAAAAGACACAAATAAAGTTTAAAATTGAAGAAAAGAAAATTTATTTAAACGCAAACAACAACACCTTCGAATTAAATACATTTAACCACCTTGATTTTCCAGCGCTTCCTAAAACACAAGATACAAGTGTTATAAAAATCAAACAAGATGACCTAAAAAATCTCATTGAAAACACAAGCTTTTCAATGGGAAACCAGGACATTCGTGCTTATTTAAATGGCCTGTTTTTTGAGCTCACCAACGACACCGTAACAGTTGTGGCAACAGATGGACATCGACTCTCTATTGGTGAAATCAAACAAAACAACAAACTTGATGAAAAAAAGACCGTCATACTTCCAAGAAAGGCAGTTATTGAGCTAACAAAACTACTTAATAAAAGCTCCCAAAAAATGGCGGAAATACACCTTTCGGACAACTACTTTTCACTCGTTGACAGTAATACTAAAATTATAAGTCGCCTAATTGATGGTAGTTTTCCTAATTACAAACAAGTTATGCCAACAGACTTCACCAATACCGTTGTTATTAACAGGATGGATTTTCTCTCAAGCCTCCAACAAGCCTCTATTTTTGTAGAAGAGCGCACCAAGGGAGTAAAATTGGTTTTCAGAGATGACAAGCTAAGCATTTTTTCACACTCAGAAAGGGGTAGAGCTGAGACCCAGATTGCAGTCAAAGATCAAGAGAAAGAGCTTGAAATAGCCTTTAATATTCACTACCTGATTTCGGTGTTGGAAAAACTAACAGCCGACGAAATAAACATGGTCATACCCGGCGGGGAAAACAAATCCTGTTTGTTGAGCGCTATAGGAGATGAAAGCTATCACTACATTGTAATGCCAATGAGAATATAATTTATGCTTTGCCATGGCAATTATTGAGAAGCTCCATATACTTCGGTTTCGAAATCTTAACAACCAATACTTAGAACCAAACACCAACATTAACCTGTTTATTGGAGGCAATGGTCAGGGAAAAACAAACCTCATTGAAGCCATATACTATTTAGGCCACAGTCGTTCCTTTAAATCAAAAAATATCAAAGATGTTGTGCCATTTGAAAAAGAGTTTCTACAAATCGACGCAGTGGTTGATGATGTTCGTGTTTTACTAAAAAAATCTAAAAATAAAAATACAATTCTTTTTAATCAGCAAAAGGTTTCTTCTAATAGCAAGCTAACCCATTTAATGCCAACACAAATTATTTCGCCAGATCGTGGTTTTGTTGTTGGCGGGTCTCCAAAATTAAAAAGATCTTACCTTGATTGGGGGGTTTTTCATGTTAATCCTAGCATTCTTAAAACATATAAATCCTATAACAAAGCCTTAAAAAACACCAACTCACTATTAACAAACAACAACAACAACAAGCAACTTGACCACTGGTTGGATCAAATCGCTAAACTTTCAGTTGAAATATCTTCTGCAAGAGTTGACTATATTAAAAAATTAAAAAATACTCCTTTTATACCACTAAAAAGCCTCATTAAACAAAACAACAAGTTTGACTTTCTCCTTCAATCAGGGTGGACAAAGGACACTAATCACCTTGATCAAGAAAGCATTTACAAATACCTAATTAAAAATAGAGGCTCGTTTGCCAGAATTAAGCACCTTAATTATGGACCACATAAGGCAACCATTGACTACTATCTCAATAACCAAAACGAACAACTCTTCTCTAGAGGCGAGCAAAAAAAATTGTCAATATTTTATTGGATAATGCAGGTGCTTATGTTGGTTGAATTAAACATAAAACCAATTGTTTTGATAGACGATATTTCTTCAGAGCTAGACCAAGAGAAAATAGACTCAATATTAGATTTTTTAATTAAATTAGAGGTTCAAATTTTTGTTACAGATATTGGTAATAAGCCACTATCTTTGGATAAAAAAATAGCCACTATTTATCATATTGACAAAGGCGTTATTGTAAAAAAATAGGCCCTGTTATGGGTTTAACTTTTTGAGCTGGTTTTGCCACCAAAAAGAGAGCTAAATAAGCAAGATGTGTTGGTGATAAAGAGGGTGCCCATGGTATAATAAATTTATTTTTATTGAGCCCATATGACAGAAGAATATCAAGCCTCCAATATTAAGGTTTTAAAAGGCCTAGACGCTGTTAGAAAGCGCCCCGGAATGTACATCGGCGATACAGACGACGGCACTGGTTTACACCACATGGTTTTCGAGGTGGTTGACAACTCAATTGATGAGACGCTGGCGGGCCACTGCACTAAAATTGAAGTAGTAATTCACGAAGATGACTCAATAACTGTAGCCGATGATGGTCGAGGAATACCTGTGGGCCCTCATCCCGAAGAGAAAGTTTCTGCGGCTGAGGTTATTATGACTGTTCTCCACGCTGGGGCAAAATTTGATGATAATTCGTACAAGGTATCAGGAGGCCTTCATGGTGTCGGTGTTTCGGTGGTAAATGCACTTTCTGAAACCCTCCACCTTTGTGTTTATAGAGATGGCGAAATTTATGAACAAGACTATGTGCTTGGAGTTCCAAAAGCACCAATAAAAGCCACTGGAAAAACCGATAAAACAGGTACCACTATTCACTTTAAACCAAGTGTAGATATTTTTGCTGAAACTAAGTTTAAGTTTGAAACGCTGGCCAACCGACTTCGAGAGTTGTCCTTCTTAAATTCAGGCGTGCACATTGAAATACAAGAGCTTGCCACAAACAATAAAGACGTTTTTGTTTATAAAGGCGGCATTTCGGCTTTTGTTCAGCATCTAAATAAATCTAAAAACCCTATTCACAATGACATTATTACAATCAACACAGAAAAAGATGGTATTAATGTAGAGGTTGCCCTGCAATGGAGTGACTCCTACCAAGAAAGTGTTTATTGTTTTACAAATAACATCCCTCAAAGAGATGGCGGAGCACATTTAGCCGGACTTAGAGCTGCCCTAACTCGCACCTTAAACAATTTTATTGATAATTCTGGTTTGGCAAAAAAAGATAAAGCTGCTATAACTGGTGAAGACACAAGGGAGGGGTTAACGGCCATCTTGTCAATTAAAGTGCCAGACCCCAAGTTTTCATCACAAACTAAGGATAAACTGGTCTCGTCTGAGGTTCGGGCGCCAGTTGAGTCTTCTGTGAATGAAAAGCTGGGAGAGTATTTATTAGAAAATCCTACTGAAGCAAAAATTATTGTTGGCAAAATACTAGAGGCGTCTAGGGCCCGAGATGCTGCAAGAAAAGCCCGTGAAATGACTCGCCGCAAAGGAGCACTCGATATAGCAGGACTGCCAGGAAAATTAAGCGACTGTCAAACCAAGGACCCCGCTGAGTCTGAAATTTTTTTGGTGGAAGGGGATTCTGCAGGGGGCTCCGCTAAGCAGGGAAGAGATAGACGCACACAGGCGATCTTGCCACTCAAAGGAAAAATATTGAATGTAGAAAAAGCTCGCTTTGAAAAAATTCTTTCCTCACAAGAGGTCGGCACACTAATTACAGCCCTTGGGTGTGGTATTGGTAAAGAAGAGTATGATATTGAAAAACTTCGATACCATAAAATCGTTATTATGACCGATGCTGATGTTGATGGTGCCCACATCAGAACCCTGTTGTTGACATTTTTCTATCGCCACTTTCCTGAGTTGGTTGAAAATGGCTATCTTTTTATTGCACAGCCGCCACTTTATAAAATAAAAAAAGGCAAACAAGAGCGCTACCTCAAGGATGATGAAGAGCTCAATGACTATCTGTTACAAGAGGCAATCACTGATGCAAGTCTGTTTACTAGTAAAGAAACGCCTGCAATAGAAGGTATTGCCCTAGAAAAAACTGTTTTAAAATATTACAAGACAATGGCTATTATCGAAAGGCTAGGAAAAAAATATAATAAAGCCTTGTTAAAGGCCATGCTAGGCATGCCAAAAATAGAAGACATAAAAAACACAAAAAAAATGAATGCTTGGTGTCAAACGCTTCAAGAAAAAATGAACAGCTTTGGATCTGCGTCAGAAAAACATAAGGTTGAATATAAGAAGAAAGAGATTTTGTACACTTTTGAGCTTTATGGTGTTGAAGTCGATAGTACTAGTTTTGATGAAAGCTTTGTTAGCTCCCAAGATTACAAAAGAATTCAAAAATATTCTGATGATATAGAGAGCATGTTTAGTGAGGACTCTTATGTGCAAAAAGGGGCGAAAGAGGCAAGTGCGCCGAGCTTTTCAAAAGCACTTGGTTTTTTATTAGATGAAGCAAGAAAAGGACAGGGTTTTCAGAGGTACAAGGGGCTTGGAGAAATGAATCCAGACCAGCTTTGGGATACAACGATGAACCCGGAGACTCGAACAATGCTTCGTGTCAAAATTGAGGATGTAATGGTTGCAAATGATGTTTTTGAAACCCTTATGGGGGATGAGGTAGAGCCCAGAAGAAATTTTATCGAGGATAATGCGCTAAAAGTGGATAATTTAGATTTTTAACCAGCAAAACCCCATGACTTTAATTCAAGCCGTTATGAAAATTATTGATAACGCCCAACTAGTTTTGTAAGATAATAATTACAAATCTTAGAAAAGAGAAAATTATGTCAAAAAAACATCCGGTTATAGCTATTACAGGATCCTCTGGTGCTGGAACATCAACAGTCAAGAATGCCTTTAACCACATATTTCTAAATGTAGGCGCAAATCCGGTTATTATCGAGGGCGATAGTTATCATCGTTATGACCGTGATGAAATGAAGCGCGTTATGGAGAAGAAAGAAAGAATTGGAAACAAATACTTTAGCCACTTTGGTCCAGAGGCAAATCTTTTTGATGAGCTAGAAAAAACCTTTAAAGATTACGGCGAAAAAGGCCGCTGCAGAAAGCGCTATTATTTACACTCAGATGAAGAGGCCCGTCCTTTTGGACAAAAGGCCGGAGAGTTTACGCCATGGGAAGATGTTGGAAAAGATAGCAACCTGCTTTTTTATGAGGGCCTTCATGGTGGTGTTGTCGATGGTGATATTGATATTGCAAAATACGTTGACCTGTTAATTGGTGTGGTGCCAGTAGTTAACCTTGAGTGGATTCAAAAGATACACAGAGACAAGGAGCATAGGGGCTATTCAGCTGAAGCCACTGTTGACACCATTCATAGAAGAATGTGGGAGTATATTAACTATATCACCCCGCAATTCTCTAGAACCCACATTAACTTTCAGCGTGTGCCAACGGTTGACACCTCAAATCCTTTTATTGCTCGAGATATCCCCACTCTTGATGAAAGCTTTGTGGTTGTTAGATTTCGAGACCACAAGTACTGCGATTTTGTGTATTTGCAAGATATGGTTCATGACTCGTTTTTGTCTCGCCCCAACACCTTGGTGGTGCCAGGAGGAAAAATGGGGTTTGTAATGGAGTTAATTTTAAAAGAGCAAATTGAAAAAATGCTCAACCCTTAAAGCCTTATTTGACTACCACATTGACCAGTTTGTTTGGCACAATAATAAATTTTAAAATTGTTTTTCCCTCTGTGAATCTTGTCACCCCTTCCTCGGCAAGCACCATCTCTTGAATTGACTGACGTTCGGCATCGAGTGGCGCCACTAATTTAGCCCTAAGCTTACCATTAACTTGCACAACAAGCTGAACATCTTCTTGGACTAAGGCCGACTCATCAACCTTTGGCCAAAGAGCATCAATCATGGCCTCTTTGTTGCCTAGTGCAGCCCACAAATGGTGGCATAAATGCGGAATTACAGGACTCAGAGCCTTAAGCATAATCTCAATAGATTCTTGTCGGACAGCCATCCCTTGAGGAGAGTTATCTTCAAAGCGTGAAAGGGTGTTGTTGAGTTCCATCATCGATGCAATGGCGGTATTAAATGAGTGTCGCCTCCCAAAGTCATCCCCAACCTTTTTTAGTGACTGGTGAGTTTTCTGTCTCAGTTTCTTTTGGTTGTTGTTAAGAGAGCTTGGAACAAGCGAAGGTGTTTCAAATGTTTTTGTGTCTGCAATAAACCCAACTATAAGGCGATAAAGTTTATTAATAAAACGATGTGCGCCCTCTATTCCTGAGTCTGACCACTCAAGGTCTTGAGTTGGTGGTGCCGCAAACAAAATAAACAGACGCGCTGTGTCGGCCCCATACTTGGAAATCATTTCTTGGGGGTCTACAGTGTTTCCTTTTGATTTGCTCATTTTCGCTCCATCCTTCAATACCATTCCTTGGGTTAAGAGATTTGTGAAGGGCTCGCTACTATTTATAATCCCTTCGTCTCTAAGTAGTTTTGTAAAAAACCTTGAATAAAGAAGGTGCAAAATAGCATGTTCAATGCCCCCAATATACTGGTCTACGGGCAGCCAATAGTTAGCTCGTTCATCAAGCATAGCCTTGTTTTGATCAGCGCAAGTGTACCTTGCAAAATACCAGGAAGACTCAAAAAATGTGTCAAACGTGTCAGTTTCTCGTTCTGCAGGAGAGCTACAATTTGGACACTGAGTTTGATAGAATTCTGGCATTTTCTTTAATGGCGATCCTACGCCATCAAAATCAACATCTTCTGGAAGCCTTACTGGCAAATCGGTCAGATTGACAGGAACAGATCCGCAGTTTTTACAATTAATAATTGGAATTGGACAACCCCAATAGCGCTGTCTTGAGACGCCCCAATCACGTAATCGATAGTTAATTTTTTGTTTTCCAAGGCCGAGATCGGAAAGAGTTTTGCTGATTGCTTTAAAAGCCTGATCAAAATCCATTCCATCAAAATTGCCAGAATTTATAAGAGTCCCCTTTTCAACAAACGCCTCTTTGCTGGTGTCTAGCAGGTCGCCAACTGGAGAGATAACTTCTCGCATAGGGATGTTGTATTTTTTTGCAAACTCATAGTCTCTCTGGTCATGCGAAGGCACGCTCATAACGGCTCCAGTGCCATAGCCCATAAGAACGAAATTTGCAATCCAAATAGGAACATCTTCTCCAGTTATTGGGTGTTTGCAAATCAGGGCTGAATCAACACCCTTTTTTTCCATTGTCTCCAAGGCGGCCTCTGAAGTTTCCATTGCCTTACACTCGTCTAAGAACGCCTGAATTGTCGTGCTTGTTTTCCCTGCTTGAATTGCAAGAGGATGCTCCGCAGCTATTGCAAGATAGGTTGCGCCCATTAATGTGTCGGGGCGAGTCGTGTAGACAGTTAGTGTGTTTTTATCGTCTAATCTAAAGTCTATATCAATGCCAACAGACTTACCAATCCAATTTTTTTGCATTGTCTTGACTGCCTCTGGCCACCCATCAAGTTTTTCTATGTCTTCAAGAAGCTCGTCAGCATAATCAGTAATCTTCATATACCACTGAGATACTTTTTTCTTTTCAACGAGAGCACCAGAGCGCCAACCACGTCCCTCAACCACCTGTTCATTTGCAAGCACGGTTTGGTCAACAGGGTCCCAGTTTACAACTGCTTTTTTCTTGTAGACCAGGCCTTTATTGAACAGTTTTACAAAGAACCACTGTTCCCAGCGGTAATATTCAGGGTGGCAGGTTGCGAGTTCACGTGACCAATCATAACCAAACCCGAGCTCAATCAACTGCTCCTTCATGTGCCCTATGTTTTCATAAGTCCATCCGGCAGGCGGCACTTGATTTTGTATTGCTGCATTTTCTGCCGGAAGTCCGAAAGCGTCCCAACCAATTGGCTGCAAGACGTTTTTTCCAAGCATTTTTTGATATCTATAAATGACGTCTCCAATACTATAATTTCTAACATGTCCCATGTGGAGTTTTCCAGAAGGGTATGGAAGCATTGAAAGGCAGAAAAACTTTTCCTTTGTCTGGTCTTCAATCACAACAAATGACTTGTTGTCATGCCAGTATTTCTGGGCCTCTGATTCTATTTTTTTGGAGTTATATTCGTATTGCATTCTGAAAAAAATGAGATTATGGTTTAGTTAAGTTGAAGGGTGCCTACCAAAGAGCCCACATTACTAAGTTTTTGATCTGATAGGTACTGACTAATTCCTGTATTTATTTTTTCACAAACAAGAGGATCATAAAAAAGCGCTGTGCCAACCCCAATAGTTGCTGCTCCTGCAATAATAAACTCTAGGGCGTCGTTTGCTGAAGTAATGCCGCCTTGACCTATGATAGGAATGCTATGTTTTTTGCTTACTTGATAAACTTGGTGTACCCGCAATAAAGCAATTGGCTTGATAGAGGGGCCTGACAGGCCACCTCGGTTGTTGCCAATAACAGGCTTGCGCGTTTCGATGTTAACCGCCATTCCCGTCACTGTGTTGATCACAGCCAGACCGTCACTTCCAGCGTCAATACATCGAGCTGCATTTTTTGCAATGTCGGTTTGGTTGGGAGAGAGTTTTGTGATGATTGGTTTTGTTGTGTTTTTGCGACAAATTTCGACAACTCTAAAAGACATTTCAGGGTCGTTTCCAAAAGCAACGCCACCTTCTTTGACGTTAGGACAAGAAATGTTAATTTCAACAGCGTCAATATCAGTGTCATCAAAATGTTTTGCAATCTCACCGTACTCTTCAACGCTTGAGCCAGAAATATTAACGATAAACTTTGTTTCATTTTTATTGAGAGAGGGCATAATTTCATCAATAACAGCCTTTGTACCAGGGTTTTGCAGTCCGATAGAGTTAAGCATCCCGTTGGGGGTTTCAGCTATTCGATGAGGCTTGTTCCCTAGACGCGGCTCAAGTGTCGTCCCTTTTAGGCAGACAGCCCCAACTTCGGCATTTGAAAAGCCTTTGATTCGAGTGTACTCCTCGCCAAATCCAACGCAGCCTGAAAGCAAAATGATGGGGGAGTTTAGTGACATCCCACAAAAACTTGTGTGAAGATTGTTTTGCATTGACGCCATTATACTTTTATGACGACTTTGCATCCACCAACTTGGGCTAAAATATTGACATGAAAGGTGTTTTTGTTACTGGCAGCAATACGGGCGTAGGGAAAACTACTGTTGCAATTGAAATTGTGCGACACATGTCTCAAACGAGAGATGTTAAGGTTAGAAAGCCAGTTGAAACAAACTGTGAGCTTAGTGGACAAAACTACATACCTAAAGATGCAATCGCCCTGTCTGCTGCATGTCAACAACAAGAGGACCTAAAAAAGGTTTGCCCATACTGTTTTGAGATTGAGGCTAGCGCAGAAATGGCCAGCACTGAGAGCGGTAAAAAACTTACCCTTGAGGACTTGGCGCTGGCCTGCATGTGTGACATTGATGAGAGCTTTGTGGTTGTTGAGGGGGTTGGCGGACTTTACTCCCCGATAGCTAAAGAAGCTCTTAACGTTGATCTAGCGATTGAGCTCCAACTGCCATTGTTAATTGTGATTCGTGACGAGCTTGGCGCAATTAGCCAGGCTCTTTTAACACTAGAAGCGGCAAATAATAATAATCTGACAGTAGCAGGTGTTATTTTAAATGTAGTTGAGAACAACAACCTGTCTAACAAAGAGGCGCTTGCTGCCTATACCAAAACGCCAGTAATTTCTTTCTCTCAAGGCGATTTAGGAGCTTTTTGTTCTGAGATTGAAAAATTAGTCTAGGATGGTTAGGTTTGACTTCTCGTTTTTGTCGCCTTTGTTCTCGACCTTGTTGTCAAAAAACATACCTTCTCCGTTTTCCTGGGCATAAATAGTGAGAACTGATTCGCAAGGGATAATGATTTTTTGAGGCCTTCCACTGAATCTTGCTTTAAAGCTTATAGAGTTGTTTGTTATTAGTCTGCCTTCTGTAGCAGAAGAGCTTATATTCAGAACAATTTTTCCTTCTTTCGCAAAGCCCTCTGGAACAACAACGCCAGTCTTTTCGCAATCAACTAAAATATGGGGCGTAAGATTTGAGTCCTCAATCCAATCACAATAGGCACGAATCAAATAAGGAGCAACTCCGCTCATGGTGACTACTGGTTAAAGTCCTTTTCAGCAAAAGTAAGACTGTCATGAAACCCTTCTTTTTCAAAAAGCCTGTTGGCATATGCGCTAATAGGCTTAGCCTTCTCTCCTAATGTGATTCCTAATAAGCCTAAACGCCATAATATTGGAGCAATACAGGCATCAACCAGAGTCAGTGAGTCGCTCTTAAAATAGAGCTTGTGGGAAAACAAAGGCAAAAGCTCAATAAGGTTTCCATTAAGTGTTTTTCTTGCCGCATCAGCATCTTTTTTATTACCGTTTAGAATGGTTTTAACAAGCTCATACCAGCAGCCTTTTGCCCGCGTAAAGCGGTAAAGCAACAACCTTTTTTCAGCTTTTTCAATCGGATCGACTGGCAAAAGTGGAGGAAAGGGAAAACGCTCGTCCAGATACTCCATGATAACCGACAAGTCATATAAAACCATACCCCTGTCGAATAGTGTTGGCAAAGTCTGAAAAGGGTTTAGCTCTAAAATCTCTTCGGGCATTTCGTCAAATTTAAGCTCGAAAACCTCTCGTTCAATAGATTTATGTGCCATGACAAAACGCACAGCGTGAGACTCTAATTCCTGTGGAGCTGAGTATAGGGTGGTTGAGGCTGGATTAGGTTTAGATAACATAGTTTTATTCCAAAAAAATAAAAAAATTACGCCGCTTAGTCAGGGGCGCCGAGGCAAATATAAATTGTATCAGAATTCATTCTCTAGGGCGCCATATGCCATATTTGACGTCTTTCCAATACTCTTTCTTTAATAGGTAGGTCAAAACAAGCAGGACACCTAAGAACAATAACACCCAAACACCAAGGCTTGTGCGAATTAATTTTGCTGGCTCGCCAACGTAGTCTAGGAAGTTGGTTATATCTCTAACATCTTGATCAAACTCTGCTTCAGATTTCCCCTCTTTCAGCGACCATAATACGTCAGGCATAGAGGCGTTCTCAAGCACTTTATTGTTAACACCGAAGACTTTAGAGTCGTCCTCATAAAAGCCCCTTAGGTAGGTATAAATCCAATCAGTGCCTTTGGCTCTCGCAACCAGCGATAAGTCTGGTGGGGTGACGCCAAACCATTTTGCTGCGCCTTCTTTTGGCATAGCTGTTGTGATTGTTTCTCCAGGCTTTTCTCCGGCAAACATTAGGTGTTCAGCGACCAATGAATCGCTTAGATTTAAATCTTGAGCAATGCGATTGTAGCGCATAAAGCCTATAGCATGGCAACCAGAGCAATAGTTCATAAAAAGCTTGGCGCCGTTTTGTAATGAGGCTGTATCTGAAATGTCGGTATTGGCGTGGTCTAAATGCAGATCACCAGCGGCAAACACGTTAAATGAAAGTAAAGTTGACGCCAAAGCCAGTTTTATTTTTATGTGTTTCTTCATAGGCTATTCCGTCAGCCTTTCTGGGACTTCTTTGGTTTTTCCTATTGAGGTGTACCAAGGCATCAAAATAAAAAATCCAAAATAGAGGACAGTAAAAAAACGAGCAAGGAAGACATTAAGCGGAGTAACCGGCTGCATGCCAAGCCATCCCAGCATAACAAAGCTAACAACAAAAACACCAAGCACCCACTTATAAATTGGGCTACGATAACGAATAGATTTAACCGGACTTCTGTCCAACCAAGGCAGGAAAAACAAGATAAGAAGGGACGCACCCATCGCCAATACGCCTGGGAATTGTGAGCCAAACATTGGAGGAACTGCCCTCAACACTGAGTAGAAAGGGGTTAGGTACCATAGTGGCGCAATGTGTTCTGGTGTTTGAAGGGGGTTGGCCTCTATAAAATTTGCGTGCTCAAGAAAGTAGCCGTTAAGGCCCGGAGCGTAGAACACCACAGCACAAAAGATCCACAAAAATGCGACTGCACCCATGGTGTCTTTAACGGTGAAATAAGGGTGGAACGGGATGCCGTCCTTGGGAATGCCGTCCTTGTCTTTGTTTTTCTTTATCTCGATGCCATCTGGATTGTTTGAACCAACCGTATGAAGAGCAACAATATGCAAGAAAACAAGTACAACTAAAATAAGCGGCAAGGCAATTACATGCAAAGAAAAAAAGCGGTTTAGTGCGGCGTCCCCTACAGCATAATCGCCTAAAATCCAAACCAGCAGGTCTGGTCCGATTACCGGCACAGAGCCAAATAGGGAGATTATAACTTGAGCGCCCCAGAAAGACATCTGTCCCCAAGGCAAAACGTAGCCCATAAAGGCTTCTGCCATTAAAGCAATGTAGAGCAACATCCCAAGAATCCAAATCAACTCTCTTGGCCCTTTATAGGAGCCGTAAAGAAGAGCACGATACATATGGAGATAAATTACCACAAAAAATGCAGAAGCTCCAACCGAGTGAAGATAACGAACCAGCCAGCCCCATTCGACGTCACGCATAATGTATTCCACTGACGCAAAAGCATTCGCGGAGTCAGGCTTAAAGTGCATAGTTAGAAAAATTCCAGTAACTAACTGCATGACCAGCATCAGAATAGCAAGACTACCAAAAAAGTACCAAAAATTAAAATTTCTTGGTGTGTAATATTCAGCTAAATGCTCATTCCACACCTTGGTGAGGGGAAATCTTTGGTCTATCCAGCTTTCTTTGTTTTTCATGATTTCCTCTTATGAGATTTCTGGGTCAACCCCGATACGAATAAGTGTATCAGAAACATAATGATACGGTGGAATCACCAAATTGGTTGGAGCAGGCACGCCAGCATATACTCTACCAGCAAGGTCAAACTTTGAGCCATGACAAGGGCAATAAAAACCACCCTTCCAGCTCTCACCGCCTAAATCCGCCGCGCCAGGCTCTGGGCGATAAGTTGGAGAGCAGCCCAGGTGAGTACAAACGGCAACAATAACTGCAACCTCTTCTCTATTTTTAATAGATCGAAAATTAGTAGTCACATATTTAGGCTGCTGGTTTTTAGAGTAACCAGAACCATCCGGGTCAGACAAATTCTTAATAACAGCTGCTGACTCAAGCGCCGCAAGAGCTTCAGCGCCACGCTTGAAAATCCATACTGGTTTTTTACGCCACAAAACACGAACTAATTGGCCGGTCTGGAGTTTTGAAATGTCTACATCAACTGGGGCGCCTGCAGCCCTTGTTCTTGCTGAAGGCTTCCACGTTGACAAAAAAGGCCAAGCAACAAAACCAACCCCGACGGCGCCAACCACACTAGTTGCTTGAGTTAAAAAGCGCCTTTTCTTTAGGTCTATTGTTTGTTCTGGCATATAGGAGTTTGTTCAGTATTTAAGTAAAAAACCGCACTATTATAAAGTAAATGGCTCTTATTTAAAAGCAAAAAAATGAACCAATGCAGCCTATGATTGGTTTTTATCTAGCTTAATTGAAACAGTTTTGATTAATGTCAGTCCTTCGATCTGTTGAATGATATCCAACAACGCTAGCTGTTGTTTTTTAGCTCGATACGCAATTGAAGGGTTGGGCGCCAAAAGGGTTACCTTTTGCTCCTTAACCAAGCATAAAGTAATGCCCTTAAATTGAGGAGGCAACAAGCCCTGTAACAGGGAATTAAAATGGTTATGCATTTTTGCTTTTTCAAACATCTCGCCCAATTCGCCACTAGGCTTAAAATTTGTAAGGTTTGCTGTTGTTTTATCTTTCATCTATGGGAAAATACCAACGTTTTATCTAATTATTGTTTTGTTATCATATGAGTATTATAAATAAAGTTTTATCAAAAGTTGTTGGCTCACGCCACGATCGAGTGATAAAAAAATTCACAAAGCTTGTTACCGAGATTAACTCTTTTGAGAAGAACATGCAGTCACTTGGCGACGACGAGCTGAAAGCCAAAACCCAACAGTTTCGCGAAAGACTAGACAAAGAAGGTTCTCTAGAAGGCATTTTGCCAGAGGCCTTTGCAGTTGTTAGAGAGGCAAGTCAAAGGGTGCTTGAGGAGAGACACTACGATGTTCAGCTTATTGGCGGCATGGTGCTCAATGAGGGCTGTATTTCTGAAATGGGCACAGGAGAAGGAAAAACCTTGGTGGCGACACTTCCGGCCTACATAAATGCTTTGAGTGGCAAGGGCGTTCACATTGTAACCGTCAACGACTATTTAGCAAAAAGAGACGCCGAGTGGATGGGCAAAGTGTTTAACTTTTTAGGCCTTGAGGTTGGGGTGGTAATCTCAGGAATGTCTAACGAAGAAAAGAAGACAGCATATAGCTGCGATGTTACTTATGCGACCAACAACGAGCTTGGGTTTGATTACTTGCGCGACAACATGGCATTTTCACAAGACCAAAAAACACAAAAAAAACTTAATTATGCAATTGTTGACGAAGTCGACTCTATTTTAATTGACGAAGCGAGAACGCCCTTAGTAATCTCTGGTCCAACAGGTGATCATGCTGAAGTCTACATTGCTATAGACAAAATGATTCCCCTTTTTACACTTCAAACCGAAACCGGCGAAGGAAAAGAGGTTGTTGTGAATATTCCTGGCGACTACACACTTGACCAAAAACAGAAGCAAGTGTTTTTAACGGATGACGGCCATGTCAAGGCAGAAGAGCTACTAATAAACGCAGGCGCTCTGCCAGAAGGGTCTAGTTTGTATGACGCAAGCAACATTATATTGTTGAAACACCTAATATCAGCTTTACGCGCACATGTGCTATTTCAAAAAAACGTTGACTACATTGTCAAAGATGACGAGGTAGTTATTGTTGATGAGTTTACAGGAAGAACAATGCCGGGCCGAAGATGGTCTGAGGGCCTTCATCAGGCCATTGAAGCCAAAGAGAGAGTCAGCGTAAAACAAGAAAATCAAACCGTGGCTTCTATTACTTTTCAAAACTACTTCAGGCTATACAACAAGCTCTCGGGCATGACGGGTACCGCCGAAACAGAGGCGCCAGAGCTTCTAGATATTTATGGTCTTGAGGTGGTTGTAGTTCCACCCAATGCAAAATCTTGTCGTAGCGACTTATCGGATTTAATATACGGCACTATGGATGAAAAACTTGATGCTATTATTGGTGACGTTAAAGCCTCTCAGGAGATGCAGCAGCCTGTTTTAGTTGGCACAAGCAGTATTGAAAGCTCGGAGAGCATCTCTTTGTTGCTTAAGAAAGATAATATAAGGCACGAAGTTCTTAACGCCAAGCAGCATCAGCGTGAAGCAGAAATTATCGCTAACGCTGGCGCACCTGGCTCTGTAACCATTGCAACCAATATGGCAGGAAGGGGCACGGACATTGTCTTAGGCGGTCGCTTGCCTGAAGAAACCTCTGATGCTGAAAAACTGGCATGGAAAGAAAAACACGAGGCTGTCATAAGCGCTGGAGGGCTTCATATTATTGGAACCGAGAGAAATGAGTCTAGACGTGTAGACAACCAACTGCGTGGGCGCTCTGGTCGCCAAGGAGATGTTGGGTCTACTCGCTTTTATTTGTCCCTAGAGGACAACCTTATGAAAATTTTCGCCTCTGAAAAAACAGCCAGCATGATGAAAAAGCTTGGCATGAAAGAGGGCGAGGCGCTTGAGCATAGCTGGCTAAATCGAACCATTGCAAACGCCCAAAAAAAGGTCGAAGGGATGCATTATGACGCCCGCAAACAACTTCTTGAGTTTGATGATGTTGCCAATGACCAACGAAAAGTAATCTACCAGCTTAGAGATCAATTAACGGGTACCGAAGACGTTAAGGATCGATTTATTGTCATAAGAGAGGACGTAATTAGCAATCTGTTTGCTGAATACATTTCACCACAAGCGCTTGAGGATGACTGGGATGTTGAGGGCCTTCACAGCGTCTTAAAAACAGAGTATGCGTCCGACGTGCCAATACAAAAAAGCATTGAAGAAGGTCTTGATGTTAATGAAATCTTAAAAGTAGTTTTACAGGCGCTGGGATCATTTCATGATGTCAAAGAGGAGGCGATTGGAAGCGAAACTATGAGAACTTTTGAAAAAGCTGTGATGCTTAGAGCTCTGGATCATCATTGGAAGGAGCACTTAGCGTTGATGGACCACTTGAGACAAAGCGTTAGTTTACGAGGCTATGCTCAAAAAAACCCAGTTCAAGAGTATAAGCGGGAGTCTTTTTCAATGTTTACCCTATTGCTAGAAACAATTAACGTTGAAATGGTTAAGGCCTTGTGCAGTGTAAGTATAGAACAAAAACAGAGCTCTACAGGTGAAGATGCGCCTGTTGAAAAAGCAAAGACAGAGCAGCCAAGCCCACAACAAACGAAGCCTAACCCAAGCCCAAGTGATGCACAACAACCAAAAAGGGCTAACAAGATCGGAAGAAACGATCCTTGTCCTTGTGGTTCGGGAAAAAAATACAAACACTGCCATGGGTGATGAGGATATTATTGTTAGTGCTATAATCAAGAGATGCTTAGCCTTAGCAACACTATGCAACAATAGATGACTAGAATAAGCCTAATTAAACCTGATGACTGGCACCTTCACCTTCGAAGCGGTGAGGCCCTGAAGTCGATCGTTGGTATGAGCGCCAGACAAATGGGCAGAGCCATCATCATGCCCAATCTTTCATCCCCAGTAAAAAGTGTTCGGCAAGCTCAGGCCTATCGCAAAGAAATTATGAAAGCTCTTCCAACAAACAGCGGATTTAATCCGCTTATGGTGCTTTACCTAACAGATGGCACTACCCCAAAAGAGATAGAATCTGCTGGAGCCACGCCCGAAATTTATGCTGCAAAGCTATACCCTGCTGGCGTAACCACTAATTCCGATGACGGAGTAACAAATGTCACTAATATTTATCCAGCGCTTGAGGCGATGCAAAAGGAAGAAATCCCTTTATTGGTTCATGGCGAAGTGACCGATCCTGAAGTCGATGTATTTGATAGAGAGTCGGTCTTTATTGAAAAAGTCCTTGATAGAGTTGTTAAAGATTTTCCGGGCCTTAAAATTGTGCTTGAACATATCACAACTAAAGATGCTGTTGATTATGTGCTTCGCTGTAAAGACAATATAGCGGCAACAATAACTCCTCATCATTTACTGGCAAACAGAAACCATATGCTTGTAGGAGGAATTAAACCACACTATTATTGCTTACCAGTCTTGAAGAGACACAACCCTGATCAGAAGGCGCTACTAAAAGCCGCTATTTCTGGCAATCCAAAATTCTTCTTAGGAACTGATTCTGCTCCACATGATCGAGAGAAAAAAGAATCCGCTTGTGGTTGTGCAGGTATTTTTAGTGCTCATGCAGCTATTGAGCTCTATGCCGAGGTCTTTGATGGAGAAGGATCGATAGAAAGGCTTGAAGGATTTGCTTCTATTTTTGGGCCAGATTTTTATGGCTTGCCTCACAATCGAGAAAAAATTACTCTAGAAAAGTCGCCTTGGAGGGTGCCGGATCATTATGAGTTTGCAGGATCAAAGTTGACGCCTTTTTTTGCAGGGGCTGAGCTTTCATGGAAGCTTTTATCCTAATATAGCTTGGGCTTTAAAATACCGTTTGCCGATTTCAACATCTTTGGCAATTTGTTGTTTTAATTCTTCAAAGGAGTTAAATTTCATTTCATCTCGGGACTTTTGTTTAAAGACAATGGTAACGCGTTCACCATATATTTCTCGATTAAAGTCAAAAATAAACACCTCTAAAAGAGTTTTTTCGCCACCCACTGTTGGTCGTTTCCCAACGTTACACACACCGTGGTAGGCCTCTTTATTTATTTTAATTAAGACATTAAAAACCCCAAGAACGGGGCTAAGTCTTCGACTAATGCCTACGTTGATTGTGGGAAAGCCGATAGTCCTGCCTTTTTTGTCTCCATGAGAAACTCTTCCGCTAATTGCAAAAGGCCTGCCAAGAAGCTTTTTTGTCATTGAAAAATTACCTGAGGCCAGGTAGCGCCTAACTGCTGAGCTGCTAACCCGCTGGTTTTCAAAGCTTACCCTTCCTATTTTTTCTGCGATAAAGTTGTTTGGCTTAGAGAGCTTTTCAAGTAGCTCGTAGTTACCTAAGCGGTCTTTTCCGAAACGAAAGTCGTCACCAATAAAGCAGTACCTAGCTTTAAGTTTTTCAACCAAAATATTTTCTACAAAAGAGGTTGCGCTTGTTTGAGAAAAAGAATCGTTAAAGCGAATCAGTAAGTGCTTGTCTACGCCCATTGATTTTAGAAATAAGTGCTTATCTCTAAAACTGCTCAGCCTTGCCTTTGGCCGACCAAAATAAGACTCTGGGGTGACCGAAAAGGAAATAACAAGAGACGGTATCTTTAGCTCATGGGCTTTCTCCACCAGTCTTTTAATAATTTTTTGATGGCCAATATGTACGCCATCAAAGTTTCCAATGGTAAGCACACAGCTGGACTGTTTTTTTAGGTTGTTAATGCCACGAATTAATTGCATAGGCATATTTTACTCATTGCTTTTGGTGGGGTTGAGAGAATCAAGCATCGTGATTATTTTTTTAACAGGCGTAGGGATGCCTAATGCCATTTTATTAATGTTGAAATAGCCTTTTTCTAGGCTTGGAGAGTTGATGATAATTGGCCGGATCCATAGATGGTAGTGAGTAAAACTATGCTTAAATTTTGGAAGCGAAGAAACAATACTCGCTTTTATGTTGTGTTCTTTAATAGCGGCAGTAATGGCAGTCTTGGTATCCTCACATTCTTCAAAGCTCCATAAGCCACCCCAAACTCCCTTGTTGGGTCTTTTTACTAGATAAATATCGCCCTTGTCGTTACGATATGCCAAAAGTGCAAGTGACTTTTCAGGCCTAATTGTTCTTGCTTTTTTTTGAGGAAAGGACGCCTGATCGTTGCAAAGGTTTGCCTTGCAGTGTCTGGAAACTGGGCACCTTGAGCAAAGGGGTTTACGAGGCACACAGATAGTAGCGCCTAGATCCATAATTGCCTGAGTATAGTTTGCGTTTTGTTTAGAAGGTGTGTGATATTTCGCAAGTCGCCAGAACTCTTTTAAAACTTTAGAATCGCTATAATGCCCAGCCACTCTATGGCATCTGCTTAAGACGCGTTTAACGTTACCGTCAAGAATTGGTCGAGACTGGTTACATGCTAGCGACAAGATAGCGCCTGCAGTAGACTCGCCAACCCCAGGAAGGCTTATTAATTCAGAATGGCTGGTTGGAAAAATACCCCGATATTTCGATAAAACAATTCTAGCGCTTTTGTGTAAGTTCCTCGCACGACTATAGTATCCAAGCCCAGCCCAGCTAGCCAAAACCTCTTCCTCATCTGCATTTGCCAGCGCAACCACTGTTGGGAAGTTAACAACAAAGTTATTAAAATAGTCAATGACAGTAGCGACCTGTGTTTGCTGCAACATAATTTCGGACAGCCAAATATGATAAATATCAGGTGGGCTGGATTGCCAAGGCAGGTTCTTTCTTCCGTGTTCTTGGAACCAAACCAACAGGTCTTTGGCGAAACTTGTCACTTCTTAAGGCTAAGGGGGTCGTCTGGGTTGATGCCACTCATAAATGGTTTGCCGACTCTTTCGTGAGTTACTTGATATACGCAACCGATCCAGTTATTAATAATGGCGTTCGCGCTATCGTGCCAAGTATTGTCAAGGGTTGTTGTAATAAGTGATTCCGGGAAGTCTTTAATTGACGTTGTGCCGGCATCAAGGTTGGCACGGTATTCGTTTAATATAGCCTCGTTTTGTATAGAAAAGTAATTGCTAGGCATTGGCGGATAACCTAACTCTTTGTCTTCAAGGTAAAGCGCAATTTCTCTTTTGTATTCTTTTAAAAGGCTTATGGTGTCATACTCAGGGTGGCCTTGAAAGAATACAATTCTAAACAAGTCAGGGCTTACGGCAAGGTGGACGCCAATTGAGCTTTTAGCCAAAACCTTCAACTCTGCTTTATCAAATTGTGACTCAGAAATCTCATTAAAACGAGAATGAGGAATGTCAAAGCGAGTACTAACACCACTGATTAAGGGGTGGTCTCTGTCAATCACTTGATGAGGGAAAATCCCCCAATGTTTTTTTCCGACAGGTTGACGCTTTTGGCTATACTTGAATTCCAAAACAGCATGAGTTGCCAGGCAAGAGCATAGTGTTGAAGTGACATTTTCATAAGACCAGTTTACTACCTCTCTCAGTTGTTCATAAAAGGGCTCAAGCTCAAGGCTGGGCTGGGAAACATTAGCACCGCTAATAATCAATGCATCAAGCCCTTGAGATTTAATTTCGTCAAAAGTTTTGTAGTGCTTTTTTAGATGCGTGGTTGCTTTCGCCCCTCTTTTAATGTTTGAAAGAGAGAAGGGGTGCATATAGAATTGTGCAATCTGGTTTGAATGTCCAACCAGGCGAAAGAATTGCCTTTCAGTGGCCTCAAGCGCAGCATCAGGCATCATGTTTAATAGGCCGATATGAAGCTCTCGTATGATCTGATGCTCTGCCCTATCTTTTGAAAGAATTACTTCACCTTGTTTTTTAAGACGCTGAAATGAGGGTAGTTCGGAATGGGCTATTAATGGCATGTCAGTCTAGAGCTCCAGCAATAAGATTAATAACATCGTTTGCAGAATGGCAATGATAAAGGTCGTCGCTTTTTATGGTGTAGCCATACTGGTCAGCAAGCGCCTGGTATTTTGCTAGACGATCTTTAACTAGTCTTGGAAAAACCCAGCGCACAAAAGCATCAGGATTTATTTGGGCAACATAGTCCAAGCTATTTTTTTCAAGGTAGGACTGTAGGGCAGACGCAAAAAAGTTGGGGTGATAGTACACTGGCTTGGGCTGGTTTTTTGATCGCTCAATAAGCATTTTTTCGGCATCTTTGTTTGTTTTAATGTAGACAATTAGCGTGTTCTTGGCTAAAAGTTGATAAAGTTTTTTATCCTCCAGTTCGCACAAGCTGCCGCCTGCATCGTTAATGAAATTGTCGTATCCTAATTGTTGGGATTTTTTGATAAAGCTTGGGACGTCATACATGGCTTTGGTTTCTGCTTCCAGAAAAAGATTTTGACGGCGAATAAATTCGTCAATCTCAAGACCGCCTTCTTCTGGGTTGCCCGCTTTTCCAAGGAACGCAGAAATGGGCTCTAGGTTGTCAAAGGTAACCTGGCTATTGACACTAATAGACTGGTTTTTTAATAGATTTTGAAGCCACGGGTCTTGTTTCATTTTTTTTGCGATGTTGTTAATGATTTCATCTTTTAAATAGGTTGAGCCAATATGGTAGTCGCCTGAAAAATGGTACCATCCACCATTTTCACCGATAAGTTTTGCGAGGTGCGTCTTGCCAACGCCTGACATTCCTAGCAGAGTCAGTCGTTTGTTTTTTTCACTTCTAAATTCTTTTTCCGTGAGCTTCATATAGTTAGTCGTTGTCATCAAGTGGAGAGCGTAAGATGGTATGAGCTAAACTTTCGCACATTGAGCACACCGCTCTCAAGTAATAAATACTGTCCCTTAACTCCATTCAAAACGCCTGATATGACAGGGTTTTTGTCAAAGCTTAAAGAGACAACCTTGGTGGGATATTTTAGCACAGGGTAGTCAATATTTATGATATCGTCTGGGAGGGTTTTTGCGTCGAGCTCATCTACAAGGCTTGAAACTTCAGCTAATAAAGACACTTTAGCAGTAACAAGGTCTGCGGGCTCGGTTTCGTTTTTCAGCATTGTTCTCCAGTTTGTTTTATCAGTGATAAATGACTTTAAGGCCTTTTCAATAAGGCCTGATTCAAGGCGTGTTTTTACTTCAAGTATTGGCAATGCACTGATTGCACCCTGGTCAATCCAGCGACTGGGCGTGTTTGTTTTGCGGGTGATACCAACCTTAGCACCTGAGGAATTTGCAAGATAGACAATGTGGGAAGTAAAGCAATTTGACAGCCCCCATTCAGGCTCTCTACAAGTGCCAAGGTGGTAGTGACAAGTCTCAGGTCTCATAATACATAAATCACACCTGGCTAGAGAGCGCGCACAAGGGAAACAGTAGCCCTGTGAATAACTTTTAGGAGTAATACGTTTACATTCTGGATTGGCGCATTGTATTGTTTTGTTAAATGTAAACTCAATATGTTGCCCCACAAGAGAGTTCATGTCGACCTGTTGGTCGTCAAATGAAAGCTTGTAATGAGCCATGCCCTCTTCTAAGGAGGTTTGCATTTTATTTATGTGTCCATTCAGTTGCATAATATTGAATAAACTTGGTGATATTTTTCTGCGGCTTTGGCCATAATGTTGTCCGGCAATCTAGGCGCAGGCGGCTTCTTGTTCCAATCAAGCGTTTCAAGATAGTCTCTAATGATTTGTTTGTCATAGCTTTTCGGGTTTTTTCCAGGCTGGTAATTTGCAGCAGACCAGAACCTTGAAGAGTCAGGTGTTAATACTTCGTCCATTAGGGTCAGTTGGTTGTCTTCATCTAGACCAAACTCGAACTTCGTGTCAGCAACAATGATGCCACAACTGAGGGCATGTTCTGCAGCAAATTGATAGATTTTTAAACTCATTTCCTTGATTTGAGTTGCAAGAGCACTGCCAACAATAGCTTCTGTCTCTTTGAAGGAGATATTGGCGTCATGTTCGCCAACTCCTGCTTTTGACGAGGGCGTATAGAGAGGTTTTAAGAGTTGCTGAGCAAGCTTCATATTTGGTGGTAGTGGAATACCACAAACCATGCTAGATGAAAGGTATTCCTTCCATCCTGAGCCAATTAAGTAACCTCTAACGACGGCCTCTATTGCCAAAGGCCTTAGCTTTTTAACGACAATTGCTCTACCGGCAAGCATTTCAGCCTCATCATTTGACAAAACCTCTTCAAGATTTATGTCAGTTAAGTGATTCTGAACGATGTGTTCGGTTTTCTGAAACCAATAATTAGCTATTGAGGTGAGAATCATTCCTTTTTCAGGAATGGGCTGGTCAAACACAACATCATACGCCGAGAGTCTGTCAGTAGTAACAATCAGCATGTTGGCATCGTCAATATCAAAAATATCTCTAACTTTACCTCTATGGAGAAGCGGCAAGCTTAATTTGGTTTTTATAAGGGTTCGCATAACCACCCCAGTTTAATATAAAGTTTTTATTTTAATGGAATGTCTTGAACGTTTGACTCTGTTGAGACAAGGAGCCAATCAGAAGAGGGCTAATTTTATTCCTAATTCTGAGAGCACGTGGTTTGATCTCTCTTTAAAGCTCGCCATTGCGCCGCTTGGAACAAAAGACTGCTTCGAGAGTTTGACTTTCGCAGGGTCTTTGTGGACGCCATTGATGCGAACTTCGTAATGCAGATGTGGGCCGGTTGATTGGCCAGTGCTTCCAACAAAACCAATGGCTTGCCCTTTAGAGACCTTATCTCCAGTCCTTAAGCCTTTTTTGAAGCCCGCCAAATGAGCATAAACAGTAAGATATTCGGTTCCGTGTTTTAAGTAGACTACATTGCCGTAGCCAGTCAATGTAGCCAAGTGTTTGATAACGCCTTTTGCTGAGGCATAGACAGGCGTACCTTTTGGTGCAGCAAAGTCAGTTCCTAGGTGGGATCGCCATACTTTAAGTGTTGGATGATAGCGACTTTTTTGGTAACTTGAGCTAATGCGGGTATATTTTATTAATGGCGGGAAACTAAAAGAATCATTAAGGGTTTTTCCTTCAGAAGTGTAGTATTTTTTCCCCCCTGCTGAGTTCTTGTAGGCAAAAAGAGCAATAGTTTTTCGGTCACCGATATAAACCATAGCACAAGGTGTTTTTTCGCCATCCCAGGCAAGGACAAACTTGTCGCCCTTGCGCAGATCTCTGCTGAAATCAAGCTCCCAAGAAAAATTATCAACCATCAGCTTAATGACTTTAGCCTCAATGCCTGCCTTCTTGGCATCGTAATTAAGAGACTTACTAATAGTAATTGTTGAATGTGTTATGTCTTGCGTGGGCTGAATGTTGACGACAATAAAGCTAAACTTTTGCTTTGAATAACTTATAAGCATTGGGTTTGCGTTCAGAGGGGCAAAGACGATTTTTTTGAGATTGTGGTTGTCATTAAGTTCAATTTTAAATTTATCTCCTGGGTAAATGTGGTTTAGCCTTTGCGCCCTCTCATCTGAGCCCATGAGTTTTTTTAAAAGCTCTCCCGAAAGCCCTGCACTATAAAAAAACTTGTAAAAGACGTCTCCTCTAGATGCCTCAAAGTAAAAATCATGCTTTCCGTCTGCCTTGGCTGTAGGCATTAAAACAGAGATCATCAAGGTAATTGTAAGCAACATAAACTTGCTTAAAGACAGTACTTTATTATCAGGCACGGGATTCAATAACAGATTTCGCTATTTGTCGAGAAAGTTGGTCATTTTCCACGACACTTTCAAGCGTGTCAAGATTTGCAGTGGGAGCAGTATCAAGGACGTTTTCTATGGTTTTGCTAATATCTAGAAAACCTATTTGTTTATTAAGAAATGCCTCCACCGCAATTTCATTAGCTGCATTAAGAGTGGCGGGGGCGTTTTTCCCTATTTTTAGCGCATTGTAAGCTAACCCAAGGCAACTAAAAGTCTCTAAATTAGGTATTAAAAACTCTAAAGACGGTTGTTGTGTTAAGTCCAGTGAGGCGACTCCAGATTTTTGTCGCTCTGGATAAGAAAGCGCATAGGATATTGCGGTTCGCATGTCGGGCAGACCAAGCTGAGATAAAACACTACCATCGTCAAAATGAACAAGCGAATGAATAATACTTTGTGGGTGAACGACAACCTCAATTTGGTTAGGCTTTAGGGTGAATAAAAAATGTGCCTCAATTACTTCAAGCCCCTTGTTCATCAGAGTGGCAGAGTCAACAGATATTTTCCGTCCCATTTTCCAGTTCGGGTGGTTGCATGCCTGACTTGGGGTTACCAAGGCAAGCTCTGATAAAGGTGTATTAAGAAATGGCCCTCCTGAGGCGGTTAACTGAATTTTGCTAAGTCCAACATGGCTTCCTTGAAGGCACTGAAAAATTGCGCTATGTTCAGAGTCAACAGGTATCAATTCTGCGCCAGACTTTTTGACTGCATTTATTAACAAGTTGCCAGCTAGTACCAAAGACTCCTTATTGGCCAACATGATGCGTTTTCCCGCCTCTGCTGCGGCAAGTGTAGAAGACATTCCTGCGCTGCCTACGATAGCAGCCATGACATAGTCCGTTTTTTGGTGAGCTGCAACTTTGGCAAGAGCCTCCTCACCAGATAAAACAGTTACACCTTCAGGCGCCAATTTGTGCAAATGTTCAGCAGCATCTGGGTCAACTAATACCGCATAACTTGGTCTGTGTGATTCACAGAGCTTAAGCATTTTTTTCCAGTCAGTGTTTGCGCTAAGTGCAAACACTTTGTATTTGTTTGGGTGAAGCGAAATAACCTCCAAGGTGTTAAGTCCAATTGAACCAGTAGCGCCTAGAATACAAATGTTTTTCATGTGAGAAAACCGTAGGCTAGAAAAAAGATTGGAGCTGAGGCGGTTAGACTGTCTATTCTATCAAACAAGCCACCATGCCCAGGTAGCAAAATACCACTATCTTTGACACCTGCAATACGCTTGTGAAGGCTTTCAAAAAGATCACCAAGAATCGAGGTAAGAGTAACAACCAGAGATAAAATACCATAGAAAAAATACTGCTCAAAGGTAGCGTTTTCAAAACCAAAACGGACATATATAAACATTACTCCTAGAGGGAATAGCGCCCCACCTGCAGCTCCTTCAATGGTTTTGCTAGGGCTTGCGCTTAGAAGGAGTTTATTTTTTCCAATCGCACGGCCAACGAAATAAGCGCCACTATCTGCAGCCCAGACTAGAGTAAGCAGCAATAAAACAAGCGTGCTGTCGATTTGATGCAGTGCTGAAAGTGAAATAAGCAATGGAACAAATAAGAAAAAGCCATTAACTAGTCTTGTTGTTAAGTGGCCATTCCAATAGTCGGTATGTCTAGGAAAGCTAATAATCCAGAAGGAGTTAATAACCCACCAAAGCAACGTGACAATTAAAAGTGGCATTAACAAGAACGGCGTTTGATTTAAAAAATATGCAGCGCCCATCAGAGCTGAAACGTATAAAGCCTTTGCAAGCCAACGCCTCATTTTAATCAGACTGCTATACTCCCAAGAGCTAATGACAAGAACAGGTATCATGACCAAGAGAAACTCCGAGCTGTCTAATTTTAGAACCGCCATAATAACCAGTGGAACTAAAATGACTGCTGTCAATAGTCTCTTAATTAGCATTATTTTTCGCCATTCCTTTCGCCAAAGCGACGATCACGCGAATGGAAGTTATTGATAGCTATATCCAGTTCATTAGCATCAAAATCAGGCCACAATGTTTCACAAAAGTACAGCTCACTATAAGCAATATCCCAGAGCAAAAAATTGCTAATCCTAACCTCTCCGCTGGTTCTAATCAATAGGTCGACTCTAGGGTATTGCGCCAAGGCTGTATGAGCGCTAAATACTTTATTGTCAATGCTTTCAGGGTTTATTTCCCCTTTGGCCGCTTTAACAGCAATCTTTTTAGCGGCTTCTGCAATATCCCATTGACCTCCATAATTAGCAGCAATCACTAAATTAAGGCCGGTATTGTTTTGAAGTTGTTGTTGTGCATTTTCAGCATGGTCTTGAATTTCGGGAGTGAATACAGACAGATCACCGATGATGTCAAGTTTGATGTTGTTATCCTTTAGTTTCTTTGTTTCATTCCTTAGTACTGTGAGAAACAATTTAAATAGTAGACCAACTTCTTCGCTGGGTCGGTTTATGTTCTCACTACTGAAGGCAAAGAGTGTGAGGGTGTTAACACCAATCTTGGCACAATGTTTGACAATTGTACGAACACTTTTCACGCCTTTTTGGTGTCCACTAGAGCGCGGTAGGTTTCTTGATTTTGCCCAGCGTCCATTGCCATCCATGATAATAGCTATGTGTTTTGGAGGCGCCTTAACGCTATTTGTTGATGTGTTATTAGCAGAACTCATAGAGCGCAATTATACCCACAGGGCCTGTGAAGCCTAATGTAAAGTTTCATTGCTACTAACTGCCTTGCAGGCGCAATTCAGGGGCTACGTATAATACTATTTTTACCAGAATAGCAAAGCAGTTCAGCTTGGCTTTATACTGTAAAATTATCCACCATGAGTTTAGCAAAGCGCATTATTCCATGCCTTGATGTCCGTGATGGACGTGTCGTAAAGGGCGTTCAATTTATTGATATTAAGGATGCAGGAGACCCGATTGAAGTTGCAAAGCGGTATGATAATGAAGGTGCTGATGAGATTACTTTCCTCGATATTACGGCCTCACATGAAGGGCGAGATACAACTGTACTTATGGTAGAAAAAATAGCTGAGCAGGTGTTTATTCCGCTCACTGTCGGTGGCGGTATTCGCAAGGCCGAAGATGTGCGTGCCATGTTAAATGCTGGCGCTGATAAGGTTGCTGTTAACTCTGCAGCGATTTTGAATCCCAAGCTTATCCACGAGCTTTCTGAGCGTTTTGGTTCGCAATGTATCGTTATTGCGATTGATGCCAAGCGGGTTGTTGATAATCCACCGAAATGGGAAATATTTACTCATGGTGGTCGCAAACCAACCGGCATTGACGCTATTGAGTGGGCGGTACAAATGACAGAGGGAGATTGTGGTGCAGGTGAAGTATTGTTAACCTCTATGGACAGGGATGGCACAAAGGATGGCTTTGATATAGACCTGACTCGGGCTATATCTGATGCCGTAGATGTGCCTGTAATTGCCTCTGGAGGCGTTGGTAACTTATCGCACTTGTCAGCAGGTGTTCTTGAGGGCGGCGCTGATGCAGTCTTAGCAGCCAGCATTTTTCATTTTGGAGAATATACGGTAAGCGAAGCCAAACAATCAATGCAGGAAAATGGCATTGAAGTTCGACTCTAAAGTGTATTGAGTTTTGGGTCTCAACAGCGTATGATTACGCACTTTTGATTCAGGGAAAGCAATGACGGCAAGAAAAGAATTTTGGTTGTTGTTGGCTATGTTTATACTGCCAATAGCTTTTGGCACGCTATTTTTTTATGCCAATCCAAACTATTTCAGCGAAAGTACAGTTAATTATGGAGAGTTGGTTCGACCTGTAATCGCGACTGATGAGGGTGATATAGAGATTGATGGTGGCGCCTCTTCCTTGCAAGGCATATGGACCATAGTTTACGTCTCAAGTCGTTGTGACGATGCTTGTGAGAAAGCAGTTGCAGACATGAAAACTATTCGCACACTAATGAATGCTGACATGCGCCGCATTCAAAGAATGATTATTATTGAGAATAACTCAACGCCGACAAGCGACGATAAAGGCCTGATTAAGGCAAGGGTTACTAGTGAAAAACTTACTCAAAGTCTGAAAAAATACACTGAAAATGCCATCTACTTGATTGACCCAATTGGCAATATCATGCTCTATTATGAGCCTCA
This sequence comes from gamma proteobacterium SCGC AAA007-O20, assembly GCA_000213395.2. Classification (GTDB taxonomy): domain Bacteria; phylum Pseudomonadota; class Gammaproteobacteria; order PS1; family Pseudothioglobaceae; genus Pseudothioglobus. Next base: position 56,847 of record AFHY01000004.1, read on the forward strand.
AAATATAGATATTAGGTTGGTTATTAAAGACCTTAAGCGACTATTTAAATATTCTAGAATAGGATAATAAGCTCTATGCCATCAATTACGGACTTACTAGGGCTTTGTAAGCTAAAGGTTGTTTCGCTTATTATGTTAACGGCAGTTGTTGGGATGCTTTTGGCTGTGCCATACTTGCCAAACTTGTTGCTTGTAATTGTTGCATCTGCAGGTATTGCGCTTTCGGCAATGTCAGCGGCGGTTTTTAATCACATTGTCGATGAAAAAATCGATATTCAAATGTCAAGAACAAGACGTCGTCCCCTGCCTCAAGGTAAGGTGAGTAGAAATCAAGCGCTAATCTGGGGT
>AFHY01000003.1 GCA_000213395.2 gamma proteobacterium SCGC AAA007-O20
CATAAATACATGAGACTTGCGATTTAGCATCAGGCCTTAGCCAAGGAATAGAACCACTTAGCATTAGGTCTGCTTGTTGTCTAACAAGCTGATGAGCAAGCATTATAGGAGCTGGCATTAATTCATCTGTTGAGTTTTCAGCATAACCAAACATCAGTCCTTGATCACCTGCACCTTGCTCATGGTTTTCACTCTCGGTAACACCCATAGAGATGTCTTGCGATTGTCTTCCTAGGAGGTTAGTTACTGAACAAGTACTTCCATTAAAACCATACTCTTCATTGTTATAACCAATCCCAAGGATAGTTTTGCGAGCCACATCAACATAATCAATTTGAGCATTGGTAGTTATTTCACCAGCTAATACTACTTGGTTGTCTTTTACAAGTGTTTCAACAGCTACTCGTGAATCTTTGTCTTGTTCAAGTGCAGCATCAAGAATCGCATCAGAAACTTGATCGCAAACTTTGTCTGGATGTCCGGCGGAAACGGATTCGGAAGTAAATATCATGGCATAGTCCTCAAAATAAAAAAACCCATCTAAAGTGGGTTTTTGTTTTGGAAAACACCAGCTTTAGCTTTTTCTTGCCACCTTTGGCGACAACGCTAGCAATCGGAACAAATCAGCGTACAGTAATTATAGTCTGTAATTTTTTTAATGTAAAGCTTAATCCAAACTGGTCTTTAGGGCTATAGCACTTACAAAAGGGGATGTCATTAAACTGATTAGCAGTATGCTTGCTAAAAAATAGAGTTGTGCATTAATCGGAAGATTAAATTGGGATTGTGATACAGCACTTGTGGCAAAAATTAAAATAGGGATATAAAGGGGTAGTATCAATAAGGATAACAACATCCCCGAGTTTTTAATGCCAACAATCAGTGATGCTCCTATAGCCCCTATTAGGCTTAAACTCGGTGTAGCTAATAACAGCGTCAGCACTAAAACATAGATACTCTTAGCTTCTAAGAAAAGTGTCATTCCAAGTAAGGGCGACAGTAAGATGATAGGTAGACCGGTTAGTAGCCAATGAGCAATTGTTTTAGCTAACAATATAAGAGGAAGTGAATGGTGTGAGATAACCATCTGTTCAAGAACACCATTGTCATAATCATAATGAAAGAACGCATTAAGTGAGAGTAACACTGAAAGCATACAAGTTACCCAAACAATTCCAGGTGCAATGTTTGATAAAGTGTGTGATTCTGGACTAATTGCTAAAGGAAACAAAGAAATAGCAATAACAAAGAACAGTAAAGGGTTAAGAAAACTAGATGGGTTGCGTAGTGACATCTTTAAGTCTCTCGTAAGTGTTTTAGTGAAGATGTTCACAGGGTAAGAGTCCTTAGACTGGGTAAGTTGCATTTTTGATGAGTTGTGAGGACACAAATTCCGCCATTATCGCAGTGTTTAGTGATTTGAGTTTCAATCACATTAATGCCATCAGAGTCAAGAGCAGTGAAAGGTTCATCTAGAAGCCAAACTTTAGATTGAGTAATAAAAAGAGCTGACAAAACAACCCTTCTTTTTTGACCAGCAGAAAGGTTTGCAGCATATTCATTCTCGAAATTTTTTAAGCCAACATTTGTAAGTGCATCATTAAGCGACTGATTAGAGCTACTAATACTGAGCTGAGTAAGGTAATCAAGATTTTCTTTACAATGTAACTCGGGACTTAATGCTGGGAGATGACCTAGATAAAATATATCAGACTGGTAATCGTAGGATCCAGCCTTATTATTATTAATGGATAATCTGCCAGATTCTGCTGAGTTGAGTCCAGCAAGTATTTTTAGTAATGACGTTTTACCAGAACCATTAGCTCCAGAAATTTTTAGTATTTCTCCCGAATTTAGTTCAAACGAGAGATTGCTAAAGAGTTCGTTATACCCTCTTTGACAACTTAAATCACTAACGATTAATTTAGACATGATATCATTTTAGTAGATTAGTCTCTCGAAGGCGAAAAAACGTAATGAGCATTAGAAAAGTTACAGAAAGTTGTTTTTGTAACTTTTGATTATTGATTGTTAGTTAAGCCAGATAGTTCACTCTTATCAATTTCAGTTAGAGCATCTCCATCAAAAATTAACCTTAAACGATAATGGATTACTTGATCACCATTGAGAGTTGAATGATGGATATAATCCCATTGATATTGATGAAAGGGGTCCATAATACTTGGCGACCCAATTAAGTTCATTACGGCACTTTTAGACATCCCCAATTGAAGCTTTTCAACAGCTTCAATTTCGAGAACAGAGCCTTGCATAATGCTAGGTTTGTAGACATCAATTGAAGGCATTGAAAAATCAAGCCAGCTTGGCATTGAAAACTTTGGTAACTTAGGTGTTTCAGGAGATTTTAGTAGTGAGTTTGAGCAGCCACTTAAAGTCGTAAAGGCAAGCACAATCAAAGTTAGTCTTTTCATCTTTCTTTAAACGATTAAAATATTGATAGGATTTTACCTTAAGGATTTTTGAATGGATGCTGAAGATTTAAAAAGTGCTGGTCTGAAAGTTACTTTACCGAGATTAAAGATTTTAGAGGTGTTAGAGAGATCATCTAATCATCATTTGAGTGCTGAGGATATCTATCGAGCGCTGATGGAACAACACGAAGAAGTTGGAGTGGCAACAATTTATCGAGTTTTAACTCAATTTGAAGAATCAGGAATTGTTAATAAGTTAAATTTTGAAAATAATCAGGCCGTTTATGAGCTCTCTAATGTTGAACACCATGATCACTTAGTTTGTGTTAAATGTAATGCAATCATTGAATTTCAAGATGATGTAATTGAGCAGCATCAATTACAAATAGCAAACAAACACGGTTTTCAACTTACAGATCATTCACTTTATCTTTATGGGCTTTGTAAGACCTGTAAAGAGTCTCTCTAGAGACTATTTAATAGATATGGAAGATTTTATTCTTAGAGCGTTAGTCGCCTCTCTAGGAGTGTCGGTAATTGCAGGTTCTCTTGGATGTTTTGTAATATGGAAACGTCTATCGTATTTTTCTGATTCGATTTCTCATAGCGCCTTATTGGGTGTTGCATTAGGTTTGTCGACGGGTCTTGGCATAAATTTTGGTCTAGTTATTGTTGGTGCACTTTTTGCAACTCTTATTGTTGTATTACAGCAAAAAGGTTTTTGGTCAAATGATGCTATTTTAGGAATTTTCTCTCATATTTCACTCTCAGTTGGTATTGTCGTTTTGGCTTTTGTTGGTGATCGAAATATTGATTACTTCGCTTATCTTTTTGGTGATATTCTTTCGATTAACAGTCAGGATATTTATTGGATTTTTTCAGTGATGGCTATGGTAGTAGCGATTTTGGTAATGCATTGGAGAAGGTTATTGCTATTAACTTTGAATGAGGAATTAGCAAGAGCGGAAGGCCTTAACAAAGTGACCTATGAATTGCTATTTATGTTTTTAATTGCACTAGCAGTTTCTGTATCGGTACAAATTGTTGGTGTGCTTTTGATTACATCATTACTCATAATTCCTCCAGCTATTGCACGTGTTTATGCAAGATCCCCTCTTTTCATGATTTTTAGTTCTATCGTTGTTTCTGTTGTGTCGGTTCTATTGGGGCTTTTCAGCTCGATTCAGTTTGATATAGCAACAGGTCCAGCTATTGTAATTACTTTAGGTAATCAAATTGTAGGTATTGATGCAGTAGTGCTTTCAACTCAACACGATGGTGACATATCTCTTGATCAACTTAGAGAAGCAGTACGAGAAGAAATCATTAAACCAATACTTCCAGAAAAATGGTTAACAAACGGAACACAGTATCACATCAATCCGACTGGAAATTTCGAAATCGGTGGCCCGGTTGGAGATGCTGGACTAACAGGTAGAAAAATTATTGTTGATACCTATGGAGGTATGGCTAGACATGGTGGAGGTGCTTTTTCTGGAAAAGATCCTTCTAAGGTAGATAGGAGTGCAGCTTATGCTACTCGTTATGTAGCAAAAAATATCGTTGCAGCTGGCCTTGCTGAACGTTGTGAGATTCAAGTTTCTTATGCAATCGGTGTTGCAGAGCCAACCAGTATCAGCGTTGATACCTTTGGTACTGGAAAGATTTCAAACCAAGAAATAGTTCAATTAATAAGAGAACATTTCGATTTACGCCCCAAGGGTTTAATTGATATGCTCGATTTAAAAAGACCGATCTACCAACAAACCGCTAGTTATGGTCATTTTGGCAGAACTGAAAACTCAATTAGCTGGGAAAAAACTGATCGGGCTCACCTACTAAAATAATTTTTTTCTGTTTGATTTTGGTATAATAGATTCTGCCAAGGGGCGTTGCATTGGGGTTTTCTTCCCAACAGGCTTGGCATTCATAACGACGCTCATTTTTTTCAATTTAAAGGAAATAAAATGAGCGATTCAATAATTGATTATAACGACTATAAAGTTGCTGATATGAATTTGGCTGACTTTGGTCGTAAAGAGATTGAGTTAGCAGAGGCTGAAATGCCAGCTTTGATGACACTTAGAGCTAAGTACAACAATTCAAAACCCCTAGAAGGCGCTAAAATTATGGGTTGCATTCATATGACTATCCAAACGGCGGTCCTTATGGAGACTTTGGTTGATCTTGGCGCTGAAATTCGCTGGTCATCTTGTAATATTTTTTCTACACAAGACCACGCAGCATCCGCTATGGCAGCGAATAATATTCCTGTTTTTGCTTGGAAAGGAGAAACAGAAGAAGAGTTTTTATGGTGCATTGAACAAACGATTCTTCATAATGGTAAGCCATGGAATGCCAATATGATTCTTGACGATGGTGGTGACTTGACGAAAATGGTCCATGAAAAGTATCCAGAAATACTTGATAATATTCATGGAATCAGTGAGGAAACCACAACCGGTGTTCACCGATTATTAGAAATGATTGAAAGTGGTGAGCTAAAAGTTCCAGCAATCAATGTTAATGATGCAGTTACTAAATCAAAAAATGACAACAAGTATGGATGTCGTCACTCACTAAATGACGCTATAAAGCGTGGTACAGATATGTTAATGTCGGGCAAGAAGGCACTACTTATTGGCTATGGTGATGTTGGAAAAGGCTCAGCTCAATCACTTCGTCAAGAAGGAATGATTGTTAAGATTAGTGAAATCGACCCTATATGTGCTATGCAGGCCTGTATGGATGGTTTTGAAGTGATCTCTCCTTATAAGAACGGCATAAACACAGGTTCAATGGACTGTATTAATAAAGAATTGTTAAGTACTACTGATTTAATTGTCACAACTACTGGTAACACTAATGTTTGTGATTCATCCATGCTTAATAGTCTTAAAGCAGGTTCAGTAGTGTGTAATATCGGTCACTTCGATAATGAAATTGATACACAATATATGCGTGATAATTGGCAGTGGGATGAGGTTAAGCCTCAAGTTCATCGTATCTATAGATCGGAAAATAAGAAAGATTATTTAATCCTTCTTTCTGAAGGTCGCCTAGTAAATTTAGGCAATGCTACAGGTCACCCTTCTAGAATTATGGATGGTTCTTTTGCTAACCAGGTATTGGCTCAAATGCATCTTTTTGATAAAAAATTTGCTGACTTACCTAAAGAAAAAAAACCAGCTAATATTACGGTTGAATTGCTTCCTAAAAAGCTTGATGAAGAGGTGGCTGCTGGAATGGTTGGTGGATTTGGAGGTGTGCTAACGGTGATGACTGATGCTCAAGCAGAATACATTCATACACCTAAAGATGGTCCATTCAAACCAGAAACTTACAAATATTAAGTCCTGTTTAGTTCGATAAAAATTAATTAATCCTGATTAAGTCCAATTTCTATCGTAACCGATTGCACTTGAGGGTATTTTTGTTGAAGTTGGTTTGTTAAATTTTCTATGATATGATCAATTCGGCGTACTGTTGCATATACGGCGGACTTTTCATCACGCATATCATCGTTTTCAGAAATTTGTATTTTTTCTTGTTCGATATCAAATTTAATATTGTCTATTAATGCCTCCTCTTTAACTTCTACTTCGGCAACAAGTACTATGTTATTTTCATCCATCACAATTGACTTTACGTCATGACATAGCTCAACCTCGTTATGTTCACTACATATTTTTGTGAAGTAATTTTCTATCTCTAGGTGACGAATGTCAGACAAATAAATCATATTTACCCGACCCAAAAAAACTGCTGCAATACCAAGTAATATTGCGATCAAGGAAGAGAACAAAATATCCCACACAGGATTTCCAGTGAGATAAGAAAGGGAAATACCCATGATTGCTAAAAAGATTCCAATCATAGCAATGCTATCCTCTAGAATCATGGCAACCAGTGTCGGATCTTTAGCCTCAGATATATATTGAAAAACAGTTGTCTCAATATCCTTGGTTCTATGTTGATATTCTCGCATTGCAACTCGCCAGGCATTGCCCTCAATCAAGAAAGAAACAACTAACACTATGAACATCAATGTAATTCCAGAAATATTGAAATTTAAAATACTTATACTGACTGCTTCAGTTGCGTGTTGCCCCATCTTTAAGTAAGAGTGATAGGCATGATATAAACCTAAACCAGAGCCAATTGAAAACAGACCAATTGCTGACCACAAGTTCCAAATAAATTTCTTTTGATGGTGACCAAATGCATAGTCTTCATCAGGCTCCTTTTCACTAGCTATCAATCCAAACAACAAAAAGAGCTGGTTGAGCGTATCCATCAACGAATGGATTGCCTCGTTCATCATTGATGCAGATGTTGCAACTAATGCAGAAATAAATTTAAGGACCGTTACTATTGCGTTGCTGACTATACCTACGACAACAATTTTTTTACTACCAGATGACATTTAATCCTCAACAAGATTTGGTTAAAATAACTACTGAACTCATTATATTCGATATTTATACTTTATTTTTCGCACAATCAAGTTTGTATAAGGGAAACCACCATTTGGCTATAATTAATCACTACATTGGTGAAAATTATTAATATATGAGTGATCAATCGATTGTTTTTTTGCTGATTTCAGCTACCTTAGTATTATTTATTTGGGGTAGAGTTCGCTACGATTTGGTAGCCTTCATGGCACTCATTGCTGGTACGCTTGTTGGTGTTATACCAACCCATGGCGTTTTTGCCGGCTTTGGTCATCCTGCCGTTGTAATTATTGCTCTTGTGTTAATCATTAGTAGAGGCTTGGTTCGATCAGGATCAGTTGAGTTAATTAGTTCTAATCTTTCTAATTTCACAAGCGGCGTTAAGACACATATTGCATTAATGGGTACTATTTCTGCAACTCTCTCCAGTATCATAAACAACGTAGCTGCCTTAGCTATATTAATGCCAGCGGACACTCAGCTTAATCAAAAAGCCAAACGCAAACCTTCCACAACTCTAATGGCACTTGCCTTTACCTCAATTTTAGGTGGCATGGTTACGATGATAGGTACTGCCTCAAATGTTGTAATAGCAACCTACAGAGAAGATGTTCTCGGTTCCCCTTATTCGATGTTTGACTTTACTCCAGTTGGTTTGATTGTCGCTATTTCTGGGGTACTTTTTATTGCTCTGTTCGGCTGGCGATTAATGCCTCAAATCAAAGATTCAGACCTTAAAGATGGTAATGAAGAAATGCGACAGTATGTCTCTAATGTACTGGTTACAGAGGAATCTCCAATCGTCAGCAAATATTTATCGTCTTTAGATGATGTTTGTGAAGGCGTTGATGTGTCAATTTTAGGGATTATTAGAAACGATGAGCGTCTAGAAGGTGAAGGATTTATCCGTAATTTCATTATTCATGCTAACGACCTGCTCATTCTCGAAGGCTCTGTTCAGGGTATTGATGAATTTATGAAACAAACAAAAACTCACTATATCAGTGATTCTGAATCAGACTTTGAATTTAAACATACCTCACTAATCGAAGCTGTTGCTCCGCCATTTTCACGCTCGATCGGAAGAACCGCAACCCAATTAAGCCTACTCAAATTAAGACAGATATCTCTTTTGGGTATCTCTCGTGCCGGAAGATCCATTATTCATCACGTAAGAAACACCAAAATCCAACCAGGGGATGTTTTACTTCTTCACGGTAACAGTTCTCACCTAGAAAGTGCTGTGAAATGGATGGAATGTCTTACCTTAGAGAGGCGCGATTTGCAAATTCCACAGCGAAAAAAAGCTTCACTAGCGATCTCTTCTTTCTTGATTGCAATTATCGCTTCGAGTCTCGGATATATAGACCTAACTATTGCACTGTCATTGGTTGTTATTTTCTATATCACAGCTAATGTTATTCCGAAAATTGATATCTACCGCTCAATACATTGGCCGGTAATTGTTCTTTTAGGCTCGATGATACCTATTGGTCAGGCATTACAAAGCAGTGGTGGCGCAGAGACAATCTCGAATATCCTTATTAATATGTCCTATGGTGCCTCACCAGTAACGATTCTTACCTCTATGCTCATCATTACGATGCTCCTTAGCGCTGTCCTTAACAACGTTGCAACCGTCCTAGTGGCAGCTCCTATCAGTGTCGAAATAGCCAAAACTTTGGCCGTTAATCCTGATACCTTTTTGATGGCAGTTGCGATTGGTGCATCATGTGCTTTCTTGACTCCTATTGGACACCAAAACAATACCTTGGTGATGGGTCCAGGAGGCTATCGATTTGGTGATTACTGGAAGCTTGGTCTACCTCTCGAGATTGTAATTACCGTTGTCAGTATTCCAACACTACTTTATTTTTGGCCACTAAATTCACTACCTATTTGATTTCTTAAATATACAAATGTTTTTAAAAGACTCAACTAGAGTTAGTGGTGAGGTAAAATTTTTGTTATTTTTTGATCAATTTTAATGTCCCCATCTGAGCTAGATACAAGCACATCATTTCAGAACTTAATTCTTAAATTACAAAATTATTGGGCTGACAAAGGTTGTGCTATCGTTCAACCATTTGATATGGAGATCGGTGCAGGAACCTTTCACCCTGCAACTTTTCTTCGTGCAATTGGGCCCGAGCCATGGAAAGCTGCATATGTACAACCTTCTCGTCGACCAGGGGATGGACGTTACGGTGAAAACCCCAACCGACTACAACATTATTATCAATTTCAAGTCTTACTCAAACCTTCGCCTAGTGACATTCAAGACCTTTACCTTGCTTCATTAACAGCGATTGGTATCGATCTAAAAATTCATGATGTGCGTTTTGTTGAGGATAATTGGGAGTCACCTACTCTGGGCGCTTGGGGACTCGGTTGGGAGGTTTGGCTGGATGGTATGGAGGTGAGTCAATTTACCTATTTCCAACAAGTTGGAGGCCTTGCATGCAAACCAGTTTCTGGGGAGCTGACTTATGGCCTCGAGAGACTCGCAATGTATCTTCAAGGAGTCGATAGTGTGTTTGACCTTACCTGGACGGAAGACTTGACTTATGGTGATGTTTATCACCAAAACGAGGTGGAGCAATCTAAATACAATTTTGAAATTGCGGACACTGAGGTTCTTTTTAGACAATTCGATGAAGCCGAATCAATGAATACAAAGCTCATTGAAAAAGAACTACCTTTCCCGGCCTATGAACAAACCATAAAGGCCTCTCACTTATTTAACCTTTTAGATGCAAGGCATGCGATCAGCGTCACAGACAGAGCTCGATTTATTCGCCGAGTGAGATCGATGAGTCAAAAAGTTGCTCAGGCTTATTACGAATCAAGAGAGAGACTAGGCTTTCCAATGTTAAAAAACAAGAACTAAGGCTTGATCTCTGAATGAGACCTTTTTATACACTCTACAATAACATTCTTAAATGGTCATCAAGTCGTTTTGCTGTTATTTGGTTGGCCACAATTAGTTTCTTAGAATCTTCGATACTACCCTACCCTATACAAGATATCTTGCTGGCGTCTATGTCACTCAAGAGTAGAAATAGGGCTTACTACTTTGCAATTATTTGCACATTAAGTTCAGTACTAGGCGCAATCGCTGGCTACTACATCGGTATCTATGCCATCAACCTTATTATGCCATTTTTAGATACAATGAATTATCTACCAGAATTATATAAAGCTGAGCAGTACTTTAACACCTACGGAATTTGGATCATTCTAATTGCAGGTTTTAGTCCAATACCATATAAGCTCTTCACTATTAGTGCAGGAATGATGTCAATGCCTCTCTTACCCTTTGTGATTTTCTCTTTGGTAGCACGCAGTGCTCGCTATTTGTTAATTGCTTTTCTGGTAAGAAAGTTTGGAAAACGTACCGATGCATGGTTAAATAAATACATTGATAGATTAGGATACGGACTGATTGTTATTGTTGTTTTGGGGATATGGTATGCGTACTAAATATTTGATTCTTTTTTTATCTTTAATCCTATCAGGTTGTTTGACCAATGACCCAGGTCAAGTAACTGTTGTTGAGAAGTCATTTAACAAGGTATTGAATGACAATCAAAACAATTCAAAAGCCAAAGTAGTAAGCAACAATAAAAACTGGTCTCTTCCAGTTGATGCTGAAATACTCAAAAAGTTCTCAATAGAAAATAATCACCCAGGCTTGACCTATAATAATGTACTTGGTCAAGATGTCCGAGCTGTCAGAAAGGGAGAAGTGGTCTATAGCGGAGACAAAATGACGAGTTATGGAAAAATGATTATTATCAAGCATGCCTATGGCTTCTACAGTATCTACAATCAAAATCAAGAAATCTATGTTAGTGAGGGTGACAGTATTGAGAAAGGTCAAGTGATTGCTATAACAGGTAACAAGCCATTCTATTTCGAAATGAAAAAATACGAAGAACCTATTAATCCGTTAAAATACCTCTAATGAACGAATTCCTCCAAAATATAACCCCAATCCAGATGACCGGCGTATTGTTGTTGTTGGCTGTTATTGCCCATGTTGGTCTAGGCGTTATACTGAAACAAATAAATAAACACACTAGTGGCACTAAAACGCAGATAGATGATATCTTTAGCGACGCACTCTCGGCACCCCTAAAATTACTCATCTGGTATTTCTGGTTATTCTTTTCATTACACGAACTGAAGGCTGAAATTTTAACCCTTGGCAAAGTTGTTGAATATATAGACATTGCTCCTATCTTTATTCTAACCTGGGGAGTACTCAGACTAATATCAAGCATTGAAAGCTTTATGTTAGAAAAAGAAGGTAATGTCGATAAAGATTCCGTTAGATTGTTCACCCGTCTAATCAAGATAGTGTTTGTTTTTTCAATCATTCTTGGTGTCGCACAATATTATGGTTATTCTATGTCCTCAATATTAACTCTCGGTGGTGTCGGCGGTCTTGTCGTTGGTTTTGCTGCCAAAGACATGCTTGCCAATGTTTTTGGTGGATTAATGATCCAGATGGACAAGCCCTTCTCAACTGGAGACTGGATTCGGACAACGGATAAAAGTATAGAAGGTGTAGTCGAAAAAATTGGCTGGAGAGTGACTCGTCTTCGTACCTTTAACAAAAACCCTATTTATGTCCCCAACGGTATTTTTGCAACCGTTCCCATTGAGACACCTTCTAGAATGACTAACCGTGAAATTAACGCAGTTATCGGTATCCGTTATGACGATATTGCACAAATGCAAAGTATTATTGAGAAGGTTGAAAAATTGTTGGCTGACCATGAACACATTGCTCACGATGAACCTTGTCGTGTGTATTTTGACTTGTTCAATGCCTCTTCACTTGATTTTGTGATTTGGGCTTTCTGTACGATCACCGCAGGTGCAGAATTTAAAAAAATTAAAGGCAAACTATTGCTTGATGTAGCAGACATTATTGCCGAGCATGGTGCAGAAATCGCATACCCAACCCAAACACTGCACATTCAAAAACCAGCATAATGGGTCTCTCTAAATTACACATCCGCACCTTTGGGTGTCAAATGAACGAGTACGATTCTAACAAAATGAGTGACGTACTCAAACATTCTCATGGGCTCGAATTGACTGATGATATTGACCAAGCTGACGTCCTTTTAGTAAACACCTGCTCGATTCGTGAAAAGGCCGAGGAAAAACTATTCCATCAACTCGGACGTTGGAAAAAATTAAAGACTACTAAACCAAATTTAGTGATTGGTGTTGGTGGCTGTGTTGCCTCTCAAGAGGGTGATCTGATACTCAAAAGAGCGCCCTACGTTGATCTAATTTTTGGTCCTCAAACCCTACATCGACTGCCCAATATGCTCAATGATGTCCTTGATAAAAGTCAAGTAAGTATTGATATTTCTTTTCCGGAAATTGAAAAATTTGACCATCTGCCTGAACCTCACAGCGATACTGCCTCGGCATTTGTTTCTGTGATGGAAGGTTGTAGCAAATATTGCACCTTTTGTGTTGTTCCCTATACAAGAGGTGAAGAAATTTCCCGTCCCTTTAACGATGTGATTCGTGAAGTCGAGGTTCTGGCAGAACAAGGTGTCAAAGAAATCAACCTTTTAGGGCAAAATGTTAACGCCTATCGTGGTCTTATGGATGATGGAGAAATCGCTGATTTAGCACTCCTTATTGCTATCGTCGCGCAAGTGTCAGGCATAGAACGTATCCGCTATACAACCTCTCATCCTGTCGAGTTTAGTGATCGCTTAATCAAAACTTATGCCGAAGTGCCTGAGCTTGTCTCACATGTACATCTACCTGTACAGAGTGGCTCAGATAAAATTCTCGGCTCAATGAAACGAGGTCATACCGTGATTGAATATAAATCAAAGATTCGAAAACTTAGAGAAATTAGACCTAATATTTCTTTGTCATCAGATTTCATTATTGGCTTTCCTGGAGAGACTGAAGAGGATTTTAATAACACAATGAAGCTTATTGATGAGATGGGCTTTGATAAATCTTTTAGTTTTATTTATTCTAAACGACCTGGAACAATTGCAGAAAATCTTCCCGATGATGTTGATCAGAGAGTCAAGAAACAACGACTTAGCGTTATACAAGATAAACTCAATGAGAATACTGAAAAAATCTCTAGATCAATGATTGGCAGCGTCCAAAAAGTTCTTGTAGAAGGTCATTCAAAAAAAGGTAGTACTTTATCAGCTAGAACAGAAAATATGCGTACCACCCACTTTCAGGGCAATGAGGACTTGATTGGTCAAATAGTCTCTGTAAAAATTACCGAAGGTTTTGCCAACTCTCTCCAGGGAGAGCTTATCTAACTGGTTGGCCTTAACCAAAGCTTTGAATACCAGTAATATCGCCCCACCTCCTTCGATGGCATTGTACAGTTGTAACGACTCCTGCCCTTTGGCAGTGACTCTCTTGCTTGAACATTGACTTTATTAGAAGCTAGCCATATCAATTCGGGCTGATCTTGACCAGACACAAAACAGGAAAATTGTTGTTTTTCGTTGTTCGTCAATTCACGAGAAAAGGTAAGAGTTAAGGATGGTTTGAAGTTTTCAGAAATAAGTAGAGATTTCGGTTCTTCGAATTCAATTGGCATTGTCAATGTTTTTATCTTTAAAGTAAAGCTGTCCATTTTTGCATAGGGCCCCGACATCGAAAACCTTGGTAAATTCAAAAAGTCGCTGTTTCTGCTTATGGCGCCGGAGTGTTGTCCAAAACCGACATATCCAAGATCACTCATTAGACGATAAGTCTCGTCATCAAATTCGCCGTATGGGTAAGCAAAAAACTTCTCTTTAACACCTAACTCCTGTTGTATTCTTTGCTGTGCTTGAGTAATTTCACTTTGCACTACCTCAACACTCTGTTCAACCAAATGAAGATGTTTCACGCTGTGGTTATAAACATCTACAAGGTCTGACATTTCTTGGAGCTGTTGCCAAGACAACATCAGAGTATATTTCATGTCAATAGATTCTGTAGAAACAAATACCGACATCGGCATCTGGTATTTGACGAGTAAAGGATAAGCGTTAGTGTAGAGTGACAAGAAACCATCATCTGCAGTCAAACTGACGCATTTTTTTGGCAACAATTCTTGCATTTTAAGACCCTCGATGACTTCTACTAAGGGGAGCACTTTATAGCCGTTCTCGTAAAGATATTCTAGGTGCTTCTCAAAGACTTCTGGAGAGGTACTAGTAGACTGAGGCCCTTCGTCTGAAAAGCGGTGGTACAAAAGTAATACACATTGATTATCATCTGCAATAGAAGCGTACGGCCACAATACAAATAGCAAGAAAAAGGTATTTAAGATAAATCTAACTCTCTTCATGACATCAATGTTAAATTAAATGATGTAATAAATCATACAACTTATCAATTGTTTTAAATGTAAAGCAGTAAAATATTAACAATGAAATTTACTCTCGATATTCAAAGCTCCGATCAGCTAGCAAATATTTGCGGCTCCCTAGATAAAAACCTCGATAACATTGCCAAAAACCTGAAAGTAAACCTTTCGAACAAAGGTTCTGACTTTAATATCAAGGGTGATAATGCTCCACTAGCAATTAGTGTTTTGCAAGAACTTCTCTCATTATCAGAGAGTAAAACTATTGATTCTGGGGATATCAACCTTTGTATTAAATCTCAAAAAAGTGGCAATGGTTCAACCAAATCAGTCACTATTAAGACAAGTCGCAAACATATTAATATTCGTAGCACTAACCAACAAAACTATGTCAATGCTATTATTGAAAATGATGCAGTTTTTGCCATAGGACCTGCAGGTACTGGAAAAACATATCTAGCAGTTGCAAGAGCAGTTGAAGCTTTAGAGAACTCTAATGTTAAACGAATTATTTTAGTCAGACCTGCTGTTGAAGCAGGAGAAAAATTGGGATTTTTACCCGGTGATCTGAGTGAAAAAGTCGACCCTTATTTGCGACCTATTTATGATGCGCTTTACGAATTCATCGGCTTTGAAAAGGTGAATAGATTAATAGAAAAACACGTCATTGAAGTTGCCCCGCTTGCATTTATGAGAGGTCGCACTTTGAATGAATGCTACATTATTCTTGATGAAGCTCAAAATACCACGATTCCTCAAATGAAAATGTTTCTGACAAGAATGGGTTTTGGCTCAAAGATGGTAATTACCGGTGATGTCACACAAATTGATTTGCCTAACCCTAGTCAATCTGGCCTGTTAGATGCAATAAAAATACTTGACAGCATTGAACAAATCGCTTTTTGTGAGTTAGACTCGCAAGATATTGTCAGGCATCAGTTGGTTAAACAAATTGTAAGCGCTTACGATAAAGCACAATGAACCCCTCTAAAGAAAAAATAATTGTCGGCCTGTCTGGGGGTGTTGATTCATCTGTTGCGGCTCTTGTTTTGCTTAAAAAAGGATTTCATGTGGAGGCCTTGTTCATGAAAAATTGGGATGAGGATGACGATGACAAATACTGTAGTGTCGCTGAAGACTTGTTGGACGCTCAACAAGTCGCAAACAAGCTTGGAATCAAACTTCATACAGTAAACTTTTCTCACGAATACTGGGAAGATGTTTTTGAACACTTTCTATCTGAACATAAAAAAGGGCGAACACCAAATCCTGATGTATTGTGTAACCAAAGAATTAAATTTAAAGCATTTTTAGATTATGCAAAAGACTTAGGTGCCAACAAAATAGCAACTGGTCACTATGCAAGAATTATCAATAATAATGGCCACTACCTACTGAAAGCTGGAATTGATGGGAGTAAAGATCAAAGCTACTTTCTTCACCTACTTAACCAAGATCAACTTTCACAGAGCCTCTTTCCACTTGGAGATTTACATAAAAAACAAGTACGTGAAATCGCACTACAGAATGGCTTTGAAAACGCTGAAAAAAAAGACTCTACAGGCATTTGCTTTATCGGAGAAAGACCTTTTGCGGACTTTTTAACCACCTTTCTGCCTAAACAAAAGGGCGATATTGTAGATGAGAATGGTCACTTTATTAAACATCACCATGGTTTACCTTTTTATACCATCGGTCAGCGCAAAGGCTTGGAGATCGGAGGGGGTTATAGCGATTCCCCTGAACCTTGGTTTGTCGCTGATAAGTTGGTCGAGTCAAATGAAATTTTAGCTGTTCAAGGAGATCATCCATTGCTTTATCACAATACACTTGTTGCAGATAGTGTCCACTGGATTGATCAGTCACCTGCTCTACCCCATAAATGCAGTGCTAAAATACGTTATCGTCAAGCATCCCAAGAGTGTCAGATATTGGGAATAGATGGTGACTCTATTCGGGTTGATTTTACGGAATCTCAGAGAGCAATAACGCCCGGACAGTCAATCGTCTTCTATGACCGTGATATTTGCTTAGGTGGCAGTGTAATCAAATCAAAGTCTAATGAATAAAGCAGCAAAACAAACTCTAGCATTGGCAAGTATATTTCAAACAACTGCCCTAGTGCATCAACTTGCCTCTACTGGTCAATGTGATAACCATAGTAACAAAGCAAGCCTGAATAGTATTGTCAGTCAGAGTGACGATGTCGATGAAATTTTTTCATCGCCCGAGGATTTACGAGTCGGCTTTGAATCTCTAAAAACATTACTCGAGAAAAAACCAATCAGTATGCAAAATATCATGCTCTATTCAACAGCACTTATTAATCTTGAAAAGAAATTAATGAAAAAACCTCAATTACTAACTCAGATT
This sequence comes from gamma proteobacterium SCGC AAA007-O20, assembly GCA_000213395.2. GTDB lineage: Bacteria > Pseudomonadota > Gammaproteobacteria > PS1 > Pseudothioglobaceae > Pseudothioglobus. The sequence goes on from AFHY01000003.1 coordinate 16,632, forward strand.
TCAACGGAAATTGACCACATTAAAAAACAAGATTTTTTTGCTATTCATCACAGTAACTCAATTGCCAGACTTGCTGAACTCTATAAAAATACCTTAGGCAGCCTCAACCCAACGATTATGGTTCGAGGTGAGCAAATCTATTTAACAAACAAACATACTGCAAACCATATCAGAGCCTTGCTTCTTGCAGGCATTCGGTCAGTTTCGTTATGGAAATCACAGGGCGGTAAGACATGGCACTTGTTGCTTAACAAGAAAAAAACTCTTCGCTATGTTAACTCCTTGGACGCATAACCAAGTGAAAACAAATACTTGCATTAATAGTACTGAGACTTTATAATTCTGACTTTTGTAATTTAGCATTTAATTAAAGACAATATGGCCAATTCAGCAGGATCTAGAAAACGAGCAAGACAGGCAGTAAAACGAAATAAACATAACTCTCAAATCCGAGCTAAAGTTCGTACTTTTGTGAAAAAAGTGACTTATGCGGTTGCAGCTGGAGACAAAAAAGAGGCTGATAGCGGTTTTGAAGCAATGCAAAAAAACCTAGACCAGGCTGTTAGCAAAGGGTTAATCCACAAGAACCAAGCCGCTAGAAAAAAATCTCGTCTTAAAGCTCAAATTAAAGCCCTATAAATACCCTCTCTATACTCTGGCTCGGTTTTTACAAGGTTAATCTTTAAATAGTAAAAATCGTTGCTATAATAAAAACCTTCCACGAGGGTTTTTTTATGCATCAAATTCAGCATTATTATGATTGATGAAAGTGATAAATCGTTATTTAGAAGTGCCGTTAATCAACAAATGCCTATAGATAAAGATGGTGACAAGGAAGAGGTTTATAACAACAAAAAGCATTGGAATAAGCCTTTTGAAGATTATAGCTATTTACCTAAACCCAACCTATCAGCCTCAGACTCTATAAGCCACTGCCAAACGGGTGTATCACCTAAAACATTAAAAAAAATGAAACAAGGTAGGATTGGCTATGCGCCCTCTATAGATTTGCATGGACAAAAGATTGAGGAGGCATGTCAATCTCTATCAAAATTTATTCATTACCATGGAGATGAACGTTTTATTCAAATAATTCATGGCAAAGGATATAACTCTGATCAAAACTTATCCATCTTGAAATCACAGGTAGTACACTATCTCAAGCAACACCCACAAGTGCTTGCATTCTGTTCTTGTCCCCAAAAAATGGGCGGCACAGGAGCGGTGTTTGTTTATCTTAAAGGCAATGTTTAATCTCGACGAAGTCTATTCTGTTTCTGATTTCTTAAACTTATGTAGAAATTCAGTTGAACAAAACATACCCCATTGCTGGGTCCAGGGTGAAATTTCAAATTTGTCCAGACCCACTTCTGGGCACTGGTATTTTTCACTGAAAGATTCAAAAGGGCAAATTCGATGCGCTTTTTTTCGTCTCAATCAACGTAAAGTCCAGTTCACTCCAGAAAACGGCATGTCTGTTGTAATAAGAGGTGCACCTACCCTTTATGAACTTAGAGGTGACTTCCAGCTGATTGTGCAACAAATGGAACCTGCAGGTATAGGTAATCTGCAGATTGCATTTGATCAACTAAAAAATAAACTTAGAGCTGAAGGTTTGTTTGATGCACAAAACAAAAAAAATCTCCCTATCTCTCCAAAAACCATCGGAGTCATCTCATCTTCTAGCGGTGCAGTGATCCGTGACATCATCCATGTATTAAAAACAAGATATCCATTTTCCAAAATTCTTCTTTACGATACTATAGTACAAGGTGAAGATGCCTATAAAAAAATTATCAAAGCACTCCGAATTGCAGATAGCGATAATCGCTGCGATGTTCTTATATTGGCAAGAGGTGGTGGCTCAATGGAAGATCTATGGTCCTTCAATGAAGAAGAGCTTGCGAGAGAGATTTTTGCTTGTACAACACCAATTATAAGCTCTATAGGCCATGAAACAGATACTACTATTGCAGATTTTGTAGCCGACGTTAGAGCTCCAACACCTAGCGCTGCTGCCGTTATCGCAACACCTGATCGACTTGCAATAATCAATCAGGCAACAAAACTTAGAAAACAATTGCAGGACAGTGTCAATCTATCTCTTGACAAAATAAAGTTCTCCCTTGACTTACTTCAAGTTAGAATTATTGACCCCAGTCAACAGCTTCAACGAAATGCTCAGAAACTAGACGAATATGAGTTTCGACTTTTCAGGCAGATAAAAAGAGCCCATCAACTCTATAGATCACAACTCCAACAACTAAATATTCGTCTACGTAATAATGCGGAATATTTTCTTAAAGATCAGGCAAATCAATTCGGTGACAAGGTCAACCGACTTAACCTACTGTCACCTCTAAATACACTCTCTAGGGGTTACAGCATTACTCACGATAAAGACGAGAAGGTTTTACTTTCATCTAAGAAGATTAACCTTGGAGACCTTATCTGCTCTCAGCTTCATGATGGAAAAGTTACTTCAAAGGTATTAAAGAAAGAGGATAATTAGTAGCCATTAATTTTACATTGTTAATGAAACTATCAAAACATATATGAAATCCAATGTCTCATTTCTACGTCGACTAGGTTCCATCATCTACGATTTTTTTCTTGTCTTCTCTTTTGTTTTTTTTATTGAAGGTGTGGTCATTATTATCAATAATAAACAAGCAATAACCAGTAGTCTGTTCTTCTATCTTTTAACTTTACCTCTTATATATGTTTATTTTTCAATGTCTTGGGTTAGAGGTAAACAAACGCTTGGGATGAGGGCTTGGAAATTTGAAATCATACAAAAAGATGGCTCACATGTCTCCCAAAAGCAGTCACTAATTAGGTTCTTATTAGCTATCATTTCAATGCTGGGTATTGGCTTTATTTTTCAATTTTTCAACCAATATAAGCTCCCGTTGCATGATTATTATTCAAAAACTTACCTGAAATTAACCTTGAAATAATATGATAAAGAATTACAAGAGCTCTATTAATTAAGTTTATGCAAAATAATACCCATAAAGGCATAGTTGGTTTTGTTATTAAATACAAAATCTCATTAATATTAATTCTGATATTGATTTCACTAGTGAAGCAAAATATATTGGTTAATGACTTTCCCAATATTATTTTCCAAAAACAACAAACCATTGAAGGTATTGAATTGATCAATAAACTGTTACAAAACAATAATAAACAACTACAAGAGCAAATTGACGGCTACACAGAGGAAGATTTAAGCCTAATTGAATCACATGCACGATTTAAATATGGACTCATCAAAGACGGTGAGGTTTTTTATCAAATCAACACAACTGTTGAAACTGAGAATGTAGTAGAGTCTAGTGAGTCTGCTTTATAATAAAGACCATTAATTTCTCACTCCTAAAAGGATTTCGTAGCTGTCATGCATGATGATAATTGTTTCTTAATCATTCCAGCCAGTGGTACAGGTTCGCGCATGAATACAGACACTCCTAAACAATATCTAAAACTTGAAAACGGCTCAACCATACTAGATCAAAGTCTGGAAACTCTTTTAGATATGAATCAGATTTCTGGCTGTGTTGTCGCTATCTCAGATAATGATGAATATTTTATGACTTCGCCCTATTACTCCCACCCAAAATTGCTTGCTACTGCAAAGGGAGGTCGAGAACGCTTTCACTCTGTTTTAAATGCCCTGAGTACTTTAATTGATTTTGCAAAAGATGATGATTGGGTGCTCGTACATGATGCGGTTCGACCCTGTATAAAAAAAGAAGACGTAGAAAGGTTAATAAATGAACTACAAAACCAGCCTATTGGGGGTATTCTTGCAGTAGAAGTTGTTGATACATTAAAAATAGTGGGCAATGAGGACGTTGTAAGAACAATTGAACGAAACAAATTGTATCAAGCACAAACCCCTCAAATGTTTCGAATTGGACTCCTAAAGCAAGCCCTTGAGAAGGTGGTCGAAGATAATGATCACATTACAGATGAGGCAGAGGCGATTGAACGTTTAGGGCATTCTATAAAAATTGTATTAAGTTCTAAAAGCAACATTAAAATTACCCACTCAGATGACCTTAAATTAGCCAATTATTACTTAAATAAACCATGACAGCAATAACCGGAATCGGACAAGACTCTCACGCATTTGAAGAGGCACCAGGAAAACCTTTAATATTGGCTGGCATTAAGCTTGACCATCCTATAGGACTCAAAGGTAATAGTGACGCCGATGTAGTATTGCATTCGATAACAAATGCCATTTCGAGTATTACAGGTAGCAATATACTTGGCACGATCGCCGATCAACTTTGTCAAGAAGGTGTAACTGATAGTAGCAACTATTTAAAGCTAGCGCTTGATGATTTAGGAGATTGGAAAATTAGCCACATAGCAATCACTATAGAATGTTTAAAACCGAAAATTTCACTCCAAATTGATTCAATGAAAAAAAGCATCGCCAAACTATGCCATATCAATAAAACCGATGTAGGCATCACTGCAACGACTGGTGAAGGTATGACGGCATTTGGCAAGGGAGAGGGAATTCAAGCAATAACCATCGTAACCGTTAATAAAACATGACACTAGTTGACAACCCGACCCGTTCAAAAATAAATAAAATTCACTTCATAGGTATTGGTGGTTCTGGAATGAGTGGTATTGCAGAGGTGCTTGTTAATTTAGGTTATGAAATATCTGGGTCAGATATTCAATCAAATACTGCAACAGAAAAGCTTGAAAAATTAGGATGCTGTATCAGTTATAAGCAGGTAGCGGCTAATGTTTTAGGCAAGCAAGCAGTTGTTGTTTCTTCTGCAATCGACAAAACTAATCTAGAACTACAGGAAGCCAGGCATCAAAACTTATTAATAGTTCCTAGAGCAGAAATGTTGGGTGAACTGATGCGCTTTCGTTTTGGTATAGCGATCTCTGGCACTCATGGAAAAACTACCACTACCAGTCTAATTGTTCACATATTGACTGAAGCAAAACTTGATCCGACTTATGTTATTGGCGGCATTATTAATGCCACAGGTATGAACGCTAAGTTAGGGAAAAGTGATTATTTAATTGCCGAAGCGGATGAAAGTGACGCTTCATTCCTTTACCTCCAACCGATGTTGAGCGTTATTACTAACATTGATGAAGACCACATGGGGACATACAAACATAACTACAAAAACCTTATTGATGCCTTTATAAGTTTTACCTCAAATCTGCCCTTTTATGGAGTCTGCGTTGCCTGTATTGATGACCAAGGTGTGCAAGATATTCTTAATAAAGTGCACAGACCCATCATGAGTTATGGTTTTAGCGATGATGCTGATGTCAGGGCCTTTAATGTTGAACAGAAGAAGATGAAAATGTTGTTTGATGTTAATTGTAGTAAATACCAAAAAAACTTTCCTGTGACACTTAATTTAATAGGAAAACACAACATATTAAACGCACTGGCAGCCATTAGTGTTGCGATCGAGCTGGAAATTAAGCCAAAAATTATTCAACAGGCATTATCTAACTTTAGTGGCGTATCAAGAAGATTAGACTATCACCAAGCTTTAACAATCAATCAAAAACCGATACCATTGTTTGATGACTATGGTCACCATCCTAATGAAATTGAAGCTGTTCTAAGCACCCTTAGAGACACCTATCCAACGAATCGCCTAGTTGTTATTTTTCAGCCTCACAGGTACTCTCGAACTAGAGATTTATTTAATGAATTTGTGAGCTGTTTGTCTAAAGTAGATGTATTGATTTTATTAAATATTTATTCTGCTAATGAAGCTCCAATAAATACAATTAGTTCATCAACACTCGCCGATTCGATAAGAAGAAGAAGCTCTATTGACCCTATCGTAGCTAAAAATAGTAGTGAAATCGTGGATATACTGCCAAACGTTGTAACAGAAAACGACGTCATCCTTACACTTGGTGCTGGCGATGTCCATAAAATACCTCAACAATTAAAGAATCACTTTGCCATTAACTAGAGATGCTGAAATACAACGAACCTATGTCAAAACACTGTTCATTAAGATCAGGTGGCCTTACTCGTGAATTCTTTTCACCCAAAAATGCAACCGAACTCTCAGAATTTCTAAGTGACAACTCAAAGCAAGTTTTGTTTATCGGACTGGGAAGCAACCTGCTTATTCGAGACCATGGTTTTGATGGCGCAACTATTCATACCAAACACTTAAATGAACTCGCAATTTCAGAAGGTACCATTGAAGCTGAGTCTGGCACAACGCTAGCCAAATTGTCAAGATTTGCACAATCTAATAACAAGCACGGGGCAGAATTTCTTAGCGCAATCCCAGGAAGTGTTGGTGGAGCACTTGCCATGAATGCGGGTGCATTTGGTTCAGAAATATGGCAATATGTAGTGTCCGTGCAAACCATAAACTTGAGTGGCAAGGTGCATCAAAGAAACAAGAGTGATTTTGTCATTGATTATCGTTCAGTGTCGCACAAACATATTGACGAGTTTTTTCTGAGCGCTCGATTCGATTTCAACCTGAAGCAACAAAATGATGACGTTCGTGACTTGCTTGAGAAGAGGAACTCTACCCAACCTATAGGATTACCTAGTTGCGGCAGTGTATTTAAAAACCCGAACGGTAATTATGCTGCTGAATTAATTGAATCAAGCAAGCTGAAAGGTTTTTGTGTCGGAGGCGCTTGTGTTTCAGAAAAACACGCAAACTATATTATTAATCACAACAATGCAACTGCTGCAGATATAGAAAATTTAATTAATCACATTCAAAAAACCGTAAAGTCATTGCATGACATTGAACTTGAGACTGAAATAATAATCATATGATCGCAGTTTTAATGGGTGGCTATTCTACCGAAAGAGAGATATCACTGATGAGCGGTAAGGCCGTTTATAAAGCCTTACTTAAAAACAATGTTGAGTGTTTTCCGTTTGACTTGACTGAAGACAACCTTGACAAATTATGGATCAAAGAATTCGACAAAGCATTCATTGTTCTGCACGGTCGAGGGGGGGAGGATGGCTATATACAATCCCTACTTGATAAAAGAAAGATCCCATTCACAGGCTCTGGAGTTGAGGCCTCTAATCTTTGTATGAATAAGGTTCATACTAAAGATGTTTGGCTCAAGCACGAATTACCTTTATCACCCTCAATCGTTGCCACTCAAGGCAAACCTATAGATCCAATAGACTTCCCGCTACCTTGGGCTATAAAGCCGACAATGGAGGGCTCAAGCATTGGCATCACCAAAGTAGAAAATAAAAATGAACTGGATACGGCACTTGAACTTGCATGGCAATACAACGGCGAAGCATTGATTGAACATTGGATTGAAGGCGATGAATACACTGTGGCAATTCTAGGTAATCAAGCATTACCAAGCATAAAGATAATGTCAGACCACGATTTTTATGACTACGACTCTAAATATTTCAGCAATAAAACTGAATATTTATGCCCTTCAGATCTCTCAGAGCAGCAAGAGAAAAATATTCGAACGATCGCCATGAAGGCCTTTAATCTAACTGGAGCTTCCGACTGGGGTCGGGTTGATTTCATTTTAGATAAGAATAAAAATCCATACTTGTTAGAAATAAATACGGTACCTGGAATGACATCACATTCACTCGTCCCTATGGCCGCAAAAGCCGCTGGTATGAACTTTGAGCAACTAGTGTTAAAAATTCTACATGGCTAAAGAACGACTTAATCGCTTAAAAGAGCCGAGAAAACCTTTCAAACTCGTAATACTCGAGCTGCTAAAAAAACTGACTTATTTATTTATACTTCTGTTATTTGCCGGCCTGATTTATGTCATTGACAGTTCAGATCTATTTGAACCAAAAATTTCTTGGGAAGTCGACGGAAGTCTGACAACCGAAACTGCACAATATGACCGAATAATCAAACCACTCCTAAACAACAAATATTTGATTGACCTGTCTCAGTTAAAAGAAAAAGTAGAGCAATACCCATGGGTTGCCAAGGCTGAAGTCAGTCGACTATTTTGGAATAAAATTCGAATCGCTGTTGTAAGCCATGATATTGCAATGCGTTGGGGGTCTGAAGGCTATATTTCATATCAAGGGGTGTTGTTTAAACCAAACCTTTCAATTGACTCTGATGCACCCATAGCTATCGTTTCAGAAGACCAAATTGAACAGTTTTACGTTGACTTTATTAACTATCAATCAATTCTAGGTCCACTAATCATCAACCAGTTTGAGAGGTCACATATTGACCAATTAATCCTCGAACCAAACGTGAAGGTTATTTTGGGCTACCAACAACAAGGTAAAAGATTACAAGTCTTTCTTAAAGCTTATAATCAGCTAAAGAGGTCTTCAAAAATTAGAAAAAGAGGTATTTTTGATATGCGCTACCCTAAAGGTTTTGCGCTGAGTTATTCGCCACAATAACTCGATAGCACAAGGCAAAGCTAATCGCCATCCAATAAATTATGATAATCATGGCTCCCCAGAAAACAAACTCGGCACCAATCAATATTACAAGAGCAACTAGAAAGGAAGGCACACCCAACTTAATTAAGAACACACTTAATTGAACCCTCGCCGGTAATTTTATTTTTTTATAAGGAACGTCATTGGCTATAGAAACCAAATTAAGAGCAAATGGAATTAAAAGAAAGTAAACCAACGGAATCAGAAGCGGCGAAATAAAAAATAATGGCAACTGTGTTGCTATAGACAAAAGCAAAAATAAAACAAAAAAACGACCCAAACGAATGCTTGGCAAGACAACTCCAAACCTTGCAACGGAAGTACCTCCTGAAACCACCAAACGATAGACATTGATTAGTATTGCTATATAACCATAGTCAAACATTAACAAGTAGAGTTGATAAAACTGAGGGTAGGCTTGGACTTGGCCGACCCCAAATAATTGTGCTTGCAGAACACCCATCATTTCTGGCAGAATGGTAACTAACGGAAGTGCCATCAACAATGGAAATACACTCACCTCTATTAACTTCTTCCAATTAGAGAATGCGAAAGCCAAACTGGCAAGAATAGTTTGTATAATCGGCATATTTGTCATGACAAATTTGAGTTTACTACATTAATTGTAATGGTCAATTTTTCACCCGGTTGTAATATATGGTCTTCATCTAAATTGTTCCATGCACGAATATCTATAACTTTAACTTTGTATTTACTGGCTATTACTGAAAGGTTATCGCCAGACCTAACTGTGTAGACAATTTTTCGACTAATATCAATTCCTGTATTGGTTATTTTAGCTAATTCAGTTTTATTCTTATTCTCAAGCCAAATAACCAGTTCCTTTCCTATAGAAAGCGGTGCAGTAGGGATCAGCTGATTCCACCTCACAAGGCTATTAACAGTAGTATCAAATTGTACTGCAATTTTCCATAAACTGTCGCCAGAAACAACCTTATAAATAACTTTTTCAGAATTTTTTTGAGTATTCAGTCGGCTTTTCTCTCTCTGCTTCTCAGAAAGAGAATAGTACCCTTCTGTTTGCTGGGCCAGAGGCACAATTAGATAATCACCGACCCTAATCAAATCGCTACCTAGTTCATTAACACTTTTAATTTGTTCAATAGTTGTCTTATATTTCTTTGCAAGATAGCTCAAACTATCACCAGATTTTACTTCATGTCGAGCCCAACTAATTTGAGGCCGTTCTCCAGCTTGTGATAACTTGTTCTCAAAGCGAGAAACCACATCCTGAGGAAGAAGGATTGTATACGGGAGAGTCACCGGAGTTGCCCAGCGCCTTAATCCTGGATTAAATGCATATATTTGATCAATACTTAAACCTGTCCACTGAGCAATCAATGCAAGATCGAACTGTGAGTTAAGTTCAATGGCCTTGAGATAGGGATTACGATCTATCTTCAATAGATTCTGATTGTAACGCGATGGATCCTTAACAATCTTTGCCAAGGCCAATAGTTTGGGTACATACCTTGTAGTCTCTTTGGGTAAATTTAAATGCCAAAAATCTGTCTCTTGACCATTCTCAGCATTTGCCTTGATTGCTTTTTGAACTCGACCAGGACCTGCATTGTATGCAGCTATTGATAAGAGCCAATCACCATCAAATAACTTATTTAGGTCTTTCATATATTTTACAGCTGCCCTAGTTGAGGCCAAAACGTCCCTTCTGTCCTCGTGCCACCAATCTTGATCTAATCCATAAAGTTTTCCTGTTGAAGGTATAAACTGCCAAAGACCGACTGCGGTGCCGTGTGAAAAGGAGAAAGGGTAATAGTCAGACTCTATTATCGGCAATAAAGCAATTTCGATAGGTAAACCCTCTTTTTCAACCTCGGAAACGACTAGGTAGAGGTAAGGCTGCGCCCTTTCAGAGATTCGGGTAAGGTGTTCAGGGTGTTTTTTATACCAATTAATAAACTCTAGAACCCTTGGATGATCTTCAATTAGAAGCTCTTGATGGCTGGCTATGTAGTTCCATAGGTTTGACTCATCAACATATTCAAAGCTATCAGCCGAATTAGTTGCTTGGCTACCTATCTTTTGAGAATTATCAATAATACTCTGACAACCAGAGACAAGCAACAACGTCAATAAAAGAACAAATTTCACTTCTAAGACTTGCTAGAACATTCTGGAGACTCTGGTGCACTTTGGCGCTTTTGCCATTCCTTCGGGGTATAAGTGTGCATAGCTAGGGCATGAATATGGCTAAGCTCTTCAGCAAAAAGTTTATTGATAAATCGATGTCGGTCTATGAGCTTCATTTCATTAAATAGCTCACTAACGACCACCAATTTAAAATGGGATTCAGTTGCAGGCCCTGAGTGCTGGCTAGATTCATTAACAACCTCAAAATAATCGGGCTTTAGAGCTACCTCTAGTTGCGTTTTTAAATGGTTTTCCATGTTATTCTTCATCACTACTCTCAAAAGCATATTCAAAGGAATCTGAAAAGAAGTTCTTCTTACTTAGACCTTGCTCTAAGCAACCTTTTACTGCAGCCTTAACCATCACCGGGGGACCGCAAGCATAGACTTCATAATCCGACAAGTCTTCAAAATCTCTCATCACAGATTCATGAACATAGCCACGCTCACCTTGCCAGACTCCACTTGCTTCTGATAATACTGGAACGAACTGAATTTTTGGAGATTTTTCAGCCCACTCACTCGGAAGTTTTGAATATATATCCTTTTCATCTCTAACGCCCCAATACAGATAAACGACTCTTTCTGAGTTAATAGCGATCAGGTGTTCAATTATAGCCTTGATAGGGCCAAAACCAGTACCGCCAGCAATCATAATAATTGGCCCCTCACTTTCCTCTCTAAGGAAAAAACCACCCTTAGGACCTTCAATCCTTAGAATGGTTTTTTCAGCCAAACTATTAAAAATATAATTAGTAAATTTGCCATCTTCAACCAAACGTACATGGAGCTCGATTAAGTTTGAATTAACTGGCGCATTGGCAATCGAAAAAGCTCTCGGTTCGAAATCGGAATGCTCCAAGTCTAGGTATTGACCTGCTAGGTACTGCAAAGACTGAGCACCAGGAATTTTTAATATAATTTGAATGACGTCATGGTTCAAATGATTTATTTCTTCAACCCTGCAAGGAATGCTACGAACTTCAATATTGGCAAGAGCATCTAATTCATCAACGGCAATGTATAAATCACTTTTCGCCTTGCATTGACAAAGCAAAGCCATGTTGGCTTCAACTTCCTCTTCTGTGATAGCTGAAGGAATTTCGCCATCATATTCAATTTCACCATTCAAGATAACGGCTTTGCATTTACCACAAAAACCATTTTGACAGCCGTATGGAAAATTTAAACCATGAGAAAGAGCACCATCCAAAACACTTACTTCGCCATTACTTTGAAAAGACTTTCCACTAACTTGATTCAATACTGTAAACATTGTTTTGGAGCGAAATGCACAAAGCTGACATTATAATGTAGGTCTTAGTGTTATAAGCCTAGTATTCTTATGAGAATATCGTCCAATGATTCAGTAGTTTTTTTGATGGGGCCAACCGCTTCTGGAAAAACTGAATTAGCACTAGAGATATTTGATCGCTTTGATATCTCCTTGATAAGTGTAGACTCTGCTCTAATATATCGTGGCATGGATATTGGCACCGCCAAACCGAACCCTGAAACACTATCAAACTATCCACACGCACTGATCGATATTTGCGAACCCGAAGAAAGTTTTTCAGTCAATCACTTTGTCAATCTTGCAAAAGAGCATATCGACTTAGCGTTAAAAGAAAACAAGCTGCCAGTTTTGGTGGGTGGCACCTCTTTTTATTTCCATGCACTCGAATATGGGCTATCTGAATTGCCTGAATCCACAAAAGATTCGAGAAAACATTTTAATAATCTTTTAAAGAATAAAGGTAGTGAAAAATTACACTCACAATTAGTAAAAATTGACCCAAAGTCTGCTGAGCGAATTCACCCTAATGATTCACAAAGAATTACCCGGGCACTTGAAGTTTTTCACCTTTCAGGACAAACATTGAGTGAGCTTCAAGGCAATCAGGCGATAAATAAGCTGAATCATCAAATAAAAAAAATTATACTCATGCCAGATCGCTCAGAACTTCACTTAAGAATTGAAAAGCGCTTTATGAAAATGATGGAGAATGGATTTCTGGATGAAGTAGAAATACTCAGGAATAACAAAAATTTGAACTTAGATCTAGCTTCTATGCGCTGCGTTGGTTATCGTCAAGCTTGGAAATATTTTGATGGGGTTTACGACAAGCAAGAAATGATTGATAAAGCTGTTATTGCTTCGAGGCAGTTGTGTAAACGCCAGTGCACCTGGTTAAGGGACGAAAATAAAGCACTGATCCTTAAAAAAGCTAATATTGATGAGGTGATTAAGTTTCTTCAATAAGATGAAACTTTACCTAGATAAAATAATGGTGAACAACTGTCAACTGTTATCCTTGTTGGTAAATTCTTCCATAGTGTGAAGCATTGTCCTTAAGCTGTCTATAGTAGTTTCGAATTCATCACTCGTTAACTCGGATACAGCAACATCTTCGATTTTATGATATTTTGAAAAGACTTTTTCCATAAGCTCTTCACCAGGTTTGTTGATATGAACAACAACTCGTCTAGCGTCATTTGGGTGAGCTAGTCTTTGACAATAACCATGTTTTTCTAGTGTTATTAAAATTCCTGTCAATGTACTTTTTGCAATGCCAGCATTTTTGGCTAGTTTTGCAGTCTCAAGATCCCCCCAAACCCACAATACCCACATAACAACAAAGCCAGAAAAGGATAGGTTAAATTCCTTAAAAACATGTTTTTCTGCATAACTCCTGATAATTGATGTAAGTCTGAAAGCATTAGAAATGATTGAGACTGATCTTCCATATAGTCCAACTGAAATTAAGTGCTGCTTGGCTTTCTCTTCAGCACTTGTGGCTTTAGGATGTGATTTATTTGCAGACTTATCCATCAACGATTCTCATTAAATAGTTAACTAGAGTTAAGTTAAATTTTCTCTAGCCAGAGTTCTACCACCCTTCCAAGACACACCGACTTGGCGGTAATAGCCCTGAATTAGTTCCTCAGGTTCGAGTAAATGAAACTCCTCAACAGGTGAGGAGAACAATTCAAGCTCAAAGGAACCTTTAAAGGTTAGGCCAATCTCAGCGTCAAAACCTGACATTGTGACCACTTCATTCAAACTGTCTTTCCCATTGCATTCAATTGCAGGCATCCAACGGTTGTGAAGCATTGGTAAAGCATTGACAAAACCAGCATGATCTGATTCTGCCTCAATAGTGAACTTAGCTTGAACTAGGCGATGATCATAAGCTGCTAAAGTGGCTCCAAAAATACCCCCAGGCTGAAGTCGAGGTCCGGCTTTTCCTACAGTAGTTGACCTTGTTAAATGGATAGAACCAATTTTTTTCGGATAACCCTGAAATTGACCACGAGCAGCTGAAAAGTCCTTATCTACCCAAATATATATACAACGTGAGTAGATTTTTCCTTGATATTTACAACGAACAACAAAAAACACCTCTTTATATTGAGCACGTACAGGATCTAATAATTCATTAAAGTTATCACTGCAGCTTTGCCAATCTGCCCAAATAACAGCAACAGCTCCGGGGTCTTCATCAGCTAACTCAATTCCATCAGGCAAGAGTTCAGCTACACGGTCAGGATTAGTTCGATATTCTAAGGTTAACAAGTCTCCCGAGTAGTGCCAAGGCACATTAGGAATTAATGACGAATTACCTGTGTGAGTTCTGGGAAAGAGAAAACCTTGTAAAGACATTTATATAGCAATTAGAATTATTAATAAACCTATGATACCATTCGGGAACGAATGAAATTATCAAAATTTAAATATATAGCTTTGAAATTAAGTCATAATTTATCAATCATCATATATAATATATAATCATTCGTACCCAAACGAAATATAGGAATAAATCATGCCAACAAAAGAATATCGGAAAATACTATTAAATGGACACTCGATTCAAGTTACCTTAGAGGGAGATGAGCTGGTTACTGAAGACGGAAAAAGTGTTGGCATCGAAGAAGTGCAACATCTCCCACCAACTCAACCCTCGAAGATTATATGTGTACATTTAAACTATGAAAGTCGCGTTAAGGAATATATAACAAAGCTACCACCGGCTCCAACATATTTTCATAAACCTATCACTGCACTTAATAGCCATAAAGGCGATGTTGTAAGACCTGAACGCTGCAAATGGCTAAATTATGAAGGAGAGATTGCCATAGTTATTGGTCAAAATTGTCGTAATATAAGCCCTGCTGATGCAGGAGAATACATTGCAGGTTATACAATAGCTAATGATTACGGTTTGCACGATTTTAGAGATACAGATGCAGGGTCAATGCTTAGAGTTAAAGGTTCAGATACGCTTTGCCCAGTGGGACCAGGTTTAGTTACTGGTTGGGATTTTCATAACAAAGGAATCCGCACAATTGTTAATGGGAAAGTTATGCAAGACGCCAACACTAACGAGATGGAGTGGGATATGCACTATCTTGTCGCTGATATAGCCCGCAATATTACTTTAGCACCAGGAGACCTACTACTCTCAGGAACACCTGCAAACAGTCGTCCCGTTGAACCAGGTGATGTTGTTGAAGTTGAGGTAGAAGGTTTGGGCCTGTTATCCAATACAATCGTTAATGGTGCTGCTATTCGTGATGATGTTGGCGCACAACCTTCTAGCTCTGAAGAGGTTGTTTCTACTGCCATGGGTGGTGACTGGGAATTTCGTGGCAAAAGAGCAGCAGGTGGGCAAGGTGCGAAACATTATAAATCTGCTGTAGAAACCAAAAAGTAGTTGATTATTATCTCTCGGAAAAAATAATGATCAAAACAGTTAGCCCAAATAACAATGACGATATCAATGCAGATATTACTAGTCACGATACTTTTGAAAAAGGCTTTCCACATTTGGCATTTAAACAGATGCGTGATGAAGACCCCTGTGCCTGGATAGATGAGACCGATGGTGGAAGCGGTTTCTGGTCAGTTAGCCGATATAAGGACATCAAAGAGGTTAACGGTTTACCGAAAATTTTTAGCTCAGCTCAAGGAATTCGTCTAGAAGAGCAATCGAAAGAAGAATACGAGGCTCGCAAGACATTCCAAGAAACTGACCCACCAGTCCATACCCGTCAACGAATGATGTTCCATCGTGGATTTACACGTAAACTAATCACAACCTATGAACCTATGATTCGTGATATTTGTAACGATATTATTAATGAAGCGGTTGACTTGGGTGAAGTCGATGCCACTAAACAGATTGCTAGAAAATTACCAATGAGAATGTTGGGCCGTGTTGTTGGTACTCCAGATGAGGATGCAGAGTGGCTAGTTTCAAGAGGTGACTCAATGATTGCTAACAGTGACCCAGATTTTACAGACTATGTGATTGACAAGGTTGATACAGATGAATATCGATTTTTGCCTTTTCGCTCCCCTGCTGGTAAGGAAATTTATGATTATGGAGAAAAACAAAAGAGGCTTCGTGAAGATCACGATATGGGTGATGTGATGTCAATGTTATTACAACCAAACAAGCAGGGCGACAAGCTATCAGACCTCGAATTTAAAAACTTCTTTGCACTCATGGTTGCTGCTGGAAATGATACAACCCGATATTCGATGGCATCTTCAATGCATGCTATAGCCAATAATCCCTATATTTTTGACTGCCTAAAATCTGCCCCTGATGATGCCCCAGTTTGGGCTAGCGCTACCGAAGAGTTTATCAGATGGGCTTCACCAACTATGCACTTTAGACGCACTGCAACGGAGGATTATGAACTTCATGGGAAGCAAATCAGAGAGGGAGACAAAGTCGCTATTTGGTTTACTTCAGGAAATTACGATGAGCGCAAGTTTCTCGACCCATACAGTCTTATTTTAGAGAGAGAAAATAATCAACATATCGCTTTTGGTCAAGGTGGCCCTCATGCATGCTTGGGTATGTGGCTTGCAAGGCTAGAAGTTCGTGTGGCTATGCAGGAGTTACTTAAAAGGATTTCGAAAATTGAGCAAATCGGCCCCGAAAAATACTTACGCTCTAATTTTATTCGGGGAATAAAAAACTTGCCTGTTAAGTTAACATCAGCATAATATGGTATTAGATAATTAAGTAAAGGAGAAAAATGAACAATTACAGAAGAGTTCGAGTACTATTTTCAGATCACTTGGGGTTAGCGAGAGGAAAATATCAACCTATAAATACTGCGGCTGGTGGTGAGGCAAGATTTTGTATTAGCCTTTACGGTCTTACCTATGATAAGCAGTTATTGCCAGTACCAGGTAGCGGCTTACTTGATGGATTGCCTGATGTGGTTGCTAAATTCAAAGAAGAAGATGTTCGCCCTTCCTGGGAGGCTGACACGGGTGTCGTTATTCCAGATATTGAATTTAAAGGAGAACCGTTGGCACATTGTGGACGTAATGTATTGAAAAAGACAATAGCTCAGTTTGAAGGAATAGGTTTAACACCATATGTCGGAATAGAGCTAGAAGCCTATGTTTTTCAAAAGAATAGGTACGGCAAATGGGTTCCCTACGACACTCCAGGAGCCTACGTCTATGGTACTGGTTCAACAGTTGATCCTGCAGGTCTGATTGATGAGGTTTGGGAACAAGCTGAAGCTTGTGGTATTGAGCTAGAATCATTTAATTCAGAGTTTGATTCACCGCAATTTGAATTGACTCTAAAGTACGACAAGGCTTTGGAAGCGGTTGATCAGATATTCCTATTTAAAGCAATGGCAAAAGAGATTTTTGAACAGAATGGTTACTTATTAAGTTTTATGCCAAAACCTTTATCGAAAAATGGCGGAAGTGGAATGCACGTCAATTTTAGTTTCAATGACAAAAAAGGTAATAATGTCATTTATGATAAGTCTGCCAAAGATGGCTTGTCTGATATTGCAAAAAAATCGATTTCTGGTCTTGTACAGCACCATGAAGGTATGTCAGCTTTACTTGCGCCAACAGTTAATTCTTATCGAAGATTGTTGCCTGCAAGTCTTTCAGGATATTGGGCAAATTGGGGGTACGACCATCGAGGAGTGACAACTAGAATACCTGATGAACGTGGCGCAGGCACAAGAATTGAATTCAGAATGGCTGATTGCGCTGCAAATCCATATACTGCAGTTGCAACAGTTCTTCAAGCTGCTAAGTTGGGTATAGAGAATGACTATGAATTGCCTGACGCAGAAACTCTAGACTGCCTTGAATCTCAAAGCACAGATAGACATGTTCCAGATAACTTGGCTCTTGCCTTGGAGGCTTTAAATGCTGATAAAGATTTATGTCAAGCGGTAGGTCAAGAGCTGGTAGATAATCATACTGCTATCAAGGAGCAAGAGTGGCAAGACTATTCTGCTCATACAACAGATTGGGAATTTGACCAATACCTGAAATATATTTAGGATTGGGTAATGTCAAATAGAATTTCTATAAAAGGCGTTGAGGTTTCTACGGATCACTATATTAATGGAAAGCGAGTTTCGTCTGATAAAAAATTTACCGTCATCAATCCAAATAACCCTAGCGAGGTTCTCGCCGAAGTCTCAAGAGGTGATGCGGAAATAGCTAAACTTGCAGTTTCTGCTGCCCGAGAAGGGTTTAATATTTGGTCAGAAATGAGTGTTGATGAACGTGCATCGATTATGCACAGACTAGCTGATCTCATCGAGTCTAATATCGACAATATTTCTCTTATTGAGTGCTTGGATATGGGTATGCGCCATGAAAGTCTAAGAAACCGTGTCATTCCAAGGGGCGCTAGAAATTTTCGTTCATATGCAGATATAGCTAAAGAATATAAACCAAGGAAATGGCATTCAAATACTACCAAGAATGAAATTCAACGTATGCCTAGCGGAATTAGTGTCATTATTACTCCCTGGAATGCTCCATTTATGTTGTCTACATGGAAATGTGCACCCGCCCTCGCTGCAGGCAATAGTGTAATTTTGAAGCCAGCTGAATGGTCACCATTGTCTGCATCATTGTTGGGTGATTTGATTGATGAAGCAGGTTTTCCAGCTGGAGTTTTTAATATTGTCCAGGGTATTGGTGAAGAAGTTGGAGCGATACTAGTATCAGACTCAAATGTGAATCGTGTTTCATTTACCGGTTCCCCTGAGGCGGCACGCCATATTGGTAAATCAGCTGCTGAAAATATCACCCCATTCACTGGTGAGTTAGGTGGAAAAAGTCCATTAATCATTTTTCCAGATGCAGATCTAGAAGTGGCTGTTGCAAAGGCGGTAGGTCAGTTTGATGATTCTGGTCAGATTTGTCTTGCGGGAACTAGATTACTAGTGCATTCATCCATAAAAAATGAATTTTTAAATCGCTTCTTAGAACTAACTGCCAAACAAAAACTAGGTCCAAGTTTTGATGACGAAACTGAAATTACCCCGATGATCCACCCTGAGCACCTTCAAAGTGTTGCTGGTTTTGTTGACCGAGCTAGAATCAACGGAGACAAGATTCTGTGCGGTGGAAAGGTATTAAAAAATGGCAAGTTGTGGTACGAACCAACTTTAATCGAGCCTGTTTCTAATCAATCTGAAGTGGTTCAAAAAGAAATTTTTGGTCCAGTTTTGACACTTCAAACATTTAACACTGAATCAGAAGCAATCGAGTTGGCAAACAGTACTGAATATGGTCTTGCCGGAATGCTCTATACCAAGAATCGCGACATCGCTGAACGAGTTGGACGTGCAATTCGCGCAGGCACGGTTTGGGTTAACTGTTTTCTTATTCGTGACCTGACAGCACCATTCGGTGGTTTTGGTCTGAGTGGTATTGGACGAGAAGGTGGTGATTATGGAATTGATTTTCATAGTGACTTAAAAACCTTTCAAATACTTGATGATTCTTTATCTGAGTAGTATTTTTATTTTATTAGGATGAAGTAAATGACAACCGTTAAATATATATTGGAAGATGGCTCTGAAGTCTTGATTGAAGCAGATGTAGGGCAAAATTTAATGCAATTGGCCCTTGATAATAATCTTGCTGGTATTGAGGGTGCTTGTGGTGGCTCCTGTATGTGTGGTACTTGCCACGTTCTAATTGAATCAGTTAAAGGAAAGCAGCTTGAAGAAAGAGATGAAATGGAAACAGTAATAATAGAAATGGAAATCGATGAGCTTGCTCCGATTAATAGTCGCTTGGGATGTCAGATTACTATACAAGAAGGAATGGAGTCAATCACGGCACGTATAGCCAATCTCAGTAATTTCTAATATATCTGGCGAAATATTTAAGTCCAACCCTCAACAGGTTGATCAAACCAAAGATGAACTTGTCCTGTTCCTGTGGCGTTTTCGTAGTCACCAAACTGGCGACCTTTAGCTCGACAATTCACTCCACCAATAGCTTCTGCCATAATTAAATAATGTCCAAATTTACCCTCTGGAGAGTATTTATTATATTCATCCATTCCATCAAATACAGAGCGATGATCACCTTTTTTTAACCAATCAATTCGCTTCTCATCAGCTTTCCTTGCCCCTGATGTAATGATGTGAATAGGGTCAGAAGCTTCGTGTTTCTCGAGTTCATCAAGTGGCCAAAATCTATGACTTAATCCTCCACTAGCTAATATCACTACACGCTTATCAGATTCCTCTATGGCTGCTTTCAAGCCCCTACCAACCTTCATAAAATGCTCTTTCTTAGCAGTACCACAAATACTCATAGAAAGCCACTGTTCATTACCTTGGAGATACTCAAGCAAATTAACAGTTGGATAATGTATTGGTAGGTGTTCATTGTCATTGGCAGAGCAACGCACCCCATTTTCATTGACACGCTCTACAATATTATTTGCTAATTCTGGGTTGCCAGTTATATCGAACGGAATGCTGTTCATTGTCCGAGGCAACTCCTCCGATGTATAAAAACCTTGACGCCTTTGATGGCTGGTGACAATGAACTCAACAATCGTAAACCAATGCGTGTCAATAACAATAACAACATCGGGATTGAGTGGCTCTAAGATTTCACGTCGCATATCTTGAAAACCTGTCACTAACGAGATTTCTTTACCTTCATTTAGAGCATACCGCTGCTCTTTAGTCATCATGATTGTCGGCGCATGGGATACTAATCCAACCCCTACTATTTCACCCAAATTTATTCTCCAAAAAAATCAAAAAACTCTCTAACTGCGTCAGCTCAATGGAATAAGCAAAAAATTGTTCGTATACGAACGTTATTAATCAATATACTATAACCTCAACTCTGAGTCAAGGAAACTAAGAATAAAAAAACTCCATAATCCACTGAGCCCAGATACTTGAATCAGACTTACCATTTTCAATACGCAGCTTAGCATTTTCAAGTTCTTTTTCGGTTAGCACATTTTTAGTAACTTCAAGAAAGTTATACATAGCGCGTTTTGGTTGTTCTGGATGCCCCTGAAGACAAGCGATATTATTGCCAAGAGTATAAGCAAAATCTGGATAGTCTTTAGTGCTAGCAAAACTTATTGCGCCTTCAGGTAATTTAGTGACTCTCTCTTTATTAAAATGATATAGGTCAGTAGTATCTAATGTATTCTTCATCCAAGGAAATTTTTTTTTGATTTCTAAAGGGAAGCTCCCTATCATCCAGCCTTTTTCGTTATTACCAACAACACCGCCAAAATACTTTGCAATGAGTTGATGACCGAAACATACCCCGACGATTGGTTTATTTTTATTGTCTGCCTGGCCCACAAACTCCGAAAGCATTTTGATCCAATCATGATTATCATGCACACTAACTGGGCTTCCTGTCAACAAGTAACCATCATAACTCTCAATATTGTCAGGAAACTCGTACTCCGAAACATAAAAAATATCAAATTTTGCATTGACATTTTCAGGCGCTAGTAAGTCAACAAATTTCTGGCCATCAGTAACACCATTGTCATCACGCCAATGAAATTTTGGCACTGAGTCAAGTATCGCAATTTTAATTGGCTGCTCGTTCATCTACCATCTACCAATAATAATGCCTGCCTTCTCGTCTGCTTCAGGCGAGCGTTTATAAAGTTCATCTAAATGAACCACGGTTCTTTGCTTTCTTTGTCTTAGCCATGTAAATAATTGCTTTTCAAAGTCAGCTAAACGCTCAGATTGGTCTTGATTTTCAGCTAAATCATTGAACTCATTAGGGTCGTTCAACAAGTCAAACAATTGTGCTCGGAAGCCTTCCCAATAAATATACTTCCATTGAGTATTTTTTATCATGTAGCCTCGACACTTATAAGGGTGATGGTCAAGAATTTGTCTGGCACCACGATCGCTATAATCTATTTCGGCAAAAACTGTATCACGCCAAGTTGGATTATCACCAAAAAGCAATGGAACAAGTGATCGACCCTCCATTCTATTAGATGCATATGAGCCTCCCATCGTTTCGACAAGGGTCGGCACTACATCAACGGATTCAATCATTCTATTTTCAGTAGATCCACGAAGATTTTCTGGCATTTCAGGCTCAACAATAATTAATGGAATGCGAATAGAAGGCTCATGAAATAAGTCCTTCTCACCAAGCCAATGATCACCAAGATAGTCACCATGATCACTGGTAAAAATAATTAAAGTATTTCTACTTAAATTATTTTCATCCAAAAATTTTATAAGTCTACCAATATGATGGTCAATTTCACTTATTAAGCCCATATAGGTCGGAATTACGTGTCTACGTTTTTCCTCATCAGTGTAGTTTCGAGAATATTCAAGTTGCTGAAAAGCAGAAAAGACGGGGTGAGGATTTTTCATCTCGATCTTATCCTTAACAACCCCTATAACATCACTGTCTTTATACATTTTGTGGTACGGCGAGGGAGCAAGCAAAGGCCAATGAGGATTGAAGTAGCTCAAATGCAAACACCATGGCGTATCCTTATTTCGAGTAGAAATATACTCCATTGCCCGATTAGTTAAAAAAGCTGTTTCTGAATGCTGTGCTTCGATATCTGAAGGCAAATGAGCATTTCTCATTTCCCATCCACTATATTTCAAACCGGATTTAGTGGCCGTATTGGCTGCGTTTTCCCAAGGATTATGCATCTCATAGCCTTGAGACAATAAATAATCGTTATAACCAACTCCATCATGGACAATTGGCTCTGGATATAAACCTCCATAATGCTCAAAAGGGGTAAAACCATTGTCATGACGATTTAAAGCTATTTCAGAATCTAGTGGTATCTTTAAACGTGACAAGCTTTCTTCATTAGGACGGCCTTCACTTTTACCTACAACATGCGCTTCGCAACCCAACTCACGCATGTAATCGCCTAAGGTAACTTCGTCCACTTTTATTGGGTCATCATTAGCCATCACCCCATGGCTAGTCATATAACGACCTGTATAAAAACTTGCCCTGCTAGGACCACAGAGAGAGGCATTACAATAACTATTCTCAAACAACATACCTCGACTGGCAAGCATATCAATATTTGGTGTTTTTAAGCTGGAATGGCCAGTACAACCAAGATAGTCATGCCTTAGCTGGTCACACATAATAAATAAGATATTTTTAGTCATTCAATTAATGTAGATTAGTTAGTTTTCCTTCTGTATTGGCGCCATATTGACCAAAAATGAATTAATAGTGCTATCACAATTATCGCAAAAATTGTGCCTGATATGGGTCTATTTATATAGTCAAACAGAGTATCGATACGTGCCTGACTGGCACGAAACCTTTGTTCCATAATAGTGCCTAATACCATTCCAAGAATGATGGGCACAATAGGTAAATTAAGTCTCTTTAAAGCGTAACCAAATATACCAAAAACTGCACACATTATGCAATCAATCATAGAATTTCGTAGCGTATAAACACCAACAAAAGAGAGACCCAAAATTGAGACACCTAAAAAACGCTGTGGTATCTGAATTATTTTGAGTAGGTACTTTGTAGCAAAAAGCAAGAAAATCATCACAATAATATTAATTACAATTAAACTTTCATATAGTCCATACACAAAATCAAGATGTCTTACAAACAAATCTGGACCCGGAATGATGTTGTGAACATAAAAAACTGACAGCATCATTGCGGTTAAAGCTTCGCCAGGAATACCGAGTGCTAAAAGTGGAATCATGGCTGCAGCTGGAACGGCATTGTTGGCAGCTTCAGAGGCGATAATGCCTTCTGGAGCCCCTTTACCAAATCTCTCAGGTTTGTCAGAAATGCCTCTGGCTATATTGTAAGAAAAAAATTGTGCTAAGAACTCACCTACACCAGGAATAATTCCCATTATCACTCCCATCGCTGAGGAAATGAGCGCAACAGTTTTATATTTAATTAGATCGAAAAAGCCTTCACTTTTTTTACCTTTTAAACTAGGCATTGACACTCGTCTATCGTTACCAATAAGTAGTATGAAAGCTTGAGAAACTGCAAATAAACCGAGCAATACGGTAATTAAATCAAAACCTGATAAGAGCCACGATTGGTCAAAAGTAAATCGCTTTGAATATTTGACACTTTCCATTCCGATAGTACTTATAAACATTCCAAAGAAAACTAGCATTCCAGCTATTAAGGTTTGTTTTCTATGTGAAATAACAACCAATACCAATCCCAACAAGGCTGCCATTAGTATATCCCTAGAGCCAAATAGTGGGGCCACCTTGGCTATTAAAGATGTCATAAAAATGAGAGCTATGATTGAGAAAATACCGCCAGTAAATGAAGACCAATAAGCCAGAGTGATTGCTCGCCTTGCTTTATTGTCTTTCGTCATGCTGTAACCATCATAAGTAGTCAATGCATTGACAGGTGTACCAGGAGTATTAATCAAAATTGCAGGAATCGCACCACCATACATTGCAGAACCATAAATACCCAATAGCACAGTAATACCAATAATTGGGTCCATACTGTAGGTTGCAGGGAGCAAAATAGCAATCGCCACGGCTGGTCCGACGCCTGGAATCGCGCCTATAATCACTCCACCTATTGAACCAACTAATATAGCTACCCAGACATCCCATCGAAGGAATATGTCAAAACTTGAAAGAATTAATTCCATGAATTCTAATCAAAAATAAATCATAAAAAATGTTGCCCAGCCATCTGGAAGATAATCATAAATTGCACCACTGGCTATCTTCACTTGTAACAAAGATTTAAATACAATCACAATTCCAAATCCCGTTGCCAAACTAACCCAGAACATTAAAAGAGTTCGATAACCTGCCCTAATGGTTAGTAGCGAGAAAAACAATAAGGTTGAAAGTAAATAGCCTGCTAAAGGAACAGACCAAACATACAATACAAAATAAAAAACAAACTCTAAAGGCCTTAACCAGGATGATAATTCATTCAATTCACCCTGAACCTGGCCTAGTTGAATTTTATAGCTTCGCCAAATCTGAATACTATAAAGCAAACCAAAAAGAGCCATTCCGACTAAACAAAATGTGGGCCAAAGTCTTGGCTGTTTAACTAATGGGACGCCATCAAACCACTTTGTTTCAAAGGGAATTGATACCAGTAAAACCAGTACAATAAACAACATCAGCATTGCAAAGACTAAATCACCTGCTTGATATTCTTCTCTACCCATAAAGACCTATAAAATTATGATTAGTTTATATTTTAAATAAAAAAAAGGAAGGTAAATGAACCTTCCTTTTCTTTGTAGTTTTATCTTTTCTAAAGACCGGCAATAGTAGCCATGGTCGCCCTGTCTTTATTGATTTGTGCAGTTGAAGCATCAGCATCCATCCAGTAGATTAATGCACCGCTGTTGGCCGCAACTTCTTGCGCCCTATCACTTAGCATTGATCTCTTGGCAACAGCAGTAATCTTATCTTTAACATCCTGTGGTGTGCCTGCTCCGACAAATAAGCCGTTCCATAAAAATATGTCTAACTCAGGTATCAATTCACCAATTGTTGGTGTGTTCGGTACCTTAGAAATACGCTCATTTGTTATAGAAACTAAAACTTTAACGTCATTTAAGCATGGCAGGATTAGCTGAATCGTTGTATTAATAACGTCTGCATCACCTGAAGCTAAAGTATTACAGTCCAACATATCAAAGGCAGCATCTGAACCCCATTCGAAGCCCATTATCTTAGCTGCAGCTTTGGTCACCTGGGTTGGTGCCAGTGGGTCACCAAAGTGACCTAGCGTTACTTTGTTACTTTTAGCATGATAAGCTAATTGATGTAGTGAACTATATGGAGCATCGCCTGCTACAGCTATCACAAATGGATAGGTTAGAAAAATCCCTAGAGGCTCAAAAGTTTCTTTAGTTAAACCCTCTATTCCAATTTCTGGTCCTACAACCGGTACACCGATTACAAATGAACCTACCATGGAACCATCAGGATCTGCCGCCGCTACTTCCATTGCACCTGGGAATGGACCACCGCCACCACCTGGTTTATTAACAACCGCTGCAGCAACACCATATTCAGCCTGAAAGTCTTCCGCAATCATTCTAGTTAAAACATCTTCAAGATCCCCAGGAGGCCATGGAACAACAAAAGTCACAGGTTTATCAGGATAATCAGCCTGTGCAATTGGCATACCTACCATAAAAGTTGAAAGTGCAAATAACACTCCAATAAAAATTTTATTCATCATTTATCTCCTTTTTTAAGTTAATTCAATTATAAAAAAAACGTCTCACAAATAATCCAGTGGATTATTCTTTTCACTCAATTAAGTCATATTAAAGAGACGTTCGTATACGAACAATCCAAATATAACATAATACTTTTCAATTATCAAGTTATTCAATTCAATTAAAACATAATACTTATCAATTATCAAGAACGTGATCTAACTCTCTCAGGGTCATAAACTGGAGTTGCCACGATTTCTGCCTGACCATCGCTTTCCATACTTAGATCTAGTCTATTACCCACTGACGAGTTTTCCCGATTGATTCGAGCTAATCCAAGAAATTGTCCGTCTAGGTAAGGCGAAGGAATTGCCATTGTAACTATACCTACCTTCTTGTTATTGTCCATTAATTCGACGCCATCGTATTCACCTTCCCCCGGCAATATAACACTAACGATATTTAATGAAGGGTTTTTCTGTGCTTCGATTAGAGCATCCTTTCCATGAAAATTATCCTTGTTAAGATCAACTGACCAAGCCATTCGGCATTCGTAAGGGGTCATCGTATGATCATATTCGACTTCACCCATAATCAAGCCAGCTTCGATACGACACATCATTACGCAAGCAGCTCCAGCTGGTAATAAACCAAGTGGCTCTCCTACTTTAAAAAGAGCATCCCAGAATGCTTGCGCACTATCGACAGGTAGCATGATTTCATAACCAAGTTCACCAGTGTAACCGATTCGGCTAATTTGAACTTTCATGCCGGCCATATCGACATCAGTAATGAAATGATACCAACGAAGCGCATCATTACTTATATCGCTACTTGTTAGTTTTTGTAATATTTCTCTGCTTAAAGGCCCTTGAACTGAGAGCTGAGCAAGTTCATCACAACGCTCACTAATGGTGACATTATTTGTACGATAATGATCCAGTAAATCACCAACTATTGGATTTGCTCCAATAATTCGAACAAGTTCGGGACCGTATACAAAAACCGTGCAATCATCGACCATTTTGCCTGCTTCACTAACGACGACACCGTAGGCAATAGTTCCCGGTTTCATCTCACTTATATCGCGCGAAAATATATTATTCACGGTTTGTATTGCTCCCGCGCCTTCTACGTCCCATTTGAGAAGCATAGAAAATTCAAACGCTGCAGCTTGATTCCGAACTGCTGCACATTCAACATTAGGATCACCCCAGGTTAATGGGACTGCATAACCGAATATATCAATCCATTCGACAACTCCATCAGGATAGGATGATGAAAATGGGGTTTGTTTTAATTCATCTGACATAGCAAATTCCTCTTAATGATATGGTTTAACCTTTATCACCTCAGCATCAAGCTGATAATCCTTTTCTGTCGCATTTATGAGACGACGTTCACGAATGAAAGGCTTATGTTGGTCGGGATTATCTGAATCAAATTCCCTTGCAAGACGAGTTCCAGAAAAAGTTGCCTGTGCAATTACGTTTGGCGTGTGAGCGTCACCGATTAAATGTATAGACTTAATTCCAGCATTGGACATTTCATCAGGCGACCCTTGTAGTTGATCATATAAATCGCAATTAGAAGTTCTGTGCGTGACTAACATAATACTATCGTATTCGACAGTCATTTCCTCACCTTTCCATATATCCACAAGAGTTGCATTTCCGTTTTCAACAGCTACTGCGACATGCTGATGAATCGTTGTAACACCGAGCTCAAGAAGTCGCATTAACATTCGTTGCTCTTCTAAAACCAGACGGAGGTAAGGGCCAACGGTTTCTCCATAAGTAGCGTATGTTACTTCATGGCCATTTTCTGCAATAAGTTCCGCCATAGCAGAACCCATATAATAAGGATCATTGTCGATTACTAATACTCGTTTTCCGAGTTTTTTCCCATGTACACAATACTGTTCTGGATTACAAATTTCCGGCTTTGAAGCGTCAGCACCAGCTATATAATCATGAAGTAGTGATGACATACCCGTTTCGTCCCAGTTAGAACCGGTTGCGAAAACAATGCGCTCAGCTCCACATTCAAGAACATCTTGATAATTAAGCCGATTATTCAAGATAATTTGTACATTGGTTTTTGTTCTAATTTGCGTTTCCCGCCAATCAATAACACGCTTCCAAGCCCCAAAATTAGGCAGTTTAGAAACCCAACGTAAATGACCACCTATTTCAGCTTCAGCTTCAATTAGATGGACAGTATTATAGCCACGAAGACCGAGAGTCATCGCACACTCAAGTCCAGCAGGGCCTGCCCCAACAACAACAATTGGTAGATCAGGATTTTTTGTTGGAATATATTTTTCAGGATGCCATCCCCTACGATATTCTTCACCAGAAGTTGGATTCTGAGTGCACCAAATCGGCGGCCCACCTTTTTCCCATCGAGAAACACAAATATTGCAACCAATACATTCTCGGATATCATTGTATCGACCTTCCTCTATTTTTTTTGGCAGAAATGGGTCGGCAATAGATGGACGAGCTGCCCCAATAATATCGCACTGACCTGAATTTATTGCTTTAATCATAACTTCCGGATCTGTAAAGCGACCAACATTTATAACTGGTTTTTTAGAGGCTTTTTTTGCATGTTGGGTATACTGGGCTTGATGATTTGAATCAAAGAACCGTGAAGATCCTGCATCCTCTCCCCAGTTTAGGGTGCCAATATTTATATCCCAATAATCAACCAGATCGTCCATTGCCTTGATGAAAGCTACGCCCTCATCTTCAGCTTTTGTTCCCAAATCTCCAAGACCAAAAGGTTCAGGCAAGGTATCAATTGGAAAACGTATTCCAATTGCACAGTCATCAATTTCTTCTCTCATCATCTCTAACAATTCTCGAGTAAAACGACATCGGTTTTCAAAGGAACCACCATATTCGTCAGTACGTTTGTTGTGAGAACGGTACAAGAAATGCTGAGGTATTGTCGCGAGACCAACGAAAAGAGTCAGCAAATCAAAACCTGCTGCCCTTGCTCTTAAAGCTCCATCCACATGTTCACGTTGTATTTGTCGAATTTCTTTAATTGTCATCGCCCTTGCACTTGCCATAGGTTCAAATTCATGTGGTATTTGTGAGGCTGCTCGAGCTGGTTCACGGGTTTCTGCATTGAAGCCAAAGGAAGTGGCATGAGTAAGCTCCACACCAGCAAGGCCACCATGAGCATGGATACTATCGCACATCAAGGATAAATTCCTAACGTCACCTTCATCAATAATTTTACTTCCAACCCATGGATGAATATCACTATCATGTGTTATAAAACAAACTTCCGTAAAAACTGCCCCCCAACCACCTTCAGCTTTCATTCCTCGAAAAGATGCCTGCATTCCTGGTTTATCTGATCCAGCTCCATTACAGTGAGGTACTTGCCAGAATCGGTTTTTAAGGGTTTTTGGTCCAAGTTTGATTGGTTCAAAAAGAATATCGTGACGTTTTTCTCTAGCCATAATAGTATCTCATAAAAAAAATTTAAGTCATTTGACCGTCAATTGACGGTTTTATGTAGTAATATACTACTTGTTGAAATAAAAGTCAAAAAAAAATATTAGATGCTACGTACAATGACATTTTTGTAATTTGAATAAAATAAACTTATGACCAATCAACAATACGACTCACTGGAAAATATTTCGCCAAGGAAGTTAAAACGAAAAAGTTCGAAAAAACGCAACTTGGAGATACTGGAGGCGACAAGGGTGCTGCTTTCGGAAAAGGGCTATGATAAGCTTAGTTTGCGAAAGATAGCAGTCATCACAGGAATCCACTTAAAGACGCTTCAACACTACTTTCCTACCAAAGAGATCCTAATAAAGTCGACATTAGAATATGTGATTTCTTTGTATGACAAAAAAGTTCAGGAGATCTCAACACATTCGAGTGACCCTGAAAAAAACTTTAAAAACTACGTTAAATACTTAATTGAAGACACCAAAAATATTCAGACAGCTGGATTTTTCTATCAACTCTGGGCAATGTCATATGTTGATGAGAAGACTAATAATATAATGAATAAAATGTATCTTGACCACACAAATAATATTGAAAACTTAATAGAAACACTTAATCCAGATATGGGTAATCATATGCGAAAACATCGTGCCGTGATGATTGCAGCATTAATTGAAGGAATGATGTTATTTGTGGGTTATGGGAAAAAACGTCCTAAAAATACAGCTCATATAGAAAAAGAAATTGTTGCACTTTGCACTAATCTTGCTGTATCTAATAATTCGCTGTAATAACTACAATATATCGCTCGTCTCTATTTATAGAAAATCCTTGTTGTCTTCAAGAACGTGACGCTTAAAAACTTCACCGCGTTCATTAAAATCAACAAACATATCAAAACTTGCACAACCAGGTGAAAGCAATATTGCGCCTTCCTTGGCAATAGCTTTTGATGAGATGACTGCTTGTTTCATTGATTCAACAATACTCACAGGACAACCATTAATCTGCTGAGAAAATAATGTTGCAGACTCTCCAATCAAGATCACAGCATTAATCTTTTCACTTATTAACTGAAAAAGTTTTGAGTAGTCTTCTTTTTTTGCAATCCCGCCTGCAATTAAAACTATCGATTTATATCTATCTGAAAGAGCCTCAATAGCTGTGATTGTAGAAATTGCATTGGTAGATTTGGAGTTATTGAAGTAATCTACTCCACTAAGATTGGCAACCCACTCCAATCTGTGTGGTAAACCTGTAAAGGACTTTGCGACCTGTATCATCTCCTGTACTGATAGCCCCGCTTGTTGGCCAAGCGATAAGGCTGCAAGCACATTTTCAACATTGTGTTGCCCAACCACTATCAGGTCATCACTTGTCATTAGAATATTTTTACCCTGGTAAATGGTATAGATACCACCAACTTTTTTTGCACTAAATTCACAACTTTGAGTAGCCTCTTCAATGGCGTAGTAACTGTCACCCTTGATACCTTTCACTAAAGGTTCATTAAGGTTAACAACCGAATACTGGCAGTATTCATAAAGTTTTAACTTAGAGGCAATATAAATATCATAATTTGGGTATCTATCTAGATGGTCTGGACTGATATTGGTGACTACCCCAGTTAATAAATTAAGGTTGTTTGTATAATCTAGCTGGTAACTAGACATTTCAACAACGTATAGTTCAGCTTCGTCACTCAAACTCTCCATAACTGGTTTACCAATGTTGCCGCAAATGACTGCGTTTTTCCCACTACCTATGGCCATTTCACCCAATAATTGTGTTACTGTAGATTTACCATTAGAGCCGGTAATGCCAACAATTGGCGCCTTTGTATAGCGACCGAAAAGCTCAATATCACTGATAACGGGGATTTTTTGTAGTCGCGCCCAGCCAACAATTGATTCCGTTTCCGCAATTCCGGGACTGATAATAATTTCAGTGATATTGTCAAGTAGTGATTCTTTCCATTCACCAAGATGACAATCTGAGAGGAGATTTTCTTTTTTACATATATCCTGCATTGGCGGTGACAAACGAGAATCCGCTATACGGTAGACAATATTATTTGATGAAAAAAAGCGTGCAACCGACAAACCGGTCAGCCCCATACCCAAAATAAGTTTCATGAAAGCCTTGTGTTTTCAGTCAAAATTGACTATATTTTACACTTTTACTTAACTTTAAGATTATGCGTACAAACGTTCAAACAACAACAAATGCGATTGTTATCAATCGTACACTGAGAAACACTTATCAGCTACTTTCAGCAACACTACTTTTTAGCGGCCTGATGGCGTTCTTATCAATGTCCCTTAATTTTCCTTACTTAGGAATATGGATTACCTTAGGTGGCTATTTTGGTCTCTTATTCTTAGTGACAAAACTAAGAAACTCAGCGGCTGGAATATTTGCGGTTTTTGCCCTAACTGGTTTTATGGGCTTAACCTTGGGTCCTATTATTGGTATCTATACAACGGCTTTTTCGAATGGTGCTGAGTTAGTAGCAATGGCAATGACGGGAACTGCTGCTATCTTTTTGTCACTGTCTTTCTATGCGCTTTATTCGCAGAAAGATTTTAGCTTTCTGTCTGGCTTTTTAACTGCAGGTATTGTGGTTGCATTTCTGGCAGGTATTGCTGCATACTTTTTCCAGATACCAACCTTAGCGTTGACAGTGTCTACAGCATTTATTTTGTTGATGAGTGGTTTGATATTGTTCGAAACAAGCAATATCATTCGTGGTGGAGAAACGAATTACATCATGGCAACCGTCACCCTATATATTTCTATTTACAACTTGTTCTTAAGTCTGATTCACCTTTTAGGTATTTTTTCAGGCGATGACTAGTGATAGATAGCGAGGGTTATCGCGCTAATATTGGCATTGTAATTACAAACGAAAAAAAACAAATCCTTTTAGCAAAGCGATACAAACAAGATGCTTGGCAACTTCCTCAGGGCGGGATCGATAAGGGCGAAACTGAATTAGAAGCTCTTTATAGAGAACTTGAGGAGGAGGTTGGACTTGCACCCAAGCAGGTCAGTTTACTTGCGAAAACACCAAAATGGCTACGCTACGAATTACCCATGGAACATATAAGGCGTAAACAAAAACCGACCTGTATTGGGCAAAAACAGGTTTGGTACTTGCTAAAGCTAGTATCCAATGATAGTGATATTTCCCTTAGTCTACATAATAAGGTGGAGTTCGATGACTGGAAATGGGTTGATTACTGGAACCCTGTTGATGAAGTCATTAACTTTAAAAAAGAGGTTTACGAAGACATGCTTAAAACCTTGGCACCTGTTCTGTTTGAGAACAAACATAGCATTCCATCAAAACTCTCTCGACCTTTGCAGTTCAGTGCAATCAAACTATAGTTGAGATAGACTCTTTTTAATAATCTCTACTGGTGTCATAATGTGTGCTTCAATAAGCTTTTTGGCAGATTTTTTATCCCTTTCAAGAGCTAGGATCAACAAAGCTGCATGTTCATTCTGATTGATTTTAAGTGCTGCAGTGTTAGTAACATTTTCTCTCAACCAAAGATTACGATATCTAGTAGATTTTTCGAATAATGAATCTCTTATTTGAAAAAGTCTTGGAGACATACAACCTACCACTAATGCCTCATGGAAGGCGGCATGACGACTCTGCCATTCGCCCATATCTATTTTGTCTGATTTACTATATTTATTTAAACGATGTGAAGCTGCAATCAAATTAGCCTCCCAAAAATCATCTCCTTTCTCTATAGCCATTTCAATGCAAAGTGACTCTATTTTTGCTCTAGCTTGATAGATATCTGTCAAATCATCAATTGAAATATCACTGACATAGAAACCTCTTTGATTTTCAGATATCACTAAATCCTTTGCGATTAGTTGAGATAAAGCTTCTCGTAAGGGACTTGTGCCAACGTTGTATCGTTCTTTTAAGGTTTTTATATGTAGCTTCTGTCTGGGTGAGTATTCACCCTGAATAATATCATTAGTTAATGAATCAAGTATCTGAGCGGCTGTATTTTGCTTAGAATTTTTCATAAACTATTTATTTTTATATTATTAATAATGAATAAAAAGTTAATACGATAAAAAATATTATAATTTGAATTTTAACATAAATGTAGTTATAATTATAAAATGTCGACATTTTATAATTAAGAGACATATATTATGAAAAAAACGTTAAATAAAAGTAATTTTGGTTTTGAGACAAGCTCTCACCCTACTAATGAAAGGCTTCAAACAGTTTCGCTTAGTAAAGACACAGTTAAACACTTTGCTGAAAAAATCTCTAATCTTGATGTCCAATCAGTCGAATACAAGCCTTTTCTTAGGTTTTTGGTTGCAAATAGTCTTAATCAGACAACTAACAACACTCTCGGTAATTATTTATTAAACACAATCAAGGATCGTTCTACTGGAGCTGTTTTACTTCAATGCGAATCAATAGATGATTCATCACTAAATGGTATTGATTTGATTGACTTCAATATTCTCCTATCAACGGCAGTTTCTCATCTCATTGGTGTTCCCAATCTTGATTCAATGTCCGGTAAATATTACGCAAGATTTAGTGTAAAAAATGATGATAATAGTGATAGTTATCTTCGCCAAGCCCACCGCAGAATGGAGCTTCATAATGACGGCACTTACGTTAAAGAACTTACTGATTGGGTTATCATGCAAAAGATGGTTGAAGTGAATGTTGAAGGAGGAGATTCGCTCTTACTCCATGTTGATGACTGGCAAGATTTAGATAAATTTTATCAACATCCTTTAGCAAATGAAAATCTACAATGGGGCTCTCCAGCAAGTAAAAATGTTGGCTATAAGACCTATCACCCTATTTTTCTTAAAGAGCAAGTCAAAGGTGAACCAAGAATGTCTTTTATTGATCAATTTGTAGAGCCATTAAATATGGATCAGGGTCTATATTTGTATGAACTGGGAGAGTCACTTGAAAATGAAACTAAAACCTTTAATGTTAAATTGCAAGAGGGCAGTATTTTGATTATCAATAACTATATTTGGTTGCATGGTAGAGATAAGTTTATTGCCCACAAAAATCTTCATCGAGAACTTTTACGTCAGAGAGGTGTTTTTGTTGAAAATACCGGTTATGACAACAACAATAATGTGTAACCTTTGTGATTATTTCTTTTAGTATTTAGACTATCCAAATGTACGACTATATAGTTATTGGTGGCGGAATAGTAGGAGTTTCAACCGCACTATCACTCATTACAAAACAACCCGATAAGCGCATCCTTTTAGTGGAAAAAGAAAACTCCTTTGGTGACCACCAGACAGGCCATAATAGTGGCGTTATGCATGCCGGAGTCTATTACCAACCTGGTAGTCTCAAGGCTAAGTTTTGTAAGGAAGGTTTAAAAGAAACAATCAACTTTTGTACAACTCATCATATCCCCTTTAACCAGTGCGGTAAGTTAATAGTAGCCACCTCTGATGAAGAGTTATCAGGTATGCATGACTTGTATCAGCGATGCAAAGAAAATGAAATTGAAGCTGAAATTTTAGATCAACAACAGCTTCTTAAAACCGAACCCAATGTTCAAGGAGTCGGTGCTATTTTGGTGAAATCCTCTGGCATTGTGAGTTACCGTATTGTTGCCGAAAAAATGGCCGAGCAATATGAAGCAATGGGTGGGGAATACCTTCTCGATACCGAAATAATTAATCTCAAAGAGGACTTAGACGAGATTAAAGTTATTTCCAAAAATGAAACCTTTATTTCAAAGTATCTAGTCTGCTGTGCAGGCTTAATGGCAGACAGAATGGCCAACCTTTTGGATATTAAAACAAGCTTTCAAATTATTCCATTTCGTGGCGAGTACTTTAAATTACCAGAGAAACACAATACACTTGTCAAACACTTAATCTATCCCATACCAAACCCTAAATTACCTTTCCTCGGCATACACCTAACCCGCATGATTGATGGCAACATTACTGTTGGACCAAATGCCGTTATTGGATTTAAGCGAGAAGGATACGGTATTGTTAATTTCAGCTTAAAGGACACTATTGAAATGTTTACCTTTAAAGGTTTTGGAGGAGTACTTAAGAATCATTTTAGATCCGGAATGAAGGAAATGCTGAACTCTGTATACAAACGTGGCTACTTGAAACAAGTACAAAAATATGCTTCCTCAATTACACTCAAAGATCTCCAGCCTTACCCTGCCGGCATTCGCGCAATGGCAGTTTCAAAAGATGGATCATTGATTGACGACTTCTTGTTTGAGGAGACAAGGCGTTCTATCCATGTTTGTAACGCGCCCTCTCCAGCTGCAACCTCGGCAATACCTATTGGAAGATATGTCACTGAAAAAGCAACAACGGCATTTAACAAGCTAGATTAATTTAAGAAAAAACGTCGAATAGTCTCAGCGAAGTGACTTGATTGAACAAGGCCTGGATTATCTTCAAGTCCAACCATTGCTCGGTCGACAAACTCTTTTGGAATAGTTACATCTCTTCTAGCGTTTAGAAGATCCTTAGTAAAATCAACCAAAAATTCTGGATGCGCTTGCATAGTCAAAACCTTATCTTTAATATAAAACCCAGCATACTCGCAAAAATCAGAGCGTGCATAGACGACAGCACCCCGAGGAAGGTTTGTTACTTGATCTTGATGGCAAATATTTAAAGTAATTTCTTCTGCCAAATTACCCATATATCCAGATTTATTGTCAATTTGATAGGTATGAAGTCCCAAACCCCAACCTTTCTGAGATTTTTCAACGTCACCACCGAGCGCTTGCGCAATCAATTGATGACCAAAACAGACACCCAAAATAGGCAAACCAGCATCGTAGATATCATTAATCAATTGGCTAATTGTTTTCATCCATGGTAACTCTTCATAAACACCATGTGGTGAACCCGTAATAATCCAACCATCACACTCAAGATGATCGTCAGGAAACTTATCATCAAGAATATTAAAAGTTTTAAATTCAAATATTTTCTCTTCAGAATTAATCAATGCAACCAACATATCTGCATAGGTACCATACTGATTGACCAAATCTTCTGACGCCCTTCCGACTAGTAGTATGCCTATTCTCATCATATATAGAGTTTTAAATTATTACTTTGCCTTCATTTTTTGCTTTGCACGGATTACTAAATAATCATGAGCAATGGTTGCTGCAGCAATAGCTGTGATTTCAGCATGATCATAAGCAGGAGCAACCTCAACGACATCTGCTCCGATAAAATTTAAACCATCTAGCCCCCTGATAATTGCCAAGGCTTGTGCAGAGGTTAGGCCACCAGCAACAGGTGTACCAGTTCCCGGGGCATATGCAGGGTCAAGACCATCTATATCAAAAGTTAGATAAGCTGGTCGATCTTTGATAACTGCAATTATTTTTTTAATAACCTTATCAACACCATTCTTGTGAACCCATGGGGCGTCAAGAATAGTGACACCCTTGGTGTTACTATTATGTGTTCTGATACCAACTTGAATAGAATGTTTAGTATCAATCAGATCTTCTTTTATAGCCCTAGAAAACATAGTCCCATGATCTAATCGACCATCTTCATCAGGCCAAGTATCTGTATGTGCATCAAAATGAACAAGTGCTATCGGTCCATACTTTTCAGCGTGAGCACGTAAAAGAGGATAAGTAATAAAATGATCGCCACCAAAAGTCAGCATCTCTGTTCCAGATTCCAAAATAGTCTTAGCATGTGCTTCAATTTGAGAAACGACATTACTATGAAACCCATAATCCAGTTCACAGTCACCATAATCAATAACCGCTAAAGTCTTGAAAGGGTCAATACCATCAGGATACGCCAACAGCTCAGCAAGCTGAACAGAGGCCTCTCTTATTGCTTTAGGTCCAAATCGTGCGCCAGGGCGGAAGCTTGTTGCAGCGTCGAATGGAATACCGCTAACAGCAATATCGACACCTTCTAAGTTCTTGGTGTATTTGCGTCTTAAAAAACTAAGAGCGCCGCCATAGGTCATCTCTCCATCTCTACCATAGAGAGTTTTTTTAGTAAACGCCTGGTCTGTAGTTACATCTTTAAAATCGCTCATTAACTTTGGTCTTTGTTAAAAAATTGTGGCAACAACAGTCTTCATTATATTAGATTTTCTTCCCCATTAACTATAGGCGGTCAAGCAGAGCATGATAAAACATCCCAATCTTCATGGTAGGATTTCGTAGAAATCTGCCGCCAGGAAAACTCTGCATTGGAATATTGGCCATAGTGTCAAATATCTCTCCATCACCAGTAATCTTTTCTGCAATTACCTTTCCAGCATAGCTTGCTAGAGCCACACCCTGTCCTGAATAGCCCTGCGCACTCAACACCTTTCCTTTATTCATTTCTTTATAGAATGGCAACCTGTTCATTGTTATTGCCAACTTACCACCCCAAGCATAGTCAATCTTAACGCCTTTTAAGAATGGATAAATCTTTTCAAGCGGTTTTGTAACAATAGGAATGACATTATTACTAAGTTCTTGTGAGTAATTTTCACCACCACCAAAAAGCAGACGCTTGTCGGCACTCAATCGAAAATAATTGATAACGAACCTTGAATCGGCAAAAGCGATATCTCTTGGATTAATCTTTGCAACAGTTTCATTATCTAGAGGTTTAGTGGCAACAATATAGTTGTTCATAGGTAATATTTTTGAATTTAAGCGTTTCTCAAGATTACCCAAATAGCCATTACATGCAAGTACCACACGCTCTGCTTTAACAGAACCCGATTTGGTATTCACTTTAACATGGCTGTTAGACAATTCATAACTCGATACGTTACTATTTTCATAGATCTTTGCATGAGCCGATAGTGCAGCCTGTGCGATACCTAGTGCGTAATTAAGCGGGTGACAGTGAGCTTCGCCTTTGTCATAGCTGCCACCGAAATAGGTCTCAGAGCCAGTTACCTCTTTCATCTCATTGTCATTTAGATACTCAATATCGTTGTAATCGTAATTCTGGTTCAAATGTTCGACATAGCGCCGAGAATCTTCACAAAATTTTTGCTTGTGATTAGGGTGTGCGATACCTTTTTTATAGTCGCACTGAATTTCATATTCATCCATCAACTCCTTGGCATGGTATTTAGCTTTCTCACCTATATCCCACAAAACGCGTGCATATTCTTTGCCTAGAGCTTTTTCTATATAAAACTGATCTCTTCGCATCCCTCCAGAAACTTGACCTCCGTTGGCACCTGAGGCGCCGGATGCTAACTTATTTGCTTCGAGTAGTACTACACTGAGACCCTCTTTTGCCAAATATAGAGCACTCGATAGGCCTGTGTATCCACCACCAACAATGCAGATGTCTGCTTCAATATCTCCTGATAGATGGGGCTGACTTATTTCTATATTACGACTGGCTTGGTAATAAGATTGCACGCGAGGGATTAACCTACTTTATGGATTGAGCAGTCAAATCAAGACACTTCCATACCTTTTCAATAATTTCATCTATATGCTCGTTACTGCAGATTAATGGCGGCGCAATAACCATCTTGTTGACTATCGCCCTCATAACTAAGCCATTGTCATAGCAATAATCCTTACACCTTGTTACAATCTCTTTACTATTTTCGAAGCGCTTATAATTATTTTTGTCTTCGACTATTTCTAAGGCAGCAAGCATTCCAAGGCAACGAGCCTCACCCACTAATGGATGCTCTTCCAAAGTTTTCCACTTACTAGCTAAATAGGGAGCCGTATTGCTTTGTACTTGGTGCAAAATATTTGTTTCTTTCATCAATTCGAGATTAGCAATTCCTGCAGCCATGCAGGTTGGATGACCAGAATAAGTATAACCGTGAGCAAATTCTTGTCCTGCAGAGACTATAACATCTACTATATCATCACGCACAATGACTCCACCTACGGGTAGATATCCAGAAGTCACCGCTTTTGCAAAAAGCATTAAGTCTGGCTGAATATCATAATAATCAGTCGCAAACCATTCACCTGTCCTACCAAATCCACAAATGACTTCATCAGCAACCAACAAAATACCACGCTCTTTACAGATTCGAGCCACTTCTGGCCAATAGGTTTTTGGAGGAACAATAACACCACCTGCACCCTGGATAGGTTCAGCTATAAATGCTGCAACTCTGTCCTCACCCAGTTCATCAATTTTATTTGCCAGACTTTGTGCAGCTTTTATGCCAAACTCATCAGCATCAATTTTTTCTCCAGCTTCAACACATGCTTCAAAATAGTAAGGCTGATCTACATGTTCAATATCAGGTATAGGCAATCCACCCTGAGCATGCATCGTGCTCATACCACCCAAACTAGCTCCAGCCATAGTGGAACCATGATAAGCATTTTTTCGACTAATGATTACTGACTTAGTCGGCTTACCTTTAGCAGCCCAGTAATGCCTTACGAGCCTAATCATAGTGTCATTTGCTTCAGAACCTGAACCTGTAAAATAGATCTTATTCAATCCTTCAGGGGTTAAATCTGTAATCATTTCAGATAACTTGATAGCTGAAGGATGACTTGTACCAAAAAAATTATTATAGTAAACAAGCTCTTTCATCTGATTATTGACTGCTTTGATAATTGACTGCTGACCGTAACCCATATTAACGCACCATAACCCTGACATACTGTCTAGTATTTTGTGTCCGTCACTATCATAAATATAAACACCATCTGCACGAGTAATGATGTGAGTTGCCGATGGGTTCTTTGTGTAAGCAAAATCGCTAAATGATTGCATGTGATGCTGTGCATTGCGGTTTTGAAGGTTTAAAGTGCTGTCAGTCATAGTCATTCCTTATATAAAACAGTGTAAATAATCTTCAACGAATTATATTACCAAAAATAATAAAGTGTTATAGTGTAATCCATTTTTGCTTTTTGACAATAATTAATTTAATATAATCCGTTCAAGAATTGTAATTCGACCTACAAATATCAATCAAAAAAATGATTAGTGAAAGTTAATCCATGAAAAACATTGCAAAAAAATTTCTAGATTTACATCCAGAGTTGGAAAAAATTGAGTTTATATATGTAGACTTTAATGGCATACCAAGAGGAAAAAACGCCTCACCAAAAACCCTAATAAAAGCATTCGATGGCGGTCTTAGAATGCCTATTTCAAGCTTTGTTCTAAATATCTGGGGTGACAATCCTAAGGGAACTGGCTTGATTATGACAGGTGACGGTGATGCAATTTGTAGACCCGTTGCAAGTTCCCTTGCAGTAACGCCTTGGAATTCTCGCAATACAGCTCAGTGCTTAGTGAGCATGGAGGATGGAGATGGCAAAGCTATTTTTGCCGACCCAAGACACATACTTAGCAAGGTGCTGGATCGTTTTACTGAGATGGGCCTCAGGCCGGTTATAGCTCCAGAGATGGAATTTTATCTTATCGACAAAAAACTTCAAGCTAATGGACACCCTCAAACTCCCTTAATACCTGGAAGCCATAGACGTTACCAGGATGTTCAATTACTTAACTTAAGTGAGATGGATGATTTTGAAGGCTTTTTTACCCTTGTTGAAAAGAGCGCCCACTCTTTGGGAATTCCCGCAGAAACGGCAATCAAGGAATGCGCTCCTGGGCAATTTGAGATCAACCTGCTGCACCATGATGATGCCCTATTGATGGCTGACCAAACATTCTTATTGAAACGCTTAATCAAAAATTGCGCCAGACAATTTAATATGAATGCCTCCTTTATGGCAAAACCATTTTCTGAAGAAGCTGGAAATGGTATGCATGTTCATCTAAGTGTTGTCGATAAAGATGGCAATAATGTGTTTACTGTGGATAAGAATAAGCAACCTCAGGGTCTCTTTTCTCAGGCTATTGGAGGCCTTCTGAAAACGACTCCTGACTTTCTATCTTTTTACGCCCCACACTCAAACTCTTATAGACGTCTAGTTCATAACGCTGATCACGCACCAACAACTTTAAGTTGGGGCAATGAGAATAGAACTGCCCTAATAAGACTGCCAGAAGCTTCCGCTGAAGCGACTAGGCTTGAGTTCCGTGTCGCTAGTGCCGACTCCAACCCCTACTTAGTATTTGCTTCAGTACTTGCGAGCGTGTATGCTGGCATACAAGGCAAACTTCCGCTTGGTAAAGAAACTGTCGGTAATGCCCATGCACAACACCCACCATCACTAGGAGTTACATGGAGGGAAGCCGTAGAGAAAACAAGTGTATCATCTCTTGTAAAAGATTTTTTTGGAGAACAGTTTGTGCAATGCTATAAATGCGTTAAAGAATCAGAAATAAAGAGATTTGAATCAACAATAACAGATTTTGAATATCACTCTTACTTGAGGTGTCTTTGATGGCAACTTCTGAATTGTGGTTACAAAAGAGTCTTTTAATTAGCAATAATTAAAAGTTTAATAATAAAGGAGAGAAATGATGAAAATAAAAGTAAAAAGTCTGCTTATCACTAGTGCACTGGCCTGCTCAGCGCAAATCGCCGTAGCAGAGGAAAAGGTTGTACATGTCTATAACTGGTCGGACTATATCGATGAGCAAGTGAATACTGATTTTACTGCCGCAACTGGCATTAAAGTGATCTACGATGTTTTTGACTCCAACGAAGTACTAGAAGCTAAACTCTTAGCAGGTGGTTCAGGCTATGATGTAGTTGTGCCTTCAGCTGGATTCTTGGCAAGACAAATTCAGGCGGGTGTTTTCCAGAAGTTGGATAAGTCCAAACTGACAAACATCGGTAATATGTGGGATGTTGTTGAAAAACGTGTTGAACAGTATGGACCTCTCAATGAATATTCTGTCAACTGGATGTGGGGTACAACTGGTCTTGGTTACAACGAAGGCAAGATCAATGAAAGAATGGAAAATGCTCCAGTCACTTCTCTGGCGATGGTCTTCGACCCAGACGTTGTATCTAAATTCGCTGATTGCGGTGTTCATTTATTGAATGCGCCAACAGAAATCATTCCTGCGGCTTTGGCATATATTGGTGAAGATCCATCAACAACAGATGCCGAAGTGTTGAAAAAAGCAGAAGGCGTCCTTGAAAAAGTTCGTCCATATATTCAGAAATTCCATTCATCGCAATATATTGATTCACTTGCCAATGGCGATGTCTGTTTAGTTGTTGGTTGGTCAGGTGATATCTTTATGGCTCAATATAATGCCTGGGAAGCTGACAATGGCGTTGAAATTGTTTATGCAATACCTGATGAAGGTGCGCTTATGTGGTTTGATCAGTTAGCCATTCCGAAAGATGCTCCTCACCCTGATAACGCCCACCAGTACATCAACTGGACAATGGAACCTGAGCAGATTGCTACAGCAACAAACTATGTTTGGTATGCTAATGGTAATTTAGCTTCTCAACCTCTTTTAGATGAAGAGCTGTTCAATGATCCAGCAGTTTACCCAACACCTGAAATTCTTGAAGGTTTGTATACTGTGCCAACATACGATGCTGCAACACAACGTGTTGTGACCCGTCTTTGGACTAAGATTACAACAGGATACTAAAACTGCACTATCATTACCTCCATGGTTTTATTGCCATGGAGGTATTTTTTTTTATGTTATAGGTTATGACAGAGACTACTACAACTGAACCGTGGCTGGATTCAAACCAGAAACCCTACATTCAAATAGTAAACGCTACAAAAAAATTTGGCAACTTTACAGCCATAGATAATTTATCCTTAGATATATATAAAAATGAGTTCTTCTCATTATTAGGGCCTTCAGGATGTGGAAAAACAACGCTACTTCGAATGCTAGCTGGGTTTGAAAGATTTACCGAAGGCAGAGTTCTTGTTGATGGTGAAGATATCTCTGAAATCCCACCTCACCTAAGACCTATCAATATGATGTTTCAGTCTTATGCGCTGTTCCCGCATCTGACGGTTGAAAAGAATATCGCCTTTGGTTTACAGCAAGACAAATTACCAGACAATATCATCAATCAAAGGGTTGAAGAAATGTTGGAATTAGTTGAACTGACTGATTTTGCCAAACGCAAACCTAGACAACTTTCTGGCGGTCAAAGTCAACGTGTTGCACTTGCAAGAAGCCTAGCTAAACAACCTAAATTGCTACTCTTAGATGAGCCATTAGGTGCACTAGATAAACGCCTAAGAGAACAAACACAGTTTGAGTTAATGGACATTCAGGAGAAATTGGAGGTGACTTTTGTTATCGTCACACATGACCAAGAAGAGGCAATGACTGTTTCTAGTAGGATTGGTGTAATGGATTCAGGAAAATTAATCCAAGTTGCCACACCTACACAGATTTACGAAGCACCTATCAACAGAGAGGTGGCAGACTTTATTGGTGACGTTAATATCTTCAAAGGTATCTACAAGGGTCAAGACGAAAAGGGAACTCAACTACTCTCTGAAGATTCAAAGTCGATTATCTACGCAACTCAAAAAGTTGATGTGCCAGTTGGTAATAGAATATGGTTTGCACTAAGACCAGAAAAACTTGAAATATCAAAAAAATTACCAGAAGTTGATTGCAATATATTGAAAGGTAAGATTGAAGATATCGGTTATGGAGGTAGTTTTTCAACCTATCACGTTAAACTCGAAAACGGTAGACAGCTTACCGCCATCCGTGCTAACCGTGAACGAACCGCTGAGCACCATTTAACCTGGGGAGATGAGGTTTATCTTCATTGGGTCCCCCATTCCGCTGTTGTTTTACTTTCTTAGTTTTTTATGAATATAAAAGAAATACAAGTCCCATCCTTTCTGAGACGAGCCTTTAATGGAAGAAACGCCATAATTTCAATTCCATACTTGTGGTTACTTTTTCTGTTTTTGTTCCCATTTATTATAGTACTTAAAATTAGTCTTGCTCAGCCTGTCATCGCAATGCCCCCCTATACAGATCTTCTTAAGTGGGGTGAGTCATGGTGGCCAACAATTCAGGCAAGTCTTGATAGTTATTTATTTCTTTTTAGTGATTCGCTCTATATCCATGCCTATCTTTCTAGCCTAAAAATTGCAATCATTTCAACAATACTAACGCTAATAATAGGCTATTCGATAGCTTACAGTGTCGCCAGAGCG
The DNA here is from genome assembly GCA_000213395.2 of gamma proteobacterium SCGC AAA007-O20. Taxonomy (GTDB): domain Bacteria; phylum Pseudomonadota; class Gammaproteobacteria; order PS1; family Pseudothioglobaceae; genus Pseudothioglobus. Next base: position 61,341 of record AFHY01000003.1, read on the forward strand.
CCTACACGCTGGCGCGGCATCTTGTTGATGCTCGTTATTCTTCCGTTCTGGACCTCCTTCCTTATAAGAGTTTATGCATGGATAGGAATCCTGAAGACTGAAGGATTATTAAACTTAGCATTAACAACTATTGGAATTATCGATAAGCCTCTTATTATTATGAATACTGATCTTGCAGTCTATATCGGTATTGTCTATTCCTATCTTCCCTTCATGATTTTGCCTCTGTATGCAAACTTAGAAAAAATGGATATGAGTTTATTAGAGGCAGCCGCTGATCTTGGTTGTCGTCCCTTAAAAACCTTTTGGACAGTAACTATACCTTTATCTCTTCCTGGAATATTAGCAGGCTGTTTTCTAGTCTTTATTCCTGTGATGGGTGAGTTTGTTATCCCAGATTTACTTGGTGGCTCACAAACCCTTATGATTGGCAAAGTTCTTTGGGGTGAATTCTTCTATAACAGAGACTGGCCAGTAGCTTCGGCAGTTGCTATCATATTGCTAGCAATCCTAGTGGTGCCAATTATGTTCTATCAAAAATCTCAAGAAAAGGCAATCTCATGAAAAAATTTGGTAACTTCAATATCGCTGCCTTAGTAATTGGGTTCTCATTTTTATATATCCCTATTATCTTATTGATTCTGTTTAGCTTTAATGAATCCAGATTGGTCACTGTTTGGGGTGGCTTTTCAACAAAATGGTATGGTGAACTGATGCACAACCAAGGAATCAAAGATGCTGCATGGGTTACTATAAAGGTTGCCTTTATATCTTCTACTGTGGCAACCTTGTTGGGCACTATTGCCGGAATTGTGATGACACGTTTTGGTAATTTCAGGGGTAGAACACTTTTTTCCGGCATGATCTATGCACCAATGGTAATGCCCGAAGTGATTATAGGCTTATCAACTTTACTTATGTTTGTATCCTTGGCAATTGACAGGGGTGTGTTAACAGTAACGCTCGCCCATATAACCTTCTCGATGTGCTATGTCGCAGTGATTATTCAGTCAAGAATGTCTAGTTATGACGACAGTATTACTGAAGCCGCTCTTGACTTAGGTTGTACACCCTTTCGTACTTTCATGTTAATCACATTCCCAATTATTTTGCCGGCAATTGTGTCGGGTTGGCTATTAGCATTCACCTTATCCCTTGACGATCTTGTTATTGCGAGTTTCACCTCTGGGCCAGGCTCAACAACACTGCCAATTAAGATATATTCAATGGTAAGGCTGGGGGTTACTCCTGAAATCAACGCCGTATCTACGATCTTAGTAGGCTTGGTAACAGTTGGCGTGGTAACTGCTTCATTAATAGGCAAAAGACAAAAACAACAACTAGCCCAAAGCTAACAAAGTTAAATATCATCAAATTATAATTAAGGGTATTATAATTTGCGACTTCGAAAACATTATTTGAACATCTTGGACAAAATATGCTGAACAATACTGAGCTCTTAAAAACCGCTGGATATATCAATGGTCAATGGCTGGGGCTTGACTCTGACAATAGATTTGAAGTGAAGAATGCTTATACCAAAGAAGTTATATGTACGCTTCCAAATATGGGTGCTAAAGAAACAAATATGGCAATTGATGCCGCTGACCAGGCTTGGCCAAGTTGGCGAAGTATGACTGCCAAAGAAAGAGCTGGTATTTTAAAAAAATGGTTTGAGCTGGTTATGAAGAATCAAGAAGACCTGGCTACTTTGATGACATCGGAGCAAGGTAAACCTTTGGTAGAAGCTAGAGGTGAAGTCGGCTATGGTGCTTCATTTATCGAGTGGTTTGCTGAGGAAGGGAAAAGAACCTATGGAGATGTCATCCCTACACCTGCAAATGACCGTAGAATTCTAGTCATCAAGCAACCTATAGGTGTGGTTGCCGCGATTACGCCATGGAATTTTCCAATTGCCATGATTACAAGAAAATGCGCTCCCGCACTCGCTGCTGGATGCCCGGTGGTAATTAAGCCTGCCTCTGAAACCCCACTATCAGCTTTAGCATTAGCAGAACTTGCAGACCAGGCAGGCATTCCAAAAGGTGTTCTTAATGTAGTTGTGGGAACTAATGCAAGTGAGATTGGTACTGCACTAACTGACAGTCCGATTGTACGAAAACTCTCTTTTACTGGCTCTACATCTATTGGTAAGATTCTGACTCGTAATTGTGCAGACACAATGAAGAAGGTCTCAATGGAGTTAGGGGGTAATGCACCATTTATTGTTTTCGATGATGCTGATTTAGATTCGGCTGTGGCAGGTGCAATGACATCAAAGTTTCGTAACACTGGACAAACTTGTGTTTGTAGTAATCGCATCCTAGTACAGGATGGTATTTATGATAAATTTGTAGCTAAATTAGCTGAAGCGGTTAAAATACTTGAGGTTGGAAACGGAATGAAGGAAGGAATTAATCAAGGCCCTTTAATCAATGAAAATGCGCTCAAAAAAGTTCAGGATCACATCTCAGATGCTGTTGATAAGGGCGCAGTTATTGTCACTGGAGGTAAACCGCACTCGAGCGGCGGTACGATGTTCGAACCAACCATTATTGGTAATGTAACAACTTCAATGAAGGTTGCATCTGAAGAGACTTTTGGACCACTAGCAGCTGTTTTTAAGTTTTCAACCGAAAAACAAGCAATTGAAATGGCCAATGACACTGAGTTTGGTCTAGCATCATACTTTTACACAAATGACGTAAATCGGATTTGGCGCGTTTCAGAAGCATTAGAGTATGGAATGGTTGGCGTTAACGAGGGTGTTATTTCCAATGAAGTTGCCCCCTTCGGTGGGGTTAAAGAATCTGGCCTAGGTCGTGAAGGCTCCCACTATGGAATTGATGAATTCCTTGAATTAAAATATATCTGTATGGGCGGTTTAAGCTAGAAAATAACTACTTTAGTCAGTTAATCTAGATCAACAACTCTAATAACATTTTTAAACATGATTGATAGTGAGCCTTTTCACTGCTTGGTATAATGCTGATTTTCGCATTTATTAAAAGAAGCAGATGAAAGTTGGAATTCTTGGTCTTGGCACTGTTGGTGGTGGCGTTGTCAATGTACTGAAAAAAAATGGCGCATCGATACAGCGCCGCACAGGTGTCAACATTGAGGTTATTTTGGCTGGTGTTAGAGATATAAAACAAGATCGTATTTGTGATACCTCAAATATTGAGCTTACTGAAGACCCATTCGAGGTAGTCAATCACCCTGGAATCGATGTAGTTTTAGAGCTTATCGGTGGCACCGATGTGACCAAGAAATTGGTGGAGACAGCTATTAAGAATGGCAAACATGTCATTACCGCTAATAAGGCGCTTATTGCCAAACACGGTAATAAGCTAATCCAACTCGCCAATAAAAACAAAGTTCGGCTTTTATTTGAAGCCTCTGTCGCAGGTGGAATTCCAATCATTAAATCATTAGAACAAGGACTTAGCGCCAATAAAATTGAATCACTTGCTGGCATCATTAACGGAACAGGAAACTTTATCCTTACTGAAATGAAAGAGAAGAACAGAGATTTTGATGATGTTCTTAAGGAGGCTCAAGCATTAGGCTATGCTGAAGCAGATCCAACCTTTGATGTAGAAGGTGTCGATGCTGCGCAAAAATTAGCTATACTTGCAGCAATTGCCTTTGGCACTGAACTTCAATTCGATAAAGTTTTTACTAAAGGCATCAGTAACATAACCACTGAAGATATTAAATATGCCACTGAATTGGGTTATACGATTAAACACTTAGGTATTGCCAAGAGAGTTGGTAATGGCATCGAATTACGGGTCCACCCTACCTTGATTTCTAACGAAGAACTTATCGCCAATGTCAATGGTGTGATGAATGCCGTTCTTGTTAAAGGTGACGTTTTAGGAACAAGTCTCTACTATGGCGCAGGTGCAGGTGAAGAAGCAACAGCCTCATCTGTTATTGCAGACCTTATAGACATTATCAACAATCAAACCAGTAATCATATCTTGGGTTGGAAATCACAAGAAAAGCTCACTGTTATTGACACGGATTCAATAGACAGCGAATTTTATTTGCGCCTCCTTGTTAGTAATATGAAGGGTGTATTAGCCAAAATTACTGGAATTTTTCATCAATACAATGTAAGCATCGAGGAACTCATTCAAAAACAAATAGATGAAAACAACAACGCCCACATTGTCATCATCACCAACAAAGTTAACACGAAAGATATTATGCGCATTAAATCAGCCATAGAAGTTAGCGAATTTAATCAAGAAGATATGCAAATTATTCACGTTGAATCACTTGACTAAATAAAAAAAATAATATGAGATATACAGGTCTAATTGAAAAATACCGAGACAGACTCCCGGTCAGTGATAGCACTCGTATCATTAGTTTAGGCGAAGGCAATACGCCACTCATTAAGCTAGAAAACATTCCAAAAGAATTAGGTAAAGAAGTTGATTTATACGTGAAATATGAAGGACTAAACCCCACAGGTTCATTTAAAGATCGTGGCATGACAATGGCAGTCACAAAGGCTGTCGAAAGTGGTTCTGAAGCGATTATTTGTGCTTCGACAGGCAACACCTCAGCAGCAGCAGCAGCGTATGCAGCTCGTGCAGGCATCAAAGCATTTGTTGTTATTCCTGAAGGCAAGATTGCACTCGGAAAATTAGCACAAGCGATGATCCATGGCTCTACTATTATTCAAATCAAAGGCAACTTTGATGATGGTATGCAGCTGGTCAAAGATGTTGCTGAGTTTGCACCAGTTTCAATAGTTAACTCGATCAACCCATTCAGACTTCAGGGTCAAAAAACAGCCGCATTTGAAATTATTGAAGAGTTAGGTTCTGCGCCTGACTATCACTGCTTGCCGGTTGGTAATGCGGGAAATATTACCGCACACTGGATGGGTTATACTGAGTATCATGAGATTGGTAAATCAAACTCAACCCCAACAATGCTTGGCTATCAAGCTGAAGGTGCAGCACCATTTATAAAAGGTTCAAGGGTTGACAATCCTGAGACGATTGCCACTGCTATTAGAATCGGAAACCCGCAGAGTTGGGACCAGGCTCTCAAACTCAGCAAAGAGTCTAATGGTTGGTTCGATGCCTTTTCGGATAAGGAAATTTTGGCTGCCCAAAAAATGTTGACTGAAAAGGAAGGTGTTTTCTGTGAGCCCGCTTCGGCGACTTCAGTTGCTGGCGCTATGAGAGATATTAAATTGGGTAAAATACCTGAAGGCTCTACTGTTGTATGTACACTTACAGGTCACGGTCTCAAAGACCCCGACACTGCTATTGCTCAGTGCGATCAAAGTGCAATGATTAATGTTAATCCAACTCTGGAGGAAGTTAAAAAGGCCATATTAGACCAAATGTAGTTCTAGTAGAGGCTCTAAGTAAAAAATTATTAAACTAGAGCTATCAATATATGAGCAACCAGCATTACAAAACCATTGATCAATGTGTAGGTGATACTCCATTAGTGCGCCTTCAAAGGCTGAATCCAAATCCGTCCAATATTATTCTTGCCAAACTTGAGGGTAATAATCCTGCGGGTTCGGTCAAAGACCGTGCCGCTATCAATATGATTACTGAAGCCGAGCTAAGGGGCGAGATTAGTCCTGGAGATACTCTCATAGAAGCGACCAGTGGTAACACCGGTATCTCACTTGCAATGATTGCTGCAATTAGAGGTTACAAGATGGTTCTAGTGATGCAAGAAAATCTCTCTCAAGAAAGAAGAGATGCGATGACCGCCTATGGTGCTGAGTTAATTCTCGTTTCTGAAGAGCAGGGAATGGAAGGAGCGCGCGACCTTGCTAACCAAATGAGCGAAGATAAAAAAGGCACCCAACTTAACCAATTTTCTAATCACGATAACCCGAGAGCTCATTTAAAAACTACTGCAAAAGAAATTTGGCAGGATACAAATGGTGAAATCACTCATTTTGTGAGTTCAATGGGAACTACTGGAACGATTATGGGTGTTTCTAGTTACCTAAAAAAGAAAAACCCAAAGATTCAGATTGTGGGGATTCAGCCTGACGGTGATTCACATATACCGGGCATTCGACGCTGGCCTGAAGGCTATCTTCCTAGTATTTTTGAGGCTTTCAGAGTAGATACAATAATGGATGTTTCTCAAAAGAGTGCAGAACAAACAACCAGAGACTTGGCTACCCGAGAGGGTATTTTTGCAGGCATTTCTTCTGGAGGAGCGGTCGCCTGTGCCATTAAACTTTCAAAAAAAATTAACAACGCTGTAATTGTCACGGTGATTTGTGATCGAGGGGATAGATACTTATCTACTGGAATTTTTGAGAATTAAGTTTAAGAATTTCACGTTAAAGCTTTAGTAACTTTGATATAAATAATCTAACTAATCATTACCCAAAGGTGTGTACAATAATAATCTCATAAAAAAAAGGAGAAGTAAATGAATATTAAGTTTGGCCTTAAAAAGGCAACTATAGTTCTTACAGCTGCCTTATTGTCAGTGAACATGTCAGCCAAGGCTGGTGCTGTTTATGATTACATTAAAGCAAATAATGAACTAATGATTGCTACGGATGCAAACTGGGCTCCATTCTCGTACATTGACGATGATGGCGTGATGCAAGGATTTGATGTCGAAGTGGGTAGAGAAATTGCAAAACGTATGGGTGTTGAAGCTCGCTTTATAACCCCTGATTGGGATGTTATCACTGCAGGAAACTGGAATATGCGTTGGGACGTTTCTGTTGGCTCTATGACGCCAACTGCAAGCCGTTCTGAAGTATTGAACTTTCCAGCAGTTTACTACTACACACCCGCAGCTTTCGCTGTACACACTGATTCACCAGTTACAACATTAGCTGGACTGAATGGGAAAACTATCTGTACCACTGCAGCGTCAACTTGGGAGATGTATCTTCAGGGTAACCTAGATATGCTTGATGCTCCAGCATTCACTTATGACGTTACACCGGGCACAATTACCTCTTTGAAAGATGGTTCAATGTGTGCGGATGACACTCGTTTAGGTGCAGGCGTTCGAAATGATGGTTTTATTGATTCAGTACCAATGATACAAGGAGCAATAGAGGCTGGTTATCCAATTCGTTTCTTAGGAGATCCGGCTTTCCATGAGCCTCTTTCATTAGCGACTGATTTGGGCAATGATGACCCTGAACTAGATGCTGAACTTGCTAGAATCATAGCTGAAATGCAAAGTGACTACAGTTTAAGTTTGTTGTCAATTCAACATTTCAAAAATGCAGACGGTTCTTCTGAAGACTATACTGTTGCTTACTAATAGGAATTGTTAGTTAGTTTTATTTAGAATTTAGAAAAAGGGTATGTTCGTCGATACCGTTATTGAAGATAAGGCGCTGCACAAACCAGCATTCCTTATCGGTTTATCATTAACGGTGTTGGCGATTTTCTTTGCCCTTAATTTTACAAACTCCCTTTTTGGTGAATTCCTTAGGCCTGTTATAGGAGACCCCACAGAAAGCGGTTTTTTTGGTCGTTTTGCAGTTTCACTTGTTCTAACAATAATATTTGTCCTTAATTTATTTGCAATTAGTTTCTTTAAATTAAAAGTACAGGTTGCTATTGTTTGGCTTGAATTATTTTTACTTTTCTTGGCATTTGCCTATTCTTTTGATCTCAAAATGTCGTTTATCCAGAGTAGGATTCCACTCATGATCACTCGGGGGCTATTTACGACAATTTATATTTCAGCAATTTCAATCGTTCTTGCCACAGTAATTGCCATAATAGGTGCCATTGCAAAACTTTCTAATAACGGCTTTGCTTATGCGATTTCCAGTTTTTATACTTCTCTGTTTCGAGGGCTTCCACTTCTTTTGCAACTTTTCCTAATCTATAAAGGGTTACCACAACTCGGTTTTATGGTCGACGCAGTGCCTGCAGCCATCACCGCCCTGTCACTTTGTTATGGTGCCTATATGACAGAGATCTTCCGTGCAGGAATACAGAGCATACCTAGGGGTCAATGGGAGGCTTCTAGAGCTCTAGGTTTTAAATTTAACCTTATCCTTCGCAAGATTATTTTGCCTCAAGCCGTACCAATTATTATTCCTCCAACTGGAAATCAGTTTATCGCCATGCTAAAAGATAGCTCTCTTGCCTCTGTTCTTGGAGTTTGGGAATTAATGTATCTCGCTAGAACCTTAGGACAAAGAGATTTCAGGCACATGGAAATGCTTTTAACGGCTGCAATGATTTACTGGGCTCTAACAATTGTGCTCGAGGTGATTCAGGCTCGAATTGAAGAAAAATACAAACAAAAAAGTTAATGATGGATACAAAAACCAATATCCCAAATAACACTGAAATGACTCCAGTCATTTCTCTCAAGGGAGTCAGTAAGTGGTATGGAGATTTCCAGGCTCTGTCTAACATCGATCTCGAGATTAAACTCAAGGAAAAGATTGTTATTTGTGGTCCTTCTGGTTCTGGAAAGTCTACCCTTATTCGTTGCCTTAATCGTCTTGAAGCTCATCAAGAGGGCACAATTCATGTTAGCGGTATAGAACTACATGAAAGAATGAAAGATATTGATGTTGTTCGCCAAGATATCGGAATGGTCTTTCAGAGTTTTAACTTGTTTCCACATCTGACGGTCTTAGAAAACTGCATGGCGGGCCCAAATTGGGTTCGTGGTGTTGATAAAAGTAAGGCTAAAGAAAGAGCCATTGCAATGCTAGAGCAAGTTAAGATACCGGAACAGGCAGACAAGTATCCAGAACAACTCTCAGGTGGTCAGCAACAACGTGTGGCTATTGCAAGAAGTCTATGTATGCAACCGAAGGTTATGTTGTTTGACGAACCCACTTCAGCACTTGACCCTGAAATGGTAGCAGAGGTCTTGGATACAATGATCGAACTAGCAAAAAGTGGGATGACAATGATTTGTGTAACCCATGAGATGGGTTTCGCTCGTCAGGTCGCGGACAGAATTGTATTCATGGCTGATGGTGAGATTGTGGAACAAAATTCACCCGAAGAATTTTTCAATAACCCACAACATGAACGCACTAAAGTTTTTTTAGATCAAATATTAAAATAAAAGATTATTGGTTCTTAAAGTATTCTCGAAAAACTTCAATAACAGACCTAATATCCTTTTCAGTGATACCTAAATGGCACACCAGTCTGCCTCTGTCAAGACTTGAGATTCGAATATGATTATCAGATAGATACTGCTCTAGAGGAGTACGATGCTGCTCCGGACAATTAACAAAAAGCATGTTGGTTTGGTTTTCACCGTAATCTACTTCAAGCTCTGATATTTCAGATAAACCTTGAGCCAACAGCTTGGCATTGTTGTGGTCTTCTTGAAGTCTAGCAATATTATTCTTGAGGGCATACATCCCGCACGCAGCAATAACACCAACCTGTCTCATACTGCCACCAAGAATTTTTCTTATGCGTTTCGCTTTAGCGATTATTTCATGGCTACTCACTAACAATGTCCCTACTGGTGCACCTAGACCTTTCGACAAACAAATAGAAACACTGTCACAGTTTTTGGTTAATTCCTTGGGGGATAGACCGGTATGGATATGAGCATTGAACAAACGAGCACCATCTAGATGAACACTCAAGCCTCTTTCGTGAGCAGCTTGTGCTAAGGCATCAATTTGAGACTGTGGCTGAACCTGTCCTGCAGTAGGATTTTCCAAACAAAGCAGCTTGGTGACTGCATAATGAGGGTCATCTTCCTTGATTTGATTAATCATATCTTCTACCACCATGCCACCAGATTCATTGATATCAATAGGACAAATGCCAACTCCACCAAGAACCGACGCTCCACGCGCTTCATATAGATTGGTGTGGTACTCACGCCCAATAAGCACCTCATCTCCCCGTTGGCAATGGGAAAGTATTGAGGCTAAATTACTCTGGGTGCCACTAGGGAAAAATAAACTTGCCTCCTTACCTAACAACTCTGCTGCATATTGCTGCAGTTCTAGTACTTCAACATCTTCGTCATATACATCGTCACCCAGTTTGGCTTTTGGGATGGCCTCAAACATCGCTGTAGTTGGCAATGTAACTGTGTCACTTCGAAAGTCAATTGGTTTATCTTTAGAATAAACTGGCAATTTAGCGCTACTTTTCTTATAGTTTTTCATCTTCTTTTTTTCTAAGGTTGATACTCTGGATAAGCCAGTGTTGCCACTAGATGAACTCTTGGCTTTACACCACCATTAAGAGCAGTATGATAGCCTCGGGTATCAGTAAAATAAACAGAACCATCTGCGGGTAGATGGGTGCAGTGGTGGTTAATAATAAGTAAGGCTCCAGGGTTTGTATAAATTGGGATATGGATTCGTGGTTCAGGATCTCTATGCCAGGAGTTGCAATTAAAGCTGTCTTTTTCTAGAATACGAACCCTTCCAATCGGATATCGAGCCGATAATTCTTTGTAAATGTTTTCAAAATAGGTCCCTTTAAAAACATCCACCAATTCAGTATAAGCAGATTCGTCAATCAACTCATCTTTTGCCACTTCCTCATAACTCTCATCAATTCGAGTGTAATAGCGTCCAACTAAGTCTTGATCTGATTCCACTGTATGGTTTTTTCTTCGAGTCATAGCTAGAGCATGAAAACCCGATGCAGCAGTTTTAAATTCTGACTTGGCACTCACTTCATCGAGTGCTTCACGTATTTTTTTAATGTCAAACTTTAGTTTAAGTCGAATAATGTGTTTGTTCCCTTTGAACGATGCAACTGAGTGAATATCTACCTTTCTTTCGATATAAGAATTCAACTCTCTTGTGTCTTCAGTAATACTCATAAATTCAACTTAAAAAGGCTTAACAACAGAAAGGATGATAATGCCAATAAGAACTGGAACTGGAAATTCATTGAACCAACGATAAAAAGTGTCAGACCGGGTATTTTTATCCTCTGCAAAAACACCTACCAAATAGCCACAGTAAAAATGATATACGATCAATAGTCCCACTAATACTAACTTGGCTTTAAGCCAATACTGATTGCTATAGACTTCCCAAGCATAGTTTTGCACCATCCATAAACCAAACACAGTTGTGATAATAAAGCTTGGCATCATAATGCCTCTATAGAGTCTTCGCTCCATCAACTTGAAACGCTCAACGCTAATCTCATCATCCGCCATAGAATGATAAACAAACAGTCGCGGCAAGTAAAACATGCCAGCAAACCACGAAATGAAACCGAAAATATGTATAGCCTTAACCCAAAGCATCAAAACTCCAGAAAATAGATACATAATACCGTCTCAATACCATTAATGTCTAAGATTCATTAAAGAAGTCATGTGAAATAATGAACCATTGATTTGCACCTCTCTTGACCAATGACATAGTAAAATTTGCCTACTATTTAAAATTAGATCAGTATGCTCAACTTTTTTAAAAAAAATCAAAACAAAGATATACAAACTGATACAAACAAAGCGTCCCTAAAAGATAGGTTATTTAAATCAAAACGTCGCCTTGGAGATGGACTTTCATCAATACTGATTGGCAAAAAGCAAATTGATGATGAACTTCTGGAGGAGTTAGAAATACTTATGATAAGCGCTGATATTGGAATTCAAACGACCGACAAAATCATCGAGTCGGTTCGAAAGAAGGCTTCTCGTAAAGAACTTAAAGACGGTGACAGTTTATATCAATTAATTAAAGTTGAATTAGAAGCACTTCTCATAGATGACAACCTTTTGGTGCCAGTTAGTGACAGCACTTTTGTGATTCTTGTTGTTGGCATCAACGGGGCAGGTAAAACTACCACGATAGGTAAACTGGCTAAATCATTTCAAAGTCAAGGAAAGTCTGTAATGCTCGCTGCAGGTGACACCTTTAGAGCAGCAGCAATAGAACAACTTCAGATATGGGGGGATAGGAACGAAATACCCGTAATTTCTCAAAAAACTGGTGCTGATGCTGCTTCGGTTGTCTATGACGCTTACCAGTCTGCAGTCGCAAAAAATATTGACATACTTATTGCAGATACTGCAGGACGACTCCATACCCAAGATAACCTAATGCAAGAGTTGGAAAAAATTAAACGCGTTCTAAAAAAACATAATGACAAATCACCACATGAGACTTTACTAGTGATAGATGGTGGATCTGGTCAGAACGCTGTTCAGCAAGCCAATGAATTCCATAAATCTATCGAACTTTCTGGAATCGCCGTGACTAAACTCGACGGCACCGCCAAGGGTGGTGTGTTATTTGCCATATCAGACTCACTAAATTTGCCTATACGCTATATTGGTATTGGTGAGGCTATTGATGATCTAAAACCTTTTCACGCTAAAGATTTTATTAATGCCCTATTTGATTAATGTCTTAATTTAGGCAAGTTTCTGAATAATTAAGTTAATTTTTAGGATTGTATTGAGTTATTAATACTGTCTATTTTCATGGCCAACTCCTTGTCCAGGATAGTAATTCCACCTTCACTGTGAGTTGATAAATTAACAATAACCCTGTTATAAACATTTGACCATTCAGGATGGTGATCCATGGTTTCTGCAGTAATCGCTACCTCAGTCATAAAACCAAAGGCCTGAATAAACCCTTTAAATTTAAATTCTTTTGATAGCTGGTTATCAATAATCTTCCAACCATCAAGCTCTTTGAGTACTTCATTTAATTCTGAATTAGTCAATATCATAATCTATCCTCCTTCTAACAATTTTCCTGCACCGATATCAAGAAGCTGGTTTGCAACCAATTCACCTAAAGCTTTGGGTTGAGAAGTAGAACCAGTTCTCTCTGCTCTTAATATAGAACCTGACTCCACGTTGCCTACTAAACCTTTAAGTAACAATTCCTCTCCCATTGTTTTAGCATAACCAGCGATTGCAACCGAACAGCTGCCTTCAAGAGTAGCATTCATCGCCCTTTCAGCTAAAACTTCAGTCATCGTTTTGCTGTCGATGAGTGGCTTGATAAGTTCTCTGACAACTTCGTCACCCTTTCTATTTTCTATACCTAAGGCACCCTGGCCAACCGCAGGCAAAGAGGTTTGTGCATCAAGGGGTTGTTTAATTCTGTCTTCAAAACCAAGCCTTATGAGACCTGCACAGGCCAAAATAATAGCATCATATTCTCCCTGATCTAATTTCATTAATCTAGTATTGACATTGCCACGCAAATCAAGAATCGAAAGGTCTGGCCTAATTGCTTTTAATTGAACAATACGACGCAAACTACATGATCCAACTCTTGCACCTTGTGGGAGTTCATTTATTTCATTAAAGTGATTTGAAACAAAAGCATCAAAAGGATTCTCACGAGCCAATATCGCCCCAATTTCGAATTCATCGACTAATTCATAAGGAACGTCCTTCATGGAATGCACAGCAATATCAGCTCTACCTTCCAACATACCAACCTCTAGCTCTTTAATAAATAGACTCTTTCCACCAATCTTTGATAGAGGTGAATTAAGCATCTGGTCACCCTGAGTGCTCATTTTGACCAACTCAATGTCAAGTTCAGGGTAATAAAGCTGTAGTTGCGACCTCACAAATTCAGCTTGCCATAAGGCTAATGGGCTTTTACGCGTTGCAATTTTAAGTGCTCTATCCATGATTCCAATTCAGATCTTTTGCTATTATTATTTTATCGAGTGTTGATTGGCAATGTTGCTTATCGGCAGGATTAATATCTCACAAAACAATCGAATCGGTGTATTTTCCGAAACGGAAAAAATAGGTTTTATTATATTTTCAATAATTTATCATCGATATAGGGAATAATGTGCTCTGAAAACGAAATTTGCTTTAATGATTTTAAAAATAGAATAATGAACTCTGATAAAAACCATTTATGGGGTGGCCGCTTTAATGAGCCAACCGAAGAATTTGTAAAAATTTTTGGCGCTTCCATATCTTTTGACAAAATTTTAGCCCTCTATGACATTGAGGGTTCTCAAGCACATGCAACTATGCTTAGTGAGGTGGGTGTATTGACTAGTAATGAATTAAAGCAAATATCTGAAGGCTTAGACCAAATTAAACATGAAATAACCAATGACCAATTTGAATGGTCTGTTGATTTGGAAGATGTTCATATGAATATTGAAGCTCGGTTGACCGAAATCTGTGGTGACCCAGGTAAAAAACTGCACACAGGTCGTTCACGAAACGACCAGGTTGCAACAGATATTCGACTCTATCTTCGTGACCAAGTTCGCAACATTACTACTGAAATTGAACGATTACTAAATGCTCTACTTGATCTTGCAGATCAAGAAAAGGAAACCATCATGCCTGGCTTTACACACCTTCAGGCTGCCCAGCCTGTGAGTTTCGGTCACCACTTATTGGCTTACTTTGAAATGTTTAAACGCGACCATGAACGACTTCAAGATGGATATAAACGTATCAACACAATGCCATTAGGGAGTGGTGCTCTTGCGGGTACAAGTTACCCAATCAATCGTGAACGAACCGCTGAAATTTTAGGTTTTGAGCGAATTTGCCTAAATTCAATTGATGCAGTTAGTGACCGTGATTTTGCCATTGAGTTCGCCGCTAATGCCAGCTTAATCATGATGCACCTCTCGCGATTTTCTGAAGAGCTTATCCAGTGGTCAAGTGCACAATTTGACTTTATCTCTCTTCCAGATAGTTTTTGTACAGGCTCATCAATCATGCCGCAAAAGAAAAACCCTGACGTTCCGGAATTGGTTCGTGGGAAGGCTGGCAGAGTTAATGGCAATCTGGTTGCATTACTGACATTAATGAAGGGTCAACCTTTGGCTTATAACAAGGATAACCAAGAGGATAAAGAACCACTATTTGATACTGTTGAAACGCTACATGCTTGTCTTCATGTTTTTGCTGATATGGTCCCAACTATTCAATCAAAAAAGGAAAATATGTATCAGTCTGCTCTAAAAGGTCATACCACGGCTACAGATTTGGCAGACTATCTTGTCAAAAAAGGAATGACATTCAGGGATGCCCATGAAATTGTTGGCAAAGCGGTCTCTTATGCAATCAATGAAAACAAGGACTTAAGTGAATTAAGCTTAAAGGAATTGAAAGTATTTGATTCTTCAATTGAGAGTGATGTTTTTGATGCTATCTCGCTAGAGGGTTCACTTAATGCACGAAATCATTTAGGTGGCACTTCTCCAAAGCAAGTTTCACTAGCTATCAACGCTGGTCGTAAATCAATTAAATAATGCGTATTGTTTTTGCTGGAACACCAAAATTTGCCGTTAAATCTCTCTCCGTTCTGAATCAATCCAAACACGAAGTTATCGCAGTTTATTGTCAACCAGACCGACCAAAAGGTAGGGGAAAAGTTTTGACAGCATGCCCAGTAAAGGTTTGTGCTAAAGCAAATAATCTGTTAGTTATTCAGCCAGAAGATTTTAAGGATAAACAAAGCCAAACCCAACTTTCTTTATTAAATCCTGACGTCATGGTGGTGGCTGCTTATGGACAAATCCTACCCAAATCTATATTAGAAATTCCTAAACTAGGATGCCTAAATATTCACGCTTCTCTGCTACCACGTTGGAGGGGAGCTGCTCCTATAGAGAGAGCTATTCTTGAAGATGATAGGGAAACTGGGATTTCGATTATGAAAATGAATGAAGGACTTGATACAGGAGACATCTTGCTTGACAAAAAGTGCACGATTTCAAATCATGAAACAGCGCAAACTCTCCATGACACTTTATCAAATATAGGTGCCAATGCCATTCTTGAAACCTTAAATATATTGCCTACATTGAAAGCCAGACCACAACAAAACAATGAGGCCACTTATGCAGAAAAAGTAACAAAAGATGAAGCTCAAATAGATTGGCATCAAAGTGCTGAAAAAATTAGTCGTGTAATTCGAGCGTTTAACCCTCGCCCTATTGCATATACCAATGCCATGGCTAAGCAATTTAAAAACAGAGTACTTAGGATTATTGAAGCAGAGATTGTCAATAGACAAACTACTAACTCTCCAGGGGAGGTTATTAAATATGACAAAGACGTATGCTATATTGCTACTTCTAATGGTGTAATAAATCTAAAGAAGGTCCAACTTTCTGGGAAAAACAAGGTTTCCATTAAAGACTTTAATAATGCTTATCAATTAATAAAGCTTAATTAATAGAGCTTTATTTAAGGCTGGGCATTTCGCGCATATACATGGCACGCTCAATTTCAATTTCAGGTGTTTCAAAGTTTTCAGCAGCAAGGTGGCCTGAATAAATTGAGTCCGCAATAAGTCCAGGTGACTCTGCATCACCAATCAATTGTATATTTTTTGACGAGCTGCCGCCAAGCGCCTCTTCTTGTTTTATCAATTTATCAAAAAGACTATAATTTGGAATTCTCTCTGTAACCATAATTATGGTCTTACAATCAATAGTAGTTCTTTTGCCAGTAAAAACACATTTAGCCTCTATACCTTTGCTGTCTGCCTCTTGAATGCTCTTATTACAGATTATTTCTACGCCCTGATTTAAAAGGGATCTTTGCACCCTTGTTTGCTCTAGGGTAGATTCGGTCCATGGAGATACAACGCTTGCAGGAGTTAAAAATATTATTTTGTGGCCAGCAGCACTAAGATGGTCAGCAATAACCCCTGCTAAATAGCCTTGTTCATCGTCATAGACAATAATAGGGGGTTTTAGATTGGTAGTATTTTTTACAGCCTCTTCTGGCGATAATACCTTAATTTTATCAAGGCCTTTTATTGGCTTTCTTGTGCTTCTTCCAATACCGTCTAGTCGCCAACTAGCTCCTGTAGCTAGAAATATATTATCGATACCAAGTTCATTTATATGAGTAGCTGTAAGTTCACTATCCTTATATATTTCAATATTATTTTTTTGTTGAATCTCATAAACCCTATTGTCGACAACTCTTTTCCAAGCTGAAAGCCCCTTTAAATTTGCCTCAAATATAACTCGACCACCGAGCTCTTTTTTAGCTTCTGCCAAAACCACCTGATAGCCACGGCGAGCCAACTGCAAACTACACTCAAGCCCTGCAGGTCCAGAACCAACAACAAGCACATGCTGATCTGTCTTCTTTGGTTTTATGGTTTCTGGGTCCCAGCCACGCCGCCACTCTTCTCCCATTGTTGGATTTTGTGTACAACGTATTGGCACAGAAAAGTTATCACTTGAAACACAAATGTTGCAACCAATACACTCCTTTATTTGATCAATCTTTCCAGTTTTTATTTTATTTGGAAGATAAGGATCAGCTATTGAGGGTCTGGCAGCGCCAATAAGATCTAAAACACCTTTTTTTATAAGCGAGGCCATTAAGTCAGGTGATGTAATTCTTCCCACACCAACCACTGGCTTCGAAGTAAGCCCCTTCACAAACTCAACATAAGGCAATTGATATCCTTCGTTTGGCTCAAATCTTGATGTTTGGGAATCGTTTGACCAATCAGAAACATTAACATCCCACAAGTCCGGATGTTCAGCTAATAACTCAACAACAGCTCCGCCTTCCTCTCGAAATTGCATGCCATCTTTACCTTTCATTTCGTCTACAGCAAACCGAAAAGCAACACCACAACTATCTCCTATTGCATCAACTGTTTCCTCAAGAAGCTCTCTTGTTAAACGAATTCGGTTCTCAAGGCTGCCGCCATATTCATCAGAACGAGTATTCATGTTTGGCAATATAAATTGTTGTGCTAATGACATACCATGCCCTGCATAAACATAAACAATATCAAATCCAGCCTCCTTAGCATTAAGAGCGGCATTACGATGCCACCTTCTAAAATCAGCAATGTCTTTTTTGCTCATACGTCTGGCTTGCTTTGGGTATAAAAAGTTAATTGGATAATCTACAGGGGACATAGTTGGTATTCTAGAATAAAGGTTTATAGCATTATGTCCACTATGGGTAAGCTCTATTGCTGCAAGAGCTCCATGCTCATGAACAGCTTCTGTCATAAGACGTAATGCAGGAATGTCTTTTTTATCCCAAATCCTTTGCTCAACATACGGGGCTAAATCCGAACTTGGATGTATTTCAGCCTCTTCGGTGCTTACAACTCCCCAACCACCTTTTGCTTTTACGCCTCTCATCGCAGCGTGCGCTTGGGGCCGTAAATGACCCATACCACAGCAATGTGGGACCTGGTAGAAGCGGTTTTTTGTAACAACAGGGCCAATCTTAACAGGCTCAAAAAGCACACTATACCTTTGATTTTGTTTCATGCTAATACCTTTCAACATAAAGCTTTGGAGCTTTATTTTAACGTTGCAACTTCTAATGGTGTAATAAATCTAAAGAAGCTCCAAAT
>AFHY01000002.1 GCA_000213395.2 gamma proteobacterium SCGC AAA007-O20
GAAGGCTTTAGGACCATTGTACAGCCAGCGGCAATTGCAGGAATAACCTTAAGTGCGACCTGACTGATTGGCCAGTTCCAAGGCGTAATAAGTGCGCAGACTCCTTTTGGCTCATATAGCAGTCGATCGTCTGAATCGTCGAGCTGCTCTTCAAACTCGAACTTTTTAAGTTGTCTAGTGAATTCTTTAATGGCGCTTGTTCCAGAGGTTGCTTGAGACGCTTTCGAGAAATCAATCGGCGCGCCCATTTCCATAGAAATAGCCTCAGCCATATCGTCCATTCTTCTTTCATAGATATCGTAGAGTCTCTCCAAGAGTGCAATTCTGTCGGCTTTCGTTGAAATAGACCAAGAGGGTAGAGCAGCCCTTGCTGCAGCAACTGCAGCGTCAGTATCAGTCTGGGAGCCCAGAGAAACGACTGCACAGACTGTCTCATCTGATGGGTTGATAACATCAAGGTCGTTTTTAGTTGAAGGGTCGACCCATTGACCATTAATATAAAATTTTCTTTTGTCTAACATTATTTTTTCTCCTGTTTAGTGAGAGAGAGCTTATCTTATGAAAATTATCATGTCAAGAAAAAAACACAATCTAAATGTTAGATAAACGTTCTATTGCTAATTTTAAGTTGTCCATGCTTGTTGCAAAAGAGAGTCGCACATATCCAGGCGCACCAAATGCAGAACCAGGAACCAAAGCTAAGCTAATTTTATCAAGACAATAAGTCGAAAATTCAACATCATCCTTGAGTCCGAGTCGATCAATCAGACCTTGCACTCTTGGAAATGAATAGAAGGCGCCGCGAGATTGTGGGCATTCTATGCCATCGATGGCGTTAAGGCTATCGACAAGAAAATTGTGTCGACTCTCAAAGGCCTCAACCATCATATTGATAAATGATTGATCGCCACTGATCGCTTCAAGAGCAGCAGCCTGAGAGATTGAGCTCGGATTTGATGTAGACTGTCCCTGAATCTTTTTCATTGCCTTGATGATATCTTCCGGTCCAGCGGCATAACCAATCCTCCAGCCCGTCATCGCGTAGGCCTTTGAGACACCGTTGAGGATGATTGTTCTGTCTTTTAGCTTCGGGCATGCCATCGCGATGTTGACAAATTCGTCGTCTCCCCACCGAATATGTTCATAAATATCGTCACTAATTACGTTGACCTGTGGGTGTCTTTCTAGGACTACACCTAGGGACTCTATTTCAGATTTTGTGTACACAGCACCTGTCGGATTTGAGGGACTATTGAGAACAAAGAGTTTGGTATTGACATTAATACTTGAGTTGAGTTGCTCAGCCGTTATCTTGAATTCCTGCTCTAGCCCAGCTTCAATGAAAACAGGTGTTGCATCTGCAAGGATAACTATATCCGGGTAGGATACCCAGTAAGGCACAGGTATGATTACTTCATCACCCTTACTAAGAATGGCCTGACAGAGATTATAAAATACCTGCTTGCCTCCTGAAGAGACCATCACCTCGTTGACAGAGTAATCGAGACCGTTTTCTCTTTTAAATTTCTCACAGATGACTTTTTTGAGTTGCGGTGTTCCATCGACTGCGGTGTAACGAGTCTCGCCAGAACTAATTGCCATGGTGGCGGCTTTTTGAATATTGACCGGTGTATCAAAGTCAGGTTCACCAGAGCCCATGGAAACAATTTTCACTCCTTGGGCCTTTAACTGCTTGGCTTTGTCGCTCATAGCCAAGGTCGCTGATGGCTTAATTTTTTGTACTCGATTTGAAAGAATAGTTGACATTTACTGGGTTATTTAAATAGTTTAAAATTAAGTGTTTATGTTAATGAAAAATTGCCAATAATGGCTAGAAAATTTCAGCTAAAGTCAGCATTTTCACCCTTGGGTGATCAACCAAAAGCGATCAAAAAATTACTGGATGGAATCAATTCAGGTGCCAAATATCAAACACTGATAGGTGTCACCGGTTCAGGCAAAACTTTTACCCTTGCTAATGTCATAGAGAAGAGTCAAAAACCGAGCCTAATCATGGCCCCCAATAAAACATTGGCGGCTCAACTCTATAGCGAGATGAAGGAGTTCTTTCCTAAAAACGCTGTCGAATATTTTGTCTCTTATTATGACTATTACCAGCCAGAGGCTTATGTTCCTGCTTCAGACACCTATATTGAAAAGGATGCTTCAATCAATGAGCAGATTGAGCAAATGCGACTCTCTGCCACTAAGGCACTTCTAGAGCGCAAGGATGTTATTATCATTGCTAGTGTTTCTGCTATCTACGGTTTGGGTGACCCTGATAGCTACATGAAGATGTTGTTGCACTTGACTGTTGGTGAGGTCACAAAGCAAAGGGAAATTCTATCGACGCTCTCAAAAATGCAATACACACGTAACGACGTTACCCTAATACGTGGCCACTTTAGGGTTAAGGGAGAGGTTATTGATATCTTTCCAGCCGACTCCGAGGAGAGGGCGATACGGGTGGAAATGTTTGATGACGAAGTTGAAAACCTGTCTTGGTTTGATCCCCTCACCGGTGAAAAGTTGAAGTCGCTTCATAGGGTTACGGTTTACCCAAAGACACATTACGTGACACCTAAATCAACAATTCTAAATATCCTTGATGATATCAAAGTAGAGCTTGCTGAGCGCAAGAAGGAATTGATTTCTCAAAACAAACTAGTGGAAGATCAGCGCCTTTCTCAAAGAGTAGTGCTCGATATGGAAATGATGAGAGAGTTGGGTTACTGCTCTGGTATTGAGAACTATTCGCGCTATTTGTCTGGTCGAAAG
This sequence comes from gamma proteobacterium SCGC AAA007-O20, assembly GCA_000213395.2. Classification (GTDB taxonomy): domain Bacteria; phylum Pseudomonadota; class Gammaproteobacteria; order PS1; family Pseudothioglobaceae; genus Pseudothioglobus. The sequence continues at coordinate 2,779 of AFHY01000002.1, forward strand.
CCAGGCGAGCCTCCGCCAACACTACTTGATTATTTACCGGAAGATGCACTCGTTATTTTGGATGAATCTCACGTCACTGTGAGCCAGATAGGGGGTATGTATAAAGGTGATAGGTCTCGTAAAACAACACTTGTTGATTTTGGTTTTCGATTACCTTCAGCGCTTGACAACAGACCTCTCAGGTTCGATGAATTTTCTGAAAAAGTAGGTCAATGTATTATGGTCTCTGCGACACCTACTAACTATGAAATGGAAGTTTCCTCTGTGATTGCCGAACAGGTTGTCAGACCAACCGGTTTGTTGGACCCAAGTATCGATATTCGTCCGGTTGAAACCCAGGTCGATGACCTATTATCAGAAATCCATAAAAGAGTTGCCATCAAGGAGAGAGTTCTTGTAACCACACTCACTAAGCGTATGTCTGAGCAGTTAAGTGACTACTTGCACGAACACAACGTCAAGGTTAGGTATCTTCATTCAGATGTTGACACTGTTGAGAGGGTAGAAATTATTCGTGATTTACGTCTCGGTGTGTTTGATGTATTGGTGGGCATTAATTTACTTCGAGAAGGTTTGGATATTCCAGAAGTCTCTTTGGTTGCAATATTAGATGCGGATAAAGAAGGGTTTCTACGCTCAGAGCGGTCACTCATTCAGACTATGGGGCGCGCTTCAAGACATATCAATGGTAGCGTCATTTTGTATGCAGACCGAATTACCAACTCGATGCAAAGAGCAATAGATGAAACAACCAGAAGAAGAAATAAGCAGAAGGCTTTTAATAAAAAATACGGGATAATACCAAAAGGTGTTGTGAAGCCAATCGTTAATATTTTGGATACCGACCTGTCAGCTTCTGAGATAGAAGAAATGGGATCAGAGATGATACAGGTTCACTTATCACCGGTTCAGCTTGCCAAGGAATTAAAGCTCCTAGAAAAAGAGATGTATGAGTTTGCTGAGGACTTGAAATTTGAACAGGCCGCAGATGTACGAAACCAAATTAAATACTTAAAAGATGGACAATTTAAATAACACCACATTAAACATTACTGAAATCTCTTATTCTCTTCAAGAAGTGACAAAAAAGAAAAATAGTTGTATGATCTACTTCTTGATTAAATTATTAAATAATCCAATGAAATATATTAAATCTAAGTTGAAAGTTTATATCAGTCTGTTTTTAGGGATTATATTCTTATCGGCATGTACGCCTAGTGTTGTTGATATTTCCCTTTATACGTCAGATGTTGAAGTTGCGCTAGAAGGAGAAATTGTAGAGGTGCCGGTCAGAGCCTCATTCACTACTTATAGTGATGATGATGATGGAGACCTAGAAAAAGCAACAATAATTTCAGAAAAATATTTATCTCCAGACTCTGTCTTCTCACAATCTACAGGAGACTGGGGTGAAACACTCGTTATTGAAACCACTATCCCATTGGGTACTCTAGATAACTTAAATAGATATTTAGCATCGAATAACCGTGTTGCGGTATTGCTTGTTGAAGTAGATGAAGAATATGGGAATATTGATGTTAGTATTAGGCCTACAGACTTTTCCTCGGCTCTAAACAGTGAATTGAGTGACATTAATTTCATGTTGGGATTCGAACTGCCCGCTGACGATACAAACTTTAGACTTATCAGTGATAGCAGGAATGACGTAGTGGTAAATGCAACTGCTGTCTTTGTATCCGAAAAGCCTTATCTATACTTTGAAAAAACCTTAAAGAAACGAGGCGAAGCTGAGATAGTATTTAAGGGCTCTACTGATAGTGTTTATAGTGAGATTTATCCAGTTATCTATATCTATTTTCCTTAATTAGAGTTTCCAGAGAAGCTGTTGTTAAAGCTTCTGCTTAAATTCCTTTCAGAACTTTTTTTAACTAGGATTTTGCTGTAGGTACAGCAGAGCTTGATGGTGTTACATCGGCGTTTTGTGCTCGGTGACGTAAAGCATGATCCATCAAAGTGATTGCCAGCATAGCTTCAGCTATTGGGGTGGCTCTGATTCCAACACAGGGGTCATGTCGACCTGTCGTGCTAATCTCAGTTGCCTTGCCTTTTTTGTCAATACTCTGAGCACTTATACGGATACTTGAGGTAGGCTTGAGTGCAATTGAAATCAGTAGGTCTTGTCCAGAACTTATTCCTCCAAGGATGCCACCAGAATTGTTCGAGGTGAAACCTTCAGGCGTTATCAGGTCTCTATGAACAGAGCCTTTCTGATTGACGACATCAAAACCTGCTCCAATTTCAACACCCTTGACAGCATTAATACTCATCATTGCATGGGCTATTTCAGCGTCAAGACGGTCAAAGATAGGCTCTCCAAGTCCTGTAATCATATTACTAGCGACAACATTGACTCTCGCGCCAATAGAGTCACCCGCCTTTCTGAGTTTATCTACATAGTCTTCTAGCTCACTAACCTTGCTAGCGTCAGGACAAAAGAATGGATTATTGTGTACCTCTTTCCAATCAAAATTCTCAAACGCAATCGGACCGAGTTGAGCTAGGTAGCCATGAATCTCAATGCCGTGCTTTTCCTTGAGGTATTTTTTTGCAATACCTCCAGCTGCAACCCTTATAGCAGTTTCTCTGGCAGATGAACGGCCACCTCCACGATAATCTCTGAGTCCATATTTTTGTTGATAAGTGTAATCTGCGTGACCTGGACGAAAAGAGTTGGCGATATTGCTATAGTCTCTCGGGCGCTGGTCAGCGTTTTGTATAATAAGAGCAATCGGCGTGCCTGTTGTTACTCCTTCAAAAGTGCCAGAAAGAATCTTAACTTCGTCTGTTTCTCGTCTCTGAGTGGTATGCCTTGAACTGCCTGGTTTCCTCAAATCAAGGTCATCCTGTAAGTCTTTTTCTGTCAAAGACATTCCAGGAGGGCAACCATCGACAATCCCAATAAGGGCTTCGCCATGACTTTCTCCAGCGGTTGTTAGAGTAAATAATTTTCCAAAAGAATTGCCAGACATTGACTATAGTTACGCTTAAGTTAGATGGCTAATATTATACCTGTGACAACTTTTTTATCACAAAAGATTAGATTATCTCACGTAGAGTAGATAAAACGGGTTCAAAAGTTTGGTGCCCTGGGCGAGATTTGAACTCACGACCCCTCGCTTAGGAGGCGAGTGCTCTATCCAGCTGAGCTACCAAGGCAGGTTTACTATTATTGCCAGTTATGGCTATTTATTCAAGGAATTATTTGCTTAACAATGTAATTAGCATCTAGGTAGTCAATATCAATTCCTTTTAGAGTGTCATTAATTTGTAAAACTAAAGAGGGCATTGAATTGATATCCATTGATCTGGTAAGCTTAATTTCATCGAGCAGAATTTCATTAATCTGTGATGATTTCAAATCCATTTTAAATTTTTCAATGTCAAGTCCTAGGCTCTCAGCAATGTTAATCAATACATCGTCGTTTGAAGGATTTTGAGCCTCTAGATAATAAGACTTTTGAATACCATAGATCATCAACTTTTCAAAATCAGGATGCTGCTGTTTTGCAGAAATCACAGCCCTACAGGCAGGGTATGTTGAGCGTTTTGGTTCACAGGATGTCCAAAAATCATAATTAAATCTTGTGTCTGGAATCATCTCCTGAATTCTATTCCAGTTTCCCTTGACGTATTCACGAGTTTCAATGGACATCGGTTGGTTATTGTCCGGCGCTAATCCACCGATTAGATAGCCCACCTCTACCTTTCCTAATAGTGCATCTTTAACCCTATCCCAGATTGGTTTAAATGCCCAACACCAGGAACACATCGGGTCATGGATATAGTAAAGAGTATTGTTAGCTAAATTCAATGAAAAAAATAAATAAAGGTATATAATTTACATTATAGGGGCTAAAAAATAGTGGAGTATGAGTATGAAAATAATTATAAAAAGTTTATTACTGATATCATCAATTTTTGCGACTCAAATTGCAGTTGCTGCTAGTTTTACAGACTACGCAACTGTGACCTCTGTTGAGAAAGTTTACAAACAATACAGGATTGAAGAGCCTTATCAGGAATGTTACATAAAAGAGACCTTGCAGAATCAAGGTGACGGTAGTGCTACCAACGAGATACTGGGAGCGATACTCGGTGGCGCGATTGGTAATAAAATTGCTGAGGATAGTAGTGATACTGGCAAAGATGTCATGACTCTTGCCGGTATTATTTTAGGTGCTTCCATGGAAAATGATGCAGAGAAAGCAAACTCAACTGGTCAAGTTGTAGTCAGCCAGGAGGTCTGTGAAACAAAGGTTAAAACGAGCTTCCAAAAGAGGCTGAGCCATTATTTAGTTCATATCGATTATGAAGGTCATGATTTAGCTTTTACTAGTAAAAAAAGACCTTATGACGATGTCATTAAAGTTAAAGTGACTGTTGACTCTCTTGACTAATAACTGAATTTCTAGATAAATCGTAAGCCTTTAAGGTTTATTTCATGAGTAAAGCTTTAGGCAACTTGTTACGTTGTTGACTGTTAACGTCTATCAAATCTAAGTATAATTTTTTAAAGTAGATTTACTTGGCTGATTGATTTTGTGAGTTATAGAGTATTAATGAGACTTTTATGAAAGATATTAATGTAGAAGACAGGTTAATTTTTGCACTAGATGTACCAGAGATTAATCAAGCTAAAGACATCGTCACTGAACTCGATGACAGTGTAAATTTTTATAAAATCGGCATGGAAATGTTGATGACAGGTAGCTACTTCGAACTATTAAATTGGCTGATAGAAAGAGACAAAAAAGTTTTTGTTGACTTAAAGTTTTTTGATGTTCCTGAAACAGTCGGTCGAGCGATAGCAAGACTGAGTGGCTATGGTGCTACATTTGCAACTGTTCATGGCAACCAGGCATTAATGGAAAAGGCTGCTGAAAATAAAAATGATTTAAAAATATTAGCAGTAACTGCTCTTACAAGCCTGGACCGAGGCGATCTAGATGACCTGGGATTTGATTGTGATGTCCAGGAATTAGTGATTTCACGTGCAAAACGTGCTTTTGAGGCTGGCTGTGATGGTATTGTTTCATCAGGTCTAGAAGTGCCCTACATTCGCAAATATGTAGACAACAAGTTAATTGCGGTGACTCCTGGTATTCGTCCGGTCGCAAACGATGACGACCAAAAGCGTGTGGTTGATGTCGCTACAGCATTTAAGAGCGGTTCTGACTATATTGTTGTTGGACGACCAATCAAAAATGCTGAAAATCGTTATCAAGCCGCAAGTGACATACAAAAAATTATCCGTTCGGTTTTCGAAACAGTATAATAATCCCCTTCGTAGTCGCGTAACTCAGCTGGTTAGAGTGTCACCTCGACAAGGTGGAAGTCGTCAGTTCAAATCTGACCGCGACTACCACTCTAAAACCCATTAATACTAGGCTTTTCAGCCAATTTACTTTATAAATACAAGTGCAAATTTTTTTTGCAAAAAGTACCTAAAATACGTATATTTATATATATTTGTGTATGAAAAAGGCACAAATGAGGCACAAGACGTGAAAAAAACGTGACAGTTTTATGCTGCTATTTTTAGGTCAATTCTAACTGCGGGTTAGGAGTAGTTTTTTCACACTATGATTAATAAGTCAACCTGAACTAAAGTCCAAATTTCGTTTGATGTGTGAGGGAGAGGTGTGGATTAGGTGAAGTATAGAATTATGTAATATATTATTTACATAAAGTATGATATATAATACATAATGTATGTTATACTTTACATATTAAATAACTTATAAATATAGATATGAACATAAAAATAAGAAATACTTTAGCAGAGATAACCGGAGCATCAGTTGCGATGATTTGGATGTGGTATAACTTAACTGAAGCTTCAATAATGACTATAGAGTCAGTTTCTAAAGTTCTTGCTCAAGGAATTGGAATCAGTATCATTGTAATTATTGCCCTAACCATAGTTATCAATATATTCTCATCAATTGTCACTGGAAACTACGAGAAAAATATTGAAGACGAAAGGGATAAACTTTATGAACTCTATGCCTTACAACTTAGTAGCGCTATATTTGGCATCTCTATTGTAATAATTCTTGTCTTATTAGGCTGGTTTAATCTTACTATCAATACAGGTCTTATCGCTATTACCTTTTCAGGATTTATAGCAAGCATTGCTAGTCTTTTTTTAAAGATGTATCTTTACAAATAGCAATAATATATAAATGGCTAAGAAAAAAATCAATATAGAAAATTCTGTCAGAAAGCTCAGGTTTAATAATAATGAGATGACACAACAAGAGCTTGCTGATTTAGTTGGTATTTCTAGGCAAACGGTAGTTGCTATTGAAAAGTATAAGTACACACCATCTCTTGAGCTAGCCTACAAAATTGCATTGGCATTCAATAAAGAGATACAAGAAGTTTTTTATATTAATTAATAAGTTTTATTTTAAGAGGTGTAATTTGGAATATCCCGTTAACCTGAAAATTGAATACCCAGAAAAATCTAATAAATCAACGGCTCTTTTTAGATTAGTATTAATCATACCAATTATTCTTATTCTTGCTCTTATTTGTTCCTATGCTGAAGCGTTATCCATTGCAGTAGCTTTGATGATTATATTTAAAGAAAAATACCCAAAATGGTGGTTTGACTGGAATGTCGGTATTACTAAATTTATCTATAGAATTGCTGCCTACGGCCTACTACTGAGAGATGAATACCCTTCAACAGACGATGAACAGGCAATACAAGTTGATTTACCTTATCCAGACGTTAAGAAAGACCTAAATAGATGGAAGCCACTTGTCAAATGGATTCTAGTTATTCCACACTTCATCGTTTTAGTATTCATGTTTATTGCTGTTGTTTTTTGTACTGTTTTTGCTTGGTTTGCTATTCTATTCACAGGACGATACCCAAAAGTGATATTTGATTTTGTAGAAGGTTTCTTGCGTTGGTCATTAAGGGTTAATGCTTATGCTATATTATTAACAACAGATGAATACCCTCCCTTTAGACTTGGAGAATAAGGATACTTAAGTCCAAATTCCGTTTGATTTGTGAGGGAGGGTGGGATATTTTTGAAAAAATGTTACAAATGAGGCACAAATGAGGCACACGCAGCCGCAAATCCTTACGTAGAAGGCCTTAGTCCACCTCGACAAGGTGGAAGTCGTCAGTTCAAATCTGACCGCGACTACCACTCTAAAACCCATTGATGCTAGGCTTTTCAGTCAATTGTCATTTCAAATTATCAAACAAAACTTTTCTTTCTCTCATTTTCTCAATCTGTGCTAGAGTCATCCAACAAGAAATATAATAAGTTCCATCTGGAATCATTCTTCCTAACGCCTCTGTAGAGAGTGCTTTGGTATTGGTATTTACAAGACTGATATTATTACTTTCTAAGAAGTTAATAACTACATTAGATTTAATACCAAAGTTAGTTCCTTCTGGAACTACACCATAACTATCCATCATTACCTCAAGGTCTAGTTTTGAAACTGCTACACCTACAGCATTACCTTTGTTATCGAATATTGGACCACCACTATTGCCAGGTTGAATTGCAGCATCAATCTGCACTTGAGAAAAATTATTGCCGATACCAGCAAGGGAGCTAACGATTCCTCTTGTTATTTTGACTGGGGTACTAATATCATAACCAAAAGGGTAACCTGCAACATAAATATCCATAAGTGCATAGGGATTTTTTCTGCTTAAAGGAAAGGTGTATAAAGGTTTAAAGTCACTCTTTAACAATGCAAGGTCATTATTTAAGTCAAAACTGATTACAGTTGCTGGAATTGTTTGACCTTTATAGGTAATTTCAACATTCTGGCAGCCTTCGATAACGTGATAATTAGTTACGATATGACCATCAGAAGTCACAGCAAAACCGCTACCTGATGAAGCAGGTAATATCTCGTCATCATTTGAAAAATTATTATTATTATTATCTGTTGAATCATTTGTAGCATACAAGAACTCACCATTTTCAAAAATACCTTCTAATATATTTCCGTCGGCGTAGGTATATGTACCTTGTCCGTGCATATTGCTATCTTTAAATTCACCAGAATAACTTTCTCCATCTGAAAAAGCATATGTACCTTGTCCATGAAATTCATCATCCTTATATTGACCTACGTATTTATCACCTGCAAATTCAGTTCTGTCACCCCAAGTCTCAACACCATATCCGTTTGCTTCATTATCCTTCCATTCACCGATGTATTTACTTCCATCAGCAGAAGTATATGTTCCTTGTCCATTAAATTCGTTATCCTTCCATTCACCGACGTATTTATCTCCCTTGTACTCGTCATAAGTGAAGGTAAAAGTGCCAAAACAATTATGCCAAATTGCATTTAAATCACTGGGACAATTGGGTAATGTTTCTTCTTTGTTTGAATACAAGTATTCATTGTTTTTCCAAACACCTTCTTTTATAGTTCCATCTGCATAGGTTAAAGTTCCTTGTCCGTTATATTTGCCATTCTTAAATTCACCAACATAACTATGACCATTTTCAAAATTTAAAGTCCCTTGTCCGTTATATATGTTATTCTGAAATTCACCAATATATATTTCTCCATTTACAAAGGTATACATGCCTTGTCCGTGAAATTCATCATCCCTAAATTCACCAACATATCTATCTCCAGATGCAAAGGTATATATGCCTTGTCCGTAAAATAATTCATCCCTAAATTCACCAACGTATTTATCACCTGCCCATTCAGTTTTTTCGCCATAGTAATAACTACCTTGTCCGTTTGATATACCATCCTTAAATTCACCGATGTATTTAGATCCATTAGTCCATATATAAGTACCTTGTCCTTGCCTTTCGCCATACTTCCATTCACCGATATACTTTTCTCCATCAGCATAGGTATATGTTCCTTGTCCGTGAAATTCATCATCCCTAAATTCACCAACGTATTTATCACCCCTGTATTCACCACTATTTAAGGTAAAAGTGCCAAAACAATTATTCCAAATTGCATTTAAATCACTGGGACAATTGGGCAAACTCCACACTTCTTTCATCATCAAAAGTGATGTAAGGAAAATTATTAGTATGGGTAGTAGTTTTTTCATACTAGGATTATAAATCAACTAGAGTTAAAGTCCAAATTTCGTTTGATGTGTGAGGGGTAGAGTTTTTTTTGATCTATAATTAAATTTCTTTAATAATATTTCTAGGAGTGAAAAATGATTTATGTAATTGCTAAGTTACCATGTCATGAAGAAGGAGCGTCGAAGTTTATTGATTTTGCAAAAAGTGACGATGGATTTTCAGTGACAAGAGCGTACAAGGGATTTAAGCATATCGAACTTTTGGTTGAAGAAGATAACAAGACAATATATTTATACGAACAGTGGGATTCAAAAGAGGAGCATCAAGCATATCTGAATTGGCGAATGGAGACTGGATTTGGCGACTTTATGGGAGAAATATTGGAAGGTGAATTTTCACTTTCCTATCTTTCCAACGTTGGTGCATGATGTGTGAAGTAGGGTTTAATCAGTTTTTCTTGGCTAGCTAAATTTATCATTTTGAACCTAGTATAAACCCAGACGAAATTTTAATTTTAATTTATACTAAGTTCGAATTAAAATATAATGCAAATATGAAAAAACTATTCCAAATCTTATTACTATCTCTTGGCTTAATTGGTTGTTCTTTAATAGATAATGCTGATCTTACTTCACTCACGAGTCCTTTTGATACTCAACTAAATAGGATTCTTGCTTTAGATCTATCTCATGCAGAGAGTCTAAAAGAGGCCAACAAATTAACGGATCCAGATATGGCAGCTGCTGTAGTTAATGAACTAGAGGCTAGAAAATTACAAGCTGAAAATGCTATTATCGAAGCAGAGAATGTAGCCAAGTTTGCTGAAAAAATCAAAATTTCAGACAGTAATTCTAAGTTTACGGGCCCTGAAATATCAGAAACTAAAAAGAGAGGGCTTCTTCTTAATACCGACTATCTCAATTATTTTTTACGTGGTATTAGAGGAAATGATGGCTTAATTCAACATCAACTTCATTTTTCGATTAAATACGATTCAGAAGACAGAAGAAATTACTACTCTGCTAGTCAGTGTGATAGATGGCGAGGTTGTACCGATGATGGTATTGAAATGGATATTACCTTAATTTCATTAAATGCTTCTGGTTGTAGTGGTTCTTTTTGTAGCTATACGGAAACAATGGAATTAAAGTTAAGCGATGAATTCTTGAGAAGTAATATGAATACGGGATTTTCTATGCGCTTCAATTCAAAAAAAGAAACCAATAAAATCACTATTTCTTCTGTTTATATTAAAGGCTACCTCAAGGTTGTTAAGTAGTTTCAGTATAAGCTAAGCCCTTCTTTTGTTCGTCTATAAGTATTAAAACGGTAGAGTTTCTTTTAAGACATTTAGATATAACTACTTCATCACCTCGACAAGGTGGAAGTCGTCAGTTCAAAACTGTCCGCGACTACCACTCTATAATCTTCATTTTCCATTCACTAATAAAACATTTAACACTTGCATTTAGAGAGTAGACTTGCAATAATATTTTTTTTAATTGTTAGTTAAAGACAATGGTATTAGAAATTTTTTTTGCGGCAGGTTGTTTTTGGGGTGTTGAAAAGAACTTTGAAAACATTGAAGGTGTCATAGATGTTGTTTCTGGATACTCGGGAGGTAACTATGAAAACCCTAGCTATGAGGACGTTCTCAAAAATCGTATTCCACAAAACGGGACCTTTTTAGATATTTTAAAAAATATTGGTCTTTCAGCTGAAGAGAAAGCAAGAAATGACAGTAATTTGGTCAATCATACTGAGACAGTCAAGGTTGTTTATGACTCAAGTCAACTTTCAACTGAGTCTTTAATCAAAAACTTTTGGGAGATTCATGATCCTACTCAGTTCAACAGACAAGGAAATGATGTAGGCAATAATTATCGCTCTGCAATCTATTGGACAACCCCAGAACAAAAAGAGATAGCTTATAGAACCAAACAAGAATTTCAAACACTCTTGACAGCTCAAGGTTATGGGCAAATTGTAACCGAGATGGCTGCATTAGAAAAGTTTTGGCCAGCAGAGGGCTATCATCAAAACTATTTACTGAAAAATCCAAACGGTTACTGTCCAGATCACACCACAGGTGTGAGCTTTCTAAACCAGTCGTCGTCTAAAATTGCTAAAAATGACATAGTTCCCCTTGGAAGTAAAGAGATAATTGTGATTGGGCCTGAGATAGAAGGGACCTGTCTTTTTTGCTTAGAATTTGAAAAAACAGTTACTTCAAAATATAAAGGTACTATTCCGTTGAGGTCTTCCCCTGCATCTGCCCTGAAGGGGTTTGAATTGAACACAGAGATCTGGGCAACCCCAACTATATTTTTTATCGTTGATGGTAAAGAGGTCTGGGCGCACCAGGGGATTATGTCTTCTGAGGAGTTTTACCAAGCTTTGGGAGAATTCAAGTTGGGTAAGGATTCCGAGGCTTTTAATGTTGCCTTTAATGATGGAACAGATAGACGCTTTTGTAAACAATATGAGATATTTAAAGATACTCCTGAAGGCATATTCGTAGACAAACTTTCAGGAAGACCACTGTTTGATACTGCTGATCGATTTAAGTCTAAATCAGGCTGGCTATCATTTACTAAGCCTGTGGATAATGAGGTGTATGAGAAGCTTGACCTTAGTTTTGGTATGGTTCGGACCGAGATAAGGTCTGTTAGTTCTGATATTCATTTAGGTCACGTTTTTAATGATGGACCTGAAGGCATGCCGAGGTATTGTATCAATGCAACTGTACTAGAGTTTATTCCCAGAAATAGTGTGTAAATACAGTGCAAGTCATTGAACGTAATAGTGGCTTATTTTTTGTTTAAAAAATCCTAGTAGCACTTTAAAAAGTTCAATTTAAGAGTGAACAGTTACTAAGTATTTCGTATACAATTTCTTTCTATGAAATTGTTTTTATTATTAAGTCTTTTATTTGTTACTTCATTGCCCGTCAATGCTGACACTAGTCTTTATGAAAGGGGAAAGGATTTAATTGAAGAAAAGGACTACGAAAAAGCACTAAAGGCTTTTGAACTTGCTGCTAAAACTGGTGATTTAGATGCAATGCATGCTGTTGGAATTATGTATATTGGCGGTTGGGGCATAGAACAAAATGATAAAAAAGGGCTTGAATATATAATCAAGGCTGCCAATCAATCACACCTCAAAGCGCAATACACTTTGGGTGCCATGTATTATCTAGGTATTGGGGTTACTTTAGACTTTGAAAAGGCTTTTAGTTGGATTAGTTTATCTGCGAATCAGGGCTATCTTGATGCGCAACACAATCTGGCCGAAATGTACGAGAATGGAAAGGGTGTAAAGAAGAATCTTGAGAAAGCTTATGAGTATTATCTTTTAGCTGCAAGGAAGGGTAATTTAGATTCTCAAAAAATGGTTTCTGAAATGTATAAAGAAGGCATCGGTACAGAAAAAAATATAGAAAAAAGTGAGTATTGGTTAAAGCAAATCGAGGAATCGAAAGTAATCAGTCAGTAAGACTGTTCTTTATTAGATCAATATATATTTTTTAAAGGGTGCTAAAATGAATCCTCATCAAATTAACGCAACTGTGAGATGGATTACGATATCGTTGTTATAGGGGGAGGACCCGCAGGTCTAAGCTTTGCCTGCTCTATGTCTGGTTTGAACTTGAATGTTCTTCTTGTTGAAAAGTCATCACTTAAATCGATTTCAAAACCTAAGCCAGATGGTCGTGAAATAGCGCTAACTCATCATTCCCGTAAAATATTAATAAAGCTTGGCGTCTGGGCACTTATTGACGAAGCCAAAGTGAGTCCACTAAAAGAGGCAAAAGTATTTGACGGCGGCTCTGATTCTTTGTTGAACTTTGACGCTAAAAAATCCGCAATTGAAGCTTTGGGTTATTTAGTGCCGAATCATTTGATTAGAGCGGCATTGTTTGAAAGGGCCTTGCAAATAGAGAATGTGACCATTGTAAATGAGCTTATGGTAGATGGAGTTAGTACTACTAATACGGGCGCAGAAGTTTCACTATCTAATGGTAAAACCATTAAATCTAAACTGGTTGTTGCAGCAGATAGTCGTTTTTCTGAAATTAGGAGAAAGATGGGAATACCTTCGATTATGAAAGACTTCTCCAAGGTGATGATAACAACAAGAATGTCACACGAAAAAGCCCACAATCATGTCGCCTTAGAGTACTTTAATTACGGCCACACGCTAGCACTTTTGCCACTTAATGGAAACGTTTCATCCATAGTACTTACGGTTCCAACTGATAGGTTAGATGAAATTTTAAGCCTTGATGAGGAAAGCTTTAACGAGATGGCAAGCGATGGTTTTGATGGAAAATTAGGCCAAATGAAACAGATTGGCGATCGACACTCGTATCCTCTAGTTGGGGTCTATGCTCAGAAATTTAGAGCAACAAGATTTGCACTAATTGGTGATGCAGCTGTGGGTATGCACCCGGTAACTGCGCATGGTTTCAATTTAGGTTTGAGAGGACAAGATCTGCTATCGTTGTCTATTAGTAGGGCGCTTAATAGCGGTCTTGATATTGGCGCAGATGTAGTATTAAAAGAGTTTGAAAGAAAACAAATCAACCTATCTAGGTTGATGTATTTTGGCACCAACGGAATTGTTTCATTGTTTACTAATGATGATGCGGCAATTAAGCAAGTTAGAAAATTGGTGCTTAAGTTTGCAAATCGTTTCCCTCCAGTCAAGGCTTTGATAACCCAGCACCTGACAGAATCAAAAAAGAGTAACCTGATTCCTTTTTAATTTTAGATATTATGACAGTTGATTTGACTAATCTCAGAAAGGAATCTCGACAAAATGGACTTAACAGGTCTGAACTCGATGATGATCCATTTAAGCAGTTTTCGTTATGGTTCTCTCAGGTAATTAAGTTGGACATTGTTGAACCCAGTGCTATGAGTTTGGCAACTGCTGATGAGAATGAGATTGGTATTCGCACAGTGCTCCTAAAACATTTCGATGAAAAAGGTTTTGTTTTTTTACGAACTATAGTTCAAAAAAATCCCAACAAATTGAAGTAAAACCTCAGGCTGCGCTTTTGTTTCCTTGGTTGGATTTAGACAGGCAAGTAAAAGTTATTGGTAGTGTAGAAAAGATAACAACGCTTGAATCAATTAAGTATTTTGCTTCAAGGCCAAAGGATTCTCAACTAGGCGCTTGGGCTTCACAACAATCTGCAACAATCTCCTCAAGAAGTTTATTAGTCAGTCAATTCGAGTCAATGAAAAATAAATTTTCTAAAGGAGAGGTGCCTTTGCCTGATTTTTGGGGAGGTTATCGGGTAATACCTGAGAGTATTGAGTTTTGGCAAGGTAGAGAAAGTCGACTGCACGATCGTTTTATTTATCAGCGTTCAGGAACTGGTTGGAGTATTAGTCGATTGTCTCCCTAAGGGATTTAATTACTTGTTTTGTCTCTGGAGTGATGCCATGCCAAAAGGCAAAAGCGCTTGCCGCTTGTTCGACTAACATACCTAGACCATCAGTCACTTCTAAAGCAGAGTTTGCTCTTGCCCACTGCATGAATGGTGTTTGTCTACCATACATTAGATCATAACATAGTGCACCAGCAGCAACACCTGATGGAATTTCAGGCATTTTGCCATCTAATGAAGCGCTTGTAGCGTTAATGATAATATCCACCGGTTTGGCTTTTATTTGATTTAAACCAAAGCCACAAACTTTACCATATTTACTATATTTACTTGCCAATTTTAAGGATTTTACTTTTGTTCGGTTTGCAACCAAAATACGTTCTGGTTGACACTCTAGCAAAGGTAGTAAGATGCCCTGAGTCGTACCACCAGCCCCTAGTATTAAAATGTCTTTGCCTTTGATTAATTGTTGTAAATTATTACAGAGGTCATTAACAAGGCCTATTCCGTCAGTATTTTCTCCATAAAGAGCTCCATTTTCCACTTTAATGGTATTAACAGAGCTTGCGATATTCGCATTGGAGGTGCACTCATCAACAAGATCGTATGCTTCAACTTTAAATGGAACGGTGATGTTGAATCCCAAGGCTCCAGCACTAACAAAGTTTTTGACAGTAACAGTAAATCCGTCTAGTGGCGCTAGGATTTTTTCATAACTTATTGAAAGTCCAATCTGTTTTGCAAATTGGGCATGGATAGTCGGTGACAAGCTATGATGAATAGGATTGCCAATGACAGCGTATTTGTTCATATTTCGACCTATTAAGTAACCTTTTCAGTCGATTTTTCAGTCGATTTTTGTTGATCGTTTGAGACAGTCTTTTGATTTCGATTTCTGTTCTGATTTCGATTTCTGTTCTGATTTCCAGAACTCTTCTGATTTCCAGAACTCTTCTGATTTCCAGAACTCTTCTGATTTCCAGAACTCTTCTGATTTCCAGAACTCTTCTGATTTTCACTCGTATTCTGACTCCTATTCCGATTCTGATTCCTATTCCGATTCTGATTCCTATTCCGATTCTGATTCCTATTTTGAGATCTGGTAGATTTTTGTTGGGGTGTTTCTGATTTTTCTATAGAAAACATATCAGACAGCTTGCTCATGAATGAGACCTTCCTTTCAGGCATTTTAGTAGAAGGGTGGTTGGCTGCAATAACTGGTATTTCTGGATTTTCAAGGTAGTTTATTTCGTAGGGATTGATTTGAGGCTTCGATATACCTTGAAAGCTTTTGTGTTGTGATTTTTTGTCACCCTTTTGCTTATTTATGCTGAAGTTTGGAAAATGCATATATTGGTTAGGTACCAGGGTTATATTAATACCATGCTTGACCTCCATTTCGATTATATTTTGTCTTTTTTCATTAAGCAGATAGGTGACCACTTCAACACTTGACTGAATTGCAATATCACCATTAATTTTGCTGGAGTTTAGTGAATCCTCAAGTTGACGAATAATTTTAAGCGATAGCGTAGGTATTGTTGGTGTTGCTCCACTTCCATTACATTGCGAACAGGTTTTACCTGTTGACTCTGCTATCGAGTTCATTAAACGTTGGCGTGACAACTCTAGTAGACCAAATCTTGATATTGTTCCAATTTGAACGCGTGCACGATCATTAGCTGTTGCTTTTTCCATGGCTTTTTCGATAGCCACTCTATTTTCTTCTGAGGCCATATCGATGAAGTCAATAACGATCAAACCTCCAATATCTCTTAGCTGTAATTGAATAGCAATTTCTGCAGCGGAATCTAGGTTTGCTTTATAGGCTGTGTCTTCAATACTAGTGCCTCTCGTTGCTCGAGCAGAGTTAATATCGATGGCTGTTAATGCCTCTGTTGAATCAAAAACAATTGTCGCTCCAGATTTAAGTGTCACTTCTCTGTTAAAGACACTTTTGACCTGTGATTCGACACTCATGTGAGAAAACAAAGAATGTTCTGTAATATCGAAAAACTTAATTCGATCAAGATAGTGTGGCATTACAAAGCTAACAAAGTCTCTAGCCTTTTGGTAGGTTTCTAGGTCGTCAATTATGACACTATCAGTATCTTCTCTAAGATAGTCACGTAGAGCCCTTACAGTTATGTCACTTTCTTGATAAATTAAAAAAAGTTCGTCTTGATTTTTCGTTGCCGTTTTAATAGACTTCCAAAGTTGCGTCAAATGGTCTATTTCCCATTGTAATTCTTCAATGCCTTTTCCTGCACCTTCTGTACGAATTATTAGTCCTGAATGTTTTGGGATTTGCAACTTTGGTAAAAGGTTTTTTAAATCTTGTCGGTCTGTTGCATTAATCTGTCTAGAGATTCCAGCACTTTTTGGATTATTTGGGGTAAGAATCATGTAGGCACCAGCCAAGTTGATGTAAGTGCTAAGAGCGGCGCCCTTGTTGCCTCGCTCTTCCTTTTCAACTTGAACGATGATTTCTTGACCTTCCTTGAGAACATCACTGATTGTTAGTTTTTCGCCTTTAGGTTTGATGCCGTCGGCAAAGAACCCTGAAACCTCTTTGAACGGAAGAAAGCCGTGTTTTTCTTTTCCATAATCTACAAACGCAGCCTCAAGAGACTGCTCTACCCGAGAGATTCTTGCTTTGTATATATTGCCTTTAGTTTTTCGATTTAGGCTGGTTTCAATATTTAAATCAGTTAGCTTCTGACTCCTTACTATAGCCACTCGAATTTCTTCTTTGTGGGTGGCGTTGATGAGAATGTGATTCATGATTAAGTCCTATAATATCTGGACTATTGAGTACGTACAAAGCCTCAATACTTGTGTATTGAATTGGAATAAAGGGTTGATTAAAGTGATTCATCAATTACTAAATAGGGTCCTGTATGTGGCGTCAATTAGCCCAATAAAATACCTTAATTTTATTGTATTTAGTATTAAGGTATATGTAAAAAAAATTCTTGTTAGTCGAAAAAAATGTTCGACAGTAAAATTATACCATAATATGGTTTAATTTAACCTTTTTACTGATTAAGACTCCTACCCCCGTCAATGTTGATAACTTCACCAGTAATATATTTGGCATCTGCTAAAAATAACACCGCTTCTGCAATGTCTTCTGTTGAACCATGCTTGTTGAGAGCTATTCTATCAAGCATATTAAATTTTTCCTCTTGAGATAACTCTGCAAGTCCTTGAGGCCACAGAATGGAGCCAGGAGATACACCGTTTACTCGAATATTTGGTGCTAATTCCTTGGCAAGTGTTTTTGTAAGCATTTTTAGGCCAGCTTTTGAAATGTTATAAATGGAATGATTTTTCAATGGTCGGTCGGAGTGAATATCAATAATGTTGACGATACTTCCTTCACTGACTGCTAGAGCTTTACTTAGTTCCGTAGTAATGAAAAAAGGAGCTCTAAGGTTAATATTAATTATTTTATCCCAATCCTCAATAGTGCTATTTTCTGTTGAAGTTGGGTAGAAAACAGAGGCATTGTTGACCAGTAAATCTAATGATTTTATTGTTTGAGTTAACTTTTTAATGGCTTCATTGTCTCCAAGATCAGCAACTACTACTTGAGCAGAACTATTCCGCTTAGAATTAAGTTCACGGCAAAATGCTTGGGCGATCTCTTCTGATTGGTGGCAATGGATAATGACTTTATAGCCATTCTCGTGAAGTGTGCTGACTATTTGAGCGCCAATTCGCGCTGCTCCACCTGTAATTAAAGCAGTCTTCATAAATATATCAATAAATAAAAGATAATCTGGTAAGTCAATTTGATCTATTGTAGCGAAACAGATGCAATCAGAGTATAAAATAATTTTGCATATGAAACTCGAAGACATTATATCCCAATCAATTTATGAAAATGGTAAGCCCATAGGTTTTGATGTATTCATGAATTTTGCTCTATATAGTCCTGGGCTTGGCTATTATCGTTCCAGTGCAAATGTATTTGGTCATCAAGGCGACTTTATCACAGCTCCAGAGACATCTGATTTATTTGGATATTCGGTTGCCAAGCAGTGTGCCCAAATCATTAGTGGTGGCGATGTATTAGAATTTGGAGCTGGTAGTGGTGTCTT
Source organism: gamma proteobacterium SCGC AAA007-O20 (assembly GCA_000213395.2). Classification (GTDB taxonomy): domain Bacteria; phylum Pseudomonadota; class Gammaproteobacteria; order PS1; family Pseudothioglobaceae; genus Pseudothioglobus. The sequence continues at coordinate 21,360 of AFHY01000002.1, forward strand.
AGCAGTACAGGTTTTGTTTGAATTGGGTCGACTAAAATCTCTACCAAAAAAGTACTATATTTTGGAATTGAGTGGACAATTAAGGCAACAACAGAAGCAAACTATCGCGAGTACTTTACCTGAGCTTATTGATCGTGTCGAATGGTTAACAGAATTGCCTACAGACTTCTCTGGTGTGGTGATTGCGAATGAGGTGCTTGATGCTATACCTGCAAAAAGATTGATCTTATCTGGCGGTCGTTTTGTGGAGTTAGGTGTTGACTTTATTGATGGAAATTTTCAATGGAAACCACTCGATGAGCCTTATTTAAATTCATTGACTTCATTGCCTGCCATTTGTGATGAAGGATACACCACTGAGGTCAACTTACAGGCTCTAGCATGGATTGACTCTTTATACAGTATTATGAGTAAAGGAATTGTGCTGTTGATTGATTATGGCATGGATCGAAATGAATATCACCACCCTCAGCGTAAAGATGGGACTTTGCGTTGTTATTATAAACACAAAGCCAGTGACAATCCCTTTGACAACATTGGTAAACAAGATATTACGACCTCGGTTAATTTCTCAGATGTGGCTGAGCATGCTGTGGAGGTTGGTTTTGAGCTTTCAGGCTATTGCACTCAAGCAATGTTTTTGATATCTCTGGGTATTGAGAATTTCCTGTCTGAAGAGGAAGATGATGCAAAACGTAATACACTAGCTCAACAAATCAAACAATTAATCTTGCCAGGTGCGATGGGTGAAACTTTCAAAGTGTTGGCATTGTCAAAAAAACAAACAGTAAAATTAGATGGTTTTAGAGAACAAAATCTTTTAAACAAGCTTTAAAAATTATGGATATTTTTCAAACAATCACTCTATCACTAATCCAAGGTTTGACTGAGTTTTTGCCAATATCATCTTCTGCGCATCTAGTACTGTTACCAAAATTATTGAATTGGCCGGACCAGGGATTGGCTTTTGATGTTGTTCTCCATTTTGGAACGTTGTGCGCAATTATTTTTTACTATCGCAATATTTTGCTGGTTATGTCTCAGGACTTCATCAGTTCAATTCAAACAAGACGAATGGAAGGAGAGGCGTTGCTTGCTTGGGGTGTTTTGTTGGGAACAATTCCGGTAGGATTAGCCGGACTTCTCTTTAAAGACAGTATTGAACCTAACTTAAGAACACTCGAAGTAATAGCATTTGCGACACTTTTTTTTGGCGTCTTATTGGGTTTTTCTGACTGGCTAAATCGTTTTCTTGATCGCAGTCGTGAGATAATTCGAAGCTCTGATATTTTAATTATCGGATGTTTTCAGGCCTTGGCTTTAATACCTGGTACATCTCGCTCTGGTATTACCATCACTGCTGCACTGTTAATTGGATTATCCAGGTCTTTATCAATCAAGTTTTCCTTTTTATTGTCAATACCTGTAATTGCAATCGCAATGGTTGTAAAGACATTTGATTTAGTTAATAAAGTGGACAGTGTTGATTGGTCGTTGCTGTTATTAGGATTCATTATCTCGGCAATCACTGCCTATGCAACGATTATTTTCTTCATCCGATTAGTCGAAAGAATTGGACTGCTGCCATTCGTCATTTACCGGCTTCTATTAGGAGTACTATTATTAACAATTTGAAGCCACCAACAATTTATCGAAAAGATTATAAACCAAGTTCTCACCTGATAAAAACAACTGAGCTTGAATTTGAACTGAAAGACGATGAAACAATTGTCTCTTCTCGAATTTCTTTTTATAAAAATCCTAAGGTTAGTAAGTCACCAAAAGAACTTTTTCTAAACGGCGACTCTCTAGAATTGCTATCGATAAAGATTGACGAAAAAGAAGGGAATTATGAATTGAAAGATGATGGTTTGTTGCTTATTAGTCCACCTGAAAGTTTCATTTTAGAAACAGTAGTTCGTATTCATCCAGAAAGCAAAACTAATTTAAATGGTCTTTACCAGTCGAGTGGTAATTTCTGCACTCAGTGCGAAGCGACTGGTTTTAGACAAATAACTTACTATCTCGATAGGCCAGATATTCTAAGTGTTTTTACTACTAAAATCAAAGCAAACAGGGATCATTACCCGGTACTACTCAGTAACGGAAATCTGATTGATGATTCTAGTTCTCATGCTATCTGGCATGACCCAGCACCAAAGCCTTGCTACCTGTTCGCTTTGGTTGCCGGCAAATTAGATTGCCTGCAGGACAAATACACAACAGCAACAGGCAGGGAGGTTGACCTGAGGCTCTATGTCGAACCCCACAACATGCACAAAACTGATTTTGCGATGGCGTCACTTAAAAAAGCCTTTGCCTGGGAAGAGGAGAGATTTAACCTTAGCTATGATTTAGATATTTACATGATCGTTGCAGTGGATGATTTTAATATGGGCGCTATGGAAAATAAGGGGCTAAATATCTTTAATTCTGATTGCGTTTTAGCCAACCAAGAGACAACTGTAGATGAAGGTTTTATTAGAATTGAGTCAATTATTGGTCACGAGTATTTTCATAACTGGACAGGTAACCGTGTCACTTGCCGTGACTGGTTTCAGTTAAGCTTAAAGGAGGGCTTGACAGTGTTCAGAGACCAAGAGTTTTCTGCTGATCTTCGTTCACGAGCCATACAACGAATCACAGATGTGGTTGCATTAAAAACACGCCAGTTTGCGGAGGATTCGGGTCCCATGGCTCATCCTGTAAGGCCAGAATCCTATATTTCAATGGATAACTTTTATACTGCGACCGTTTACGAAAAGGGTGCTGAGGTGATCCGTATGATCCACACCATCCTTGGAGAAGAGGGATTCCAAAAAGGGATGCAGCTATATTTTCAGCGCCACGACGGTGATGCAGTCACCATCGATGACTTTGTGGCGAGCATGGCGGACGCGAATGACTTCAATTTTGACCCATTCATGTCTTGGTATAGTAAATCAGGAACACCTGAAGTTGAAGTTGTTGATGAGTATGATTCAGACTCGAAAATTTATCGAGCTACCTTTACCCAAAAAAATCAACAAGACCCTTTCGTTATGCCTAATGCTTTTGGCTTATTAGATGATAACGGGAACGAAGTTGCATCAGGCATGGTTCTTATTGATGAGTTGGAAAAGACTATTGAATTTAGTGACATAAAGAGCAAGCCAACACCTTCTTGGTTTAGAGGTTTCTCTGCTCCCATCAAGTTTAATTCTAATCTTTCAGTTAGCGATAAACTTTATTTATGTGCTAATGATACTGACCCTTATAATCGTTGGGACAATGTTCAAGAACTATGGTTGGATTATATTTTGACGCCAGAAAAGATTGATCAAAAAGACCTCTTTGAAATGCTAAAAAAACTCCTCCAAAAGGATTCTGATTTGGCCTTACTTTCCGAGATGATGACATTGCCTTCAGAACGCATCATTCACCAAAGGGTTGGAAAAATTAATGTAGCCGAGGTCAATCAGAAACGTGAGAATGCTAACTTCTGCGTTATTAGGTATTTAGAAGAGTTTTTACTTAGCAAATACAAAAAATTGAATAACAATAAGGCTTTTGATTTGTCTACCCAATCAATCGGTGAGCGCGCTTTAAAAAATAGATGTTTGTCTTATTTGGTGAAAAGCGGTGAATATGAATTGGCTTATAAACAGTTCAATCATGCCAAATGTATGAGCGATCAATTGTCATCTTTTCAGATGCTTGTGGAAAATCATAATCCTTACCAGAAGGAAGTGATAGAGCGTTTTTATCAACTTCATCGTGATGACGTCCAAGTGATGGACAGATGGTTTAGTGTGCAGAGCATATCACCTAGCATTTCTGTAGCAGGAATTAGAGAGCTCATGAGTCATAAACTATTCACAATGAAAAATCCAAACAGGATACGCTCAGTGTTCGGTGCATTTACCCAAAATCACATCCAGTTCCATTGCCAAGAAGGTTATCAGTTGATGACTGAAGTGATTATCAAATTGGATGCATTGAATCCACAAATTGCAGCAAGATTTGCAAGTGTCTTTAATCACTGGAGGCGATTTACGCCTCACTACTCTAAACTACAAGAGATTGAACTTAAAACCATCAGCGAAGTCGATAACCTGTCAAATGATGTCTATGAAATTGTTCACATTGCACTAGAAGGTAAGACTTGATGTTGTTAAATGAAGCACAAGTATTATCAAAACTATTAATATCAAATGACTTGACTATATCTGTGGCTGAGTCTTGTACTGGTGGTTCTCTCTCTAGAGCCCTTACTAGCATACCTGGCGCCTCCTCTTATTTTGATTGCGGCTATATAACTTATAGCAATAAATCAAAGACTGAGATGCTTGGCGTCGATATTCAAACAATTAAAACTTATGGCGCTGTCAGTGAAGAGGTTGTTCTCGAAATGGTTATTGGTGTGACCACAAAATCTCATAGCGATGTTGCAATATCAATTACTGGAGTCGCAGGACCAACTGGTGGGACACCTGAAAAACCTGTGGGTATGGTATGTTTTGGCTTTTCCTATGACGATAAAACGAGTACAAGTACACAACTATTTTCTGGCGATAGAGCAAGCATTGTTTCTCAGAGCGTTTCGTATGCTTTGAAGCAACTCTCTTTTAGGTTTTGATGGACCCTTATACAGTCTCAGTTGCACCAATGATGGATTGGACTGACAAGCATTGCCGTTATTTTTTTCGCTTGCTTAGCACCTGTACGCAACTCTATACCGAGATGATTACCTCAAAGGCTATCTTGAGAGGCGACAAGAATCGATTACTAGACTATAACTCTATGGAACACCCATTGATTCTTCAGTTGGGAGGGTCTGATCAAAAAGAAATGGCCCAGTGTTCTCAGATCGCAAAACAGTGGGGTTATGATGAGGTTAACATAAACGTCGGTTGTCCATCTGACCGAGTGCTTTCAGGTAGCTTTGGTGCTTGTCTAATGAAAGAGCCCGACTTGGTGGCATCTTGTGTTGAAAGTATGATAGATGCCAGTGACATACCGGTTAGTGTTAAAAGTAGAATTGGAATCGACGATATGGAGACTTATGATCAGCTCAGTGACTTTGTATCCCGTATTCATGAAAAGGGTTGTCAACACTTCATCATACATGCTCGTAAGGCTTGGCTTCAGGGTTTAAGTCCTAAAGAAAACCGCACCATACCGCCTTTAAACTATCCCTGGGTATATCAACTCAAGAAGGACTTTCCTCAACTCAAGATAACCTTGAATGGAGGCATTACTGAATGTAATGAAGTTGTTGAACATCTCGGTCATGTTGATGGTGTGATGCTGGGAAGGGCAATTTATCATCAACCATATCTGTTGGCAGATATTGACAGTAGAGTTTTTGGCAAAAAAGGCATTTCTAGAACTCGAGATCAAGTTCTCATCGATTATATGAGTTATATTAAACAGCAACTCAAAGAGGGTGTACCAATCAGAGCAATGACTCGCCATATATTGGGCCTATATCATGGTCAAAATAATGCAAATTTTTTTCGTCGTTTGTTGAGTGGAAAGACGGTCGAATTAGGTCACCTGGATGAGTGGTTGGAATTTATAAAAAAATAGATGAACAGTGTTTGGATGGTCTTAATAGTTTGGTAAAATTCCGTTACAAATATTTATCTTTTATTAACTAATTATGGCTGGCAGAAACGATTACATAGCGAGTATTGATATCGGGACAGACAAGATTGCTGTTTTAGTTGCTGAAAAAGAAGGGGAAAAGTTGCACATTATTGGAAACAATATTTTTCCTTCTGATGGAGTCAGAAAAGGCTCAATTTCTGCAATCGACCCTCTTTCTCATGCAATTTCAAAGATAGTAGATCAAACTCAAAAAAGTTTTGATTTAGATATAGCATTGGTTCGTGTCAATCTCTCAGACACACACCTTACCTGTATTGATGGGTATGGAAAAGTTCCAATTCGTGAGGTTGTTACTTCGGATGATATCGATAAAGTTCTTGAGACTGCAAGTGCAATACCCACTCCTACGAATAAGGAAAAACTACATACTATTAAGAAGAAATTTATCATCGATGAAGATCATATTGTTGACAACCCTGAGGGTATGGAGGCTGAAGTTCTTGAATCCAAAGTGCACATTGTGACTGTTTCAAGTGTGAGTATGAGAAACATTGAAAACTGTTTAAAGAAGTGTGACTTAATGGTAGATGACATTGTTCTTGACCCGATTGCAAATTCTGAAGCGATACTAACTCAAGAAGAGAAAGATGGTGGTGTTTGCTTGATTGATTTTGGGGCTGGCGTTACTAGCTACTCTGTTTTTCAGGAGGAGGGTATTGTTCGTAGTGGTGTCATTTCAAAGGGCGGAGATGATATTACCCAGGAGATCGCGTTTGCTTTTGACACTTCTTTAGAGGAGGCGAAAAGACTGAAAGAGGATTATGGCTGTGCTAAATCATCGGCCATCAGGGATGAACAGTTTATTGAATTTGAGCAGGCAGCCAATAAGGATTCTCATTATCTGTCAAGTCTTCAATTATCAGAAGTCATTGAAGAAGCTTATATTGATATATTATCGACATTGAAAAATGAACTAAGGCATCCAGACAATTTAGAGGCAAACGTCAAGTCGGGTTTTGTTTTGTGTGGTGGCGGTGCGCAGGCTTTGGGATGTGAAGAACTGGTGAGAGAATTTTTCACCCGACGAGTTAAAATAGGGGTCGTTCAACGTGATCGGATTTCAGGTCTAGAAGTGATCCTAATGGATTATCGATATACGGGTTCGATTGGACTTTTGTTATATCAGAAAGATCTACCACAAGTGGATTTAATGATGTCAAGAGGAAGGAATGGCGTTATAGAGAAAATAAAAGAGGCAATAACAGGGAACTTCTAATTTATGGTAAAGCAAAGAACAATTAAGAAAACTGTAAAAGCTCGTGGCGTTGGTATCCACAGTGGTAAGCTCGTGAATATGACATTGATTCCTGCTGAGTCTGACCATGGAGTTGTTTTTAAGAGACTAGATGTGGGTGGTAGGCAAGTTCATGCTCATAGTGCATTTGTTAACGAGGTAGTATTGTCAACTGGGCTTGAAAGTCAGGGCGTTAAGGTTTCCACTATAGAGCATTTAATGTCTGCTCTTTCTGCACTCGGTGTCGACAATGTTTTGGTGGAATTAGACTCATTTGAGGTGCCAATCATGGATGGTTCTTCGGCACCTTTTATTTTTTTAGTTCAGTCAGCCGGAATAGAAGAGCAGGATGCACCAAAACGATTCATTGTAATCAAGGATACAATTAGGGTTGAAAACGGCGAATCATGGGCACAGGTTTCGCCACACAATGGATTCAAAGTTACATTAGAAATTGACTTTGAACACAAAAAAATTAAAGAGAGTGGTCAGAAATTGACAATTGATTTTTCTGAACAGTCCTACTTAAAAGAAATCTCTCGTGCACGAACTTTTGGCTATGAAAGAGATGTTGAGGCACTTCAAGCTGGTGGGCTTGCATTAGGCGCTAGTATTGACAATGCAATAGCTCTATCAGATGATGATATTCTTAATGAAGATGGAATGCGATACCATAATGAATTTGTAAAACACAAAATATTAGATATCGTCGGCGACCTTTTTCTATTAGGCGGTAACGTAATTGGACACTATGAGGGCTACAAGACTGGTCACATGCTTAATGATCAATTACTTTCCGCGATACTTTCTCAACCTCAAGCATTCAGTATTGAAACTTTTGAAGAGCTTGAATCTCCGATACATTATTATTCAGAAGATTGGCAAAATAAACTCTAGTAGAGCTCTCGTACAGGTGATTATTTGTCAACTTTGAACGTCCTGATTTTCCTACTTTATAGGCTAAAACACTTGATAACGAAGAGTTTCTAGTTTTTAAATCTTTGGGTATAATCGGTACCTTTTAAATTATTGTGATTAGCCATGAAATTGAATGGTGCTGAGATACTAATAAATTGCCTAAAGAAGGAAGGTGTTAAACATATCTTTGGATACCCGGGCGGTGCAGTTTTGCATATTTATGATGCCCTAGATTCACAGGAGGATATTACTCATATTTTGGTTAGACATGAACAAGGCGCCGCCCATGCAGCAGATGGCTATGCAAGGACAAGTGGCAAGCCGGGAGTTGTTTTAGTGACATCTGGACCAGGAATTACCAACGCCGTTACAGGTATTGCAACTGCTAATATGGACTCTATCCCTATGGTAGTTATCTCTGGCCAGGTACCTTCTCCATTAATTGGTAACGACGCCTTCCAAGAGGTTGATGCTGTTGGTATAACGCGCTCCTGTGTTAAGCACAACTTTCTTATTAAGGACATTAGTGAAGTTGCAATCACTGTCAAAAAGGCATTTCACATTGCAACCACTGGTAGACCAGGACCAGTTGTAATTGATATCCCAAAGGATGTAACAATTAATCAAATGGAATTAGAAGAATACCCTGAGACGATCAAGATGAGGTCCTATAAACCTACAACTAAAGCAAGTAATCGTCAAATTAAAAAGGCGGCGGAGCTGATTGCAAACTCGCAGAGACCAATCCTTTATTCAGGAGGTGGTAGTGTTATAGGTAATGCTTCCAAAGAATTGAGAGAATTTACGCGGTTACTTGGGTTTCCTATTACACAAACATTGATGGGTTTAGGAGCCTATCCAGGTACTGATCAATTATCGATTGGAATGTTGGGTATGCATGGCACCTATGAAGCTAATATGGCAATGCATGATTCTGATTGCGTAGTCGCTATTGGTGCTCGCTTTGATGACAGAATTACTGGGAATCTGGAAAAATTTTGCCCCTCTGCTAAATTTATCCATATTGATATTGACCCTTCTCAAATTTCAAAAAATGTTGTTGCTGATATTCCGATTGTTGGTCAAACAAAACAGGTATTGCAGGCTCTTATTGAAGAACTAAAAGATGCAAAGCTTGTAGATATCTCCAAGTGGTGGTCACAAATCAATACTTGGCGAGGAGTTGACTCTTTAGCTTATAAAAAGAAATCAGGAGTTATTAAGCCCCAAACAGTGATTGAGATGCTTTATGAGGTCACTAAGGGTGAAGCTATCGTGACATCAGATGTTGGTCAACATCAGATGTGGGCTGCTCAATATTACTTGTTTGATGAACCTCGTCGTTGGATTAATTCTGGTGGTCTCGGCACAATGGGTTTTGGTTTACCGGCTGCAATGGGAGCTAAAATAGCAATGCCTGATAGGGATGTTGTCTGTGTGACTGGAGAAGGTAGTATTCAAATGATGTTGCAAGAGCTTTCGACAATGTTGCAATACAACACTCCAGTTAAAATCGTGAACCTCAATAACCGTTATCTGGGCATGGTCAGGCAGTGGCAAGAGTTTTTCTACGAAAAGCGCTACGCTATGTCTTACATGGATGCTTTACCTGACTTTGTGAAGTTAGCAGAGAGTTATGGGCATTTAGGTATTTTGGTTGAAAATGAAAAAGACTTAAAGCCTGCATTGATTGAAGCACTTAAGCAAAAAGATCGAACTGTTTTTGTAGATGTCATCACTGATCCAAATGAAAATGTATTTCCAATGATCCCGGCAGGTGGTGCTCATTGCGACATGTTATTGTCAGGGCGAGATGAGATGGTCTCAAAAGATGAAACAGATTTTAACGCGGTATAAATTATGAGACATATTATTTCTGTAGTTATAGAAAATGAAACCGGCGCATTGTCTAGAGTTTCGGGTCTTTTTTCGCAGCGAGGTTTTAACATTGAATCCCTTACAGTTGCTCAGACAAACGATCCCAGTTTATCTCGGATGACGATCGTGAGCACCGGAAATGATCGGGTGTTAGAGCAAATTGTTAAGCAGCTAAACAAGTTAATTGAGGTTGTAAAGGTTAGCGACCTAACCAGTCAAGACCATATTGAGCGTGACTTAATGTTAGTTAAAATATGTCCAACTAAAAAAGACAATTTTGACTTAAAACAGTTGGTCGATGTTTTTTCTTGCAAAATCGTTGATGTTACTGACAAAACTTACACCATCGAGATTTCTGGAAAGACTAAAAAACTTAACGCATTTCTAGATACGTTCGATCCGGCAAGCATTCTAGAAGTTTCAAGAACCGGAGTAACTGGAATTTCTAGGGGTAAAAAGTTAATTTAATATATAGGAAAAAAAATGAATAGATATTACGATAAAGATGCAGACCTTTCAATTATCCAAGGCAAAAAAGTTGCAGTGATTGGTTATGGTTCTCAAGGACACGCTCAAGCTAATAATCTAAAGGATTCAGGTGTAGAAGTTGTTGTTGGTTTAAGAGAGGGCTCATCCTCTGCAAGGAAAGCACAAGAAGCAGGTATTCGTGTGATGTCAGTAGAAGAAGCAAGTGCTTGGGCAGATGTTGTTATGGTTTTGGCTCCAGATGAGTTTCAAGCCAGTATTTATTCAGAAAACATCGAACCAAACTTAAAGCAAGGTGTTGCTTTAGCGTTTTCACATGGTCTCAACATCCATTTTGATATGATTGTTCCAAGAGAAGATCTTGATGTGATTATGATTGCTCCAAAAGCGCCAGGACATACGGTTCGTTCAGAGTTTGTTAAAGGTGGAGGTATTCCTGATTTAATTGCGATCAAGCAGGATGCTACAGGTAATGCTAAAAATATTGCTCTTTCTTACGCTTCAGCAATTGGTGGGGGTCGAACTGGCATACTTGAGACTAGCTTCCGAGAGGAAACTGAAACAGATTTGTTTGGTGAACAGGTGGTTCTTTGTGGCGGTACGACTTCTTTGGTCCAAGCTGCTTTTGAAACCTTGGTTGAGGCAGGTTATGAACCTGAAATGGCGTACTTTGAATGTCTCCACGAGTTGAAGTTGATTGTTGATTTAATGTATGAAGGCGGGATTGCTAATATGCGTTATTCAATTTCAAATACTGCTGAATATGGTGATGTTACTAGAGGTCCAAGAATAGTAACTGATGACACAAAAGCTGAAATGAAGAAAATCCTTAGTGAAATTCAAAGTGGTGCTTTCGCTAAAGAATTTATCAGCAATGTTGGTGACTTACCAGGTCGTCGTGATGTTCAACGCAAACACCAAATTGAAACTGTTGGTGAGAGTTTGCGTTCGATGATGCCTTGGATTGCAAAAAATAAGTTGGTCGATCAATCTAAGAACTAACTTGTTATTATGATCACAGCTTAATTCCATAATTAATTGTGAATGAAAAAATAAAAATCAAAAGAGGTATCTATTTGCTGCCAAGCATTATTACTACTTTTGCTTTGTTTGCCGGTTTTTATTCCATTGTTGCCTCTATTAATGGTAACTTTACTCTAGCAGCCATTTCCATAGTGGTGGCTATGTTATGGGACACCCTAGATGGCCGAGTTGCTCGATTAACAAATACTCAAAGTGCTTTTGGTGCAGAGTATGACTCGCTCTCAGATTTAGTGTCATTTGGTGTAGCTCCTGCACTCCTTGTATATGAATGGTCTTCGCCTTCTTTAGGAAAGATTAGTTGGCTTGCTGCATTCATTTATTTAGCCTGTGCAGCTTTAAGGTTGGCAAGATTCAATGCCCAAGTTGGAGCTGCTGATAAGCGCTACTTCCAAGGCCTACCTTCTCCCGCCTCTGCAGGTGTAATCGCCAGCATGATATGGCTTAAATTTTGGACTGTCGAATATTTTGATATTGGTGACGTTTCTTCGAGCTATTACATTGGCGTTGCTATAACTATACTGTGTGGCCTACTTATGGTGAGTAATGTACGTTACTTTAGTTTTAAGGAATTTAATTCAACAGATAAGGCGTCATTTAGGTTTCTTTTATTGACAGTCCTAAGTCTTATTGTGCTTCTCTATAAACCCAATATTGTCTTATTTACTGGCTTCTTTATCTATATGCTTTCTGGTCCCTTTATAACAATCTTTGGAATTTATAAAAGAAGACAACAGAAAAAAAGGGGCAGAGCTAGTTGAGTTCCTTTATAATCAGCGTCTATGAGAACAAATACTAATTCGTTATTTTCTCTTTCATTGGACAACCTCCTTGCGTTGTTGCGATTATTGCCGTAAGGCAATAATCATCTCAATAGACGAAAGTCTATCACTAAAACTCAAGCTTATATTTGGAATAATAACAAGGAGCAAATAATGTCCGACAAATTAATTATATTTGATACAACCCTTAGAGATGGTGAACAATCACCAGGCGCCTCGATGACCAAGGACGAGAAGGTTCGTATCGCCAAGATTTTGGAAAAAATGCGGGTCGATATCATTGAAGCTGGCTTCGCAATAGCCTCTCAGGGAGACTTTGAGGCGGTACAGGCAGTAGCAAAAGTTGTAAAAGATTCAACCGTTTGCTCGCTCGCTAGAGCACTTGATAAAGATATAGATCGTGCAGGTGAGGCTATCAAAAATGCCAATTCTGCTAGAATACATACCTTTATTGCGACATCCGACATTCACATGCAGATGAAGTTAAGGATGACACCAGATGAAGTCGTATCGCAAGCCGTTCGATCTGTTAAAAGGGCGACAAAGTTTACTAGCAATATTGAATTTAGTCCCGAAGATGCGGGCCGATCTGACATTGATTTTTTATGCCGAATTATTGAAGCTGCAATTGATGCTGGTGCGACAACGATCAATATTCCTGACACAGTTGGTTATAACATCCCTCACCAGTTTGGTGAAACCATGAGAGAGATCATTGAAAGAGTGCCAAACTCTGACAAGGCAATATTTTCAGCCCACTGTCATAACGACCTAGGGTTAGCAGTTTCAAATTCACTTTCTGCTGTCCTTAACGGGGCAAGACAAATAGAGTGTACCATCAACGGTCTTGGAGAGCGTGCAGGAAATACATCTCTTGAAGAGGTTGTGATGGCGGTTCGTACAAGGCAGGATATCTTTGGTTGTGACACCAATATTGACACCAAAAACATTTTAGCAGCCTCGAGGCTGGTTTCATCTATTACTGGCTTTGTTGTTCAACCCAATAAGGCAATTGTTGGTGCTAATGCATTTGCTCATGAGGCTGGGATTCATCAAGATGGTATTCTTAAGCACCGCGAAACCTATGAAATCATGAAAGCAGAAGATGTTGGTTGGCATACTAATACCCTTGTAATGGGTAAACATTCTGGTCGTAATGCCTTTAAAGTAAGAATGAGTGAATTGGGTGTTGAATTTGATTCAGATGATGAATTGAATAATGCATTTTCTCGCTTTAAAGCGTTGGCCGACAAGAAGCATGATATCTTTGATGAGGATCTTCAAGCGTTGGTTACAGAAGCTCAGGCTGAAACTACAGAAGTTATCCGTCTAATTTCACTGAAAGTTTGTACCGAGACGGGTAAAGAAAATACTGCAAACATCACTCTTTTGATTGACGGCAAAGAGAAAAGCGCTTCTGCAAAAACTTCAGGAGCGGTTGATGCAACTTTCAATGCAATCTTGTCTTTGGTAGATATTGAGCCGATATTGCAATTATATTCCGTGACAAATGTTACTCAGGGTACTGATTCTCTTGGAGAAGTTAATGTTCGACTCGAGCATAAGGGAAAGATTGTTAACGGCCAGGGAGTTGATACTGATATTATTACATCTTCAGCTAAGGCTTATGTGCACGCATTGAACAAGGTAATGGAAAATGTAGAAAGGGCGCACCCGCAAATATGACACCAGAATTGAGAAATGACTATCTTGAGGCTTTGGATATACCTGAGTTTCTTTATAACAAGAATGATTCAATTCCAAGGACCAAAATTAGTGTTCAATGTTTATTGGTAGAAACTAGTCCAGAGAGTTCATTTTGTGAACCAGGTGATACCAAAAACTTGTTAGCAAAGATGTTAGCTTCAATTGGTTTGTCATTAAATAATACGACTTCTATCTCGATCCAATCTGGCGATCTTGAAGAGAGTATTAAGAGTCATACAGCTAGAGTTGTTTTAGTGATGGGAGAGACAATCAAATCGAAGTCAGATAATCTATTCTCTACTCACCATCCAAGAGATATTCTGAGAAATCCAGCCCTCAAAAGGGAAGTATGGGAGGTATTAAAAAAGGTGAAAAAATGTCTCAGTTAAATTATTCATTGGCTTCTTATAATCGTCCAAAACTATCTACACCTAATGGTGAAAAGAAATTATTGCTTCATTCATGTTGCGCACCTTGTGCTGGGGAGGTTATGGAAGCACTGGCAGCTTCAGATATTGATACAACGATTTTTTTCTACAATCCAAACATTCACCCCATCGAAGAGTATGAAATCCGTAAGGATGAGAATATTCGCTTTGCTAAAAATCTGGGTATGCCTATTATTGATGCAGATTACGATCGAGATGAGTGGTTTGAGAAAACAAAGGGTCAAGAGAACGAACCAGAAAGGGGTGAGCGCTGTTCAACTTGTTTTGATATGCGCTTTGAGAGGACTGCTCAATATGCAGCCGATAATGACTTTGATTTGATCTCTTCGACGTTGGGGATTTCTCGTTGGAAAGATATGGATCAAATAAATGCTTCTGGTGCAAGATCATCTGCGCCATACAATATCCCTTACTGGGATTTTAATTGGAGAAAAAAAGGTGGTTCTTCGAGAATGCTTGAATTATCTAAAAGGGAGGGCTTTTATCAACAGGAATATTGTGGCTGTGTTTACTCTTTGAGGGACACCAATCGTTGGCGTGTTTCGAAGGGTCGAAAAAAAATTGAGAGAGGAGTAAAGTTCTACCATGAGGCGAAACTCGAAGTATCTCAGGATAATTAAGTTTCGATGAGATAAAGCAGTAATGCCTTTTGGGCATGTAAGCGATTTTCGGCTTCATCCCATACCACACTCTGCTTGCCGTTAATCACATCTGCGCTAACTTCTTCACCACGGTGTGCAGGAAGACAATGCATAAAGAGAGCATCACTGTTTGCAACAGATATCATTTTTTGGTCGACCTGGTAGCCTTTGAAAGCTGATTCTCGATGTTTTTGCTCTGATTCTTTTCCCATACTAGTCCAAACGTCTGTCACCACAAGGTCGGCATCTTTACAGGCATCCATTGGGTTACTACAATAGTTGATATTGTTTTGATAGCTTTCAATAAACGATTGATTTGGTTTATAGCTATTTGGGGACGCGATAGTTAACTCAAAACCGAATATTTCAGCTGCCTGCATATAGGTCTGGCAAACATTATTACCATCGCCTATCCAGGCTACTTTTTTGCCACTTATTGATTCTCTTTGTTCTTGATAGGTCATCAAATCAGCCAGTATTTGACAGGGATGAGATAGATCAGAAAGGGCATTAATGACTGGTTTATTTGAGTATTTAGAGAATTCAATAATATCTTCGTGAGAGGATATTCGTAGAATCACAACGTCAACCATGGAACTTATAACAATGGCACTATCAGTTATCGGCTCACCTCTACCTAGCTGTATGTTATTGTTTGAGAGAAAAAGAGCATGACCACCCAGCTGCGCCATTCCTGCCTCGAAAGAAACTCTAGTTCGAGTCGATGATTTATCAAAAATCATTGCCAGAGTTTTGTTTGTGAGTGAATTATTGATAGCACCCTCATTGTGTTGCTTTTTAAGAGCTATTGCACGATCAATAATGTCCTGCAATACTTCGAAAGAGAGGTTGTCAAAATCGATAAAATGTTTTGTCATGATATGTCCTAAGCGTTGATTAATTTTATAATCTTTTTAATCAAAATGTCTACCTCTTTCTGAGTGATAATCAGCGGAGGCAATATTCTAATCGAGTTCCCAGTGATGTTAATCAGTAATTCGTCTTCCAGTGCTTTTTGAAGTAATTGAGTGCAATCGATAATGCCTTCATCTAGTCCAATACCGATCATTAAACCTTTGACACGAATCTGAATCACAGCTGAACAGACTTCTAGATTTTTTTTGAGTTGATCTTTAATGTAATTACTCATCACATTAACGTTATCAAGGATAGCGTCTTCTTCGAAGACATCTAAAACGCTTAAAGCAACTTTACAGACCAATGGGTTGCCTCCAAAAGTTGAACCATGAGATCCAGGTGTGAGCATTTCAGCAGCCATTCCTTTTGATAGGCAGGCTCCGATTGGGACGCCATTACCAAGCCCTTTCGCCAAACAAAGCACATCGGGAGTGAGATCGTTGTATTGGTGAGCAAAGAGCTTACCGGTACGACCCATGCCAGATTGAACTTCATCCAAAATAAATAGCCAATCATTCTCTTCGCACACTGACTTGACTTTATTTAGATAGTCATGTTGAGGAATAATCACGCCGGCTTCGCCCTGGATAGGCTCCAACATTACTGCGACAATGTTTTTATTGTCGCTGTGTTGTTTAATGGTCTCGACATCATCAAAATCGACATGTATAAATTCACTCATTAGAGGTGAAAAGCCGGCCTGGACTTTACTATTCCCTGTCGCAGAAAGTGTCGCCATTGTTCGACCATGAAAGCTTTCTTTTGCGGTTAAAATAACTGGCATATCTATGCCTTTTTGTCGAGCAAAAAGTCGAGCAATCTTAATCGCCGCCTCGTTAGCCTCGGCACCAGAATTAGAGAAAAACACTTTATCCATATTGGCTAACTTACACAGTCGTAACGCAAGCTCCTCTTGGTGTTCAATACGGTACCAATTCGAAGTGTGTAATAGTTCTTGAGACTGCTCTATAATGCTTTGAGTGATTTTAGGATGGCAATGACCAAGATTAACCACACCAACCCCTGAGAGTGCGTCAAAATACCTCTTACCAGAGGTGTCAGTGAGCCAGCAACCACTACCCTTAGTGAAGGTCACATCGAGAGGTGAATAGTTAGACATTAAATTTGACATAGTGTTTCCAGTTAAAAAAAATAAAAAAGCCCCATAATGGGGCCTTTGAAACTAAGTTTAATGCATTATTAGTGCAATAGAACCGCCATTGATAAAACTGTCAGAAGCCCAAGTCTTCGAACTATATTTTTTCTTAAAAGCTTTACAGTACTTAACATTTCTCTTTCAAAATATTTAAAGGAGTAATTATATCCTAGTCTTGTGATTTTATTTTTCTGAAATTATATTAAAAAAAARRTAAAAAACTCAACATTTGTTAGAACTTTATGACACAATAGAGTTGTTTTTATTTATATTTTATTTCATTCATTTAAGGAGTAAAAATGCAATTAAACATCTCAGGCCACCATCTCGATATCACTCCAGCTCTCAAGCAACATACAAACGACAAACTCTCAAAAATTAAACACCACTTTGACCAAGTAATGAACGTCAATATGATTTTGGAAGTGCAAAAAGACGTTCAAACAGCCGAAGCTACGATTCACGTTAGGGGTGCTGATTTATTTGCAAAAGCAGAAAGTAATGATATGTATGCATCCATTGATAAACTCATCAATAAGTTAGATTCACAAATATTAAGGCACAAAGAAAAACTACATAGCCACAGAGGCTAGTCCATATAAATTATAATATGTCCAATTTTTGCATAACAAGCTTAGCTTGATATGTTCCTATTGATGACGGATTGTAATTATGGCTGAAATTGAACTCACTTCTTTCGAAGAGTGCCTGCAAAATTTAATGACCGCCCTAGAAACTTCAAACCATGAAGAGGCCAAAGACCAACTTAAGGATTTACACCCAGGTGAAATTGCACTCCTTCTGGAAGCCATAAAACCAAAGGACCGGACTCTTATTTGGCCAGGCATAGAGGTCTCTATTCAAGGCGAGGTGCTAAAGGAGGTCAATGAGGATGTTCAATCCCAGCTAATCGATGAGATGTCGGTTGAAGACCTAGTTAAGGCAACTGAAAAACTAGACACTGACGATTTGGCTGATATTGTACCAAATCTCCCGGAATCAGCTGTCCATAGCTTATTACTGACATTAGATTACAAGCACAGAGATCACCTCAACAAGGTCCTAGAATACCCTGAAGACTCTGCCGGTGGATTAATGAATACCGACTTCATTACGGTCAGACCAGATGTCACCATCAGTGCTGTTATACGTTACTTAAGGCTGCTTAAGGAGATGCCTGTCGACACAGATCAGGTGTTTGTTGTTGATAGAAATTTTACTTACTTAGGTTCTCTTCTCATATCAACCCTACTAACGGAGGAGCCTGAACAGGTCATCATGTCGCTAATCAATAGTGATTTTTCAAAACCAATCCATGCCGATACAGATGAAGCCGAAGTGGCTATCCTTTTTGAGCAAAGAAATTTAATATCTGCCCCCGTGATTGACAAAAACAATCAATTGGTTGGAAGGATTACAATCGATGATGTGGTTGATGTTATCCGAGACCAGGCCGAACACTCAGTGATGTCAATGGTTGGTTTAGATGAAGATGAAGACGTTTTTGCACCAATTTTTCAAAGCACAATGCGTCGCAGTATCTGGCTTGGTGTGAACCTAGTGACTGCATTCGTTGCGGTATATTTTATTGGCTTATTTGAGGCAACCTTACAGCAAAAAATTGCCCTAGCTATTCTAATGCCTGTAGTTGCTAGTATGGGTGGTATTGCTGGAACACAAACCTTAATCATAGTGACAAGGGGCATTGCTACTGGTAGGGTGACATCAGCTAATATCAAGTCCCTAATCAACAAAGAAGTTGCGGTTAGTGTATTGAACGGCGTTATTTGGTCTATCGTCATTGCCTTGGTAACTTATTATTGGTTTGGAGATGTAGTGTTGAGTGTAGTTATTGGATTAGCTATTATTGTTAATTTAGTTGTTGCTGCATTTTCTGGTGCATTTTTACCATTATTGCTAACTAAACTTAAAATTGACCCTGCCTTAGCGGGAGGAGTTATACTGACTACCATTACTGATGTAATTGGCTTTGTTGCCTTTTTAGGTTTGGCGGCATTGGTTATCTAAGCTAAGAGTTATCAAACTTCTACTAAGAACTTCAAATAAGATTAATTGTTAATAACCTTATGAAGCTTGTTTATACTCATGAAAATCGCTTAATGGTTCTTAATGTGAGGAACATTTTGAGCGATCATGGAATTGAAGTTGTTGTTAATAAGGAGTATGCATCAAGCGCTGCAGGGGGGTTGGCCCCTATCGATACATGGCCAGAAGTATGGATTGTAAATGATGATGATTTTGGATCTTCGATGAACATTATTGAGTCGCTTGACGTTGAACTTAAGACAGCGATGTGGCAGTGTCGTGAATGCCTTGAAATGAATGATGAAACGTTCGATTATTGTTGGAACTGTAAGCGAGATAAATATTAATATTTCAGTACTAACTATTTGGATGATTTGATGGAGCCCAATGTATGAATGTTTTTCATCTGGCATATACAGTTACCAATCTTGATTCTGCAAGAAGGTTCTATGGTGAGCTTTTGGGATGTCAAGAGGGTAGAAGCACAGAGACTTGGGTTGACTTTAATTTTTTTGGTAATCAATTATCACTTCATTTAGGTGAGGTAGTTAAAAGAAGCAAAACAGCCTCAAAGGTGGATGATATTTCTGTTCCTATACCTCACTTTGGTTGTGTTCTTGATTGGGACTCATTTCATGATTTAGCTGATAAATTAAAATCCGCAGAAGTTCTTTTTATTATTGAGCCAACTTCTAGATTTAAAGGTAAGCCCGAAGAACAGGTGACAATGTTTTTTGAGGACCCTTTTCAAAATGCTATTGAATTTAAAACTTATCAAAAAACCTCAGAAATTTTTGGGGGAAAGATGGCACGCTGGTAGCTTTTATTATTGTCTTATTTGATTTAATTCTAATTTTGTAGTTCTTTGCATATCTTATAAACACTCATTACATCATCTTCTAGACAGGCAATAGGCCCAACGCTAACCCGAATTACAAATTGCTCATCAACTAGGGTTTGTGTGAGGTAAGTTCGGCCATCCTCATTAATTGCATTTAACAGATTTTTGGTGGCTTCATTGGTATCCTGACCGTTTGGGCAATACTGAAAAGTAAACAAACCAAATGGGCAATTAGTTAAGACTTTATAGTCCGAATCCTGGGCAAACTTATATGACAATTTTTGCGCCCAATCCACATGATTTCGTATCATGTCTTGTAACCCATCAAGACCCTCAGCGCGCATTACAAACCAAAGTTTCAAAGCTCTAAAACGACGTCCCAATGGCACAGTCCATTCATTAAAGTTAGTGACTTCTTCTGCGTCCAGGGTTTGCAGGTAGGCGGGTCTTAAACCTAGAGTATTAATCTGTAGAGTGGGGTCAGCTAAAAACTGCACTGAACAATCAAATTGGGCACCCAGCCATTTGTGAGCATTGAAGATAATAGAGTCAGCATCGTCTACTCCTTGCCAGTATTGTCGGAATTCGGGGCAAATCATAGCCGATCCAGCCCAGGCAGCATCTACATGAGTGTAGAGGTTAAATTCCTTGGATACGGCAATAATCTCGGCGATGTTATCTGAGGCACCGATGGAAGTGCCACCAATGCACAATATCACCCCGGCAGGTATGTATCCTTGCGCCAGGTCAGCTTCTATCTGGCAACGTAATAGCGTCGCATCCATAGACAGGTTTTGGTCTACTTCAATTTTAATAAGATTGTCTTGGCCAATACCCGACAAACGTACACTTTTATCGACCGAGCTATGGGTTTGGGTAGATGCATAAATACGCAATCTTGGAGCACCACAAGTGCCCTCAGTTAGACCTTTAAAATTTAACGCTCTTTCTCGCATGGTCAATACAGCGCAAAATGTAGCAGTAGTAGCGGTATCGTGGATAGTGCCGGTAAAACCTTCACGTAGACCCAAAGCTTGACGCAACCAATCCACCATAACCTGCTCCATTTCTGTTGCGGCTGGTGAGGTTTGCCACAACATAGCTTGTGCGCCCATAGCATTAACAAAACTTTCAGCCAATATTGACGCAGGTGCGGCGTTGGCGGGAAAATAGGCAAAAAAACGCGGGTGTTGCCAATGAGTCATTGCATCGGGAACTATGCGTTCAAAATCAGCTATGATGTCAGCTATAGGTTCGCCTGACTGAGGTGGAGAACTGGGTAATAACGCCTTAAATTCTCCAGGGGACAGAGCGGGTCGAACGGGCTTGTTTTTTAGTCTTTTGTAATATCCATCAACCCATTCGGCTGACTTTTTTAACCAAAATCCTAATTCACTATACTTCATAATAATTTCTGAATAATTTTATGTTCACTAACAAAACTGCAAATACCACTAAAATAATCTAATAAAGAACAATATAAAAGTCTAATTTATCACATTATACTTGCAGCTTTGGTATATTTTGCTCTTGCAATTAACCTATTTTTTGTGACCTGGTATTTAAAATAAACTTAAATGAATATTACATCCATAATTTGTGACTATAAATCTAATATTGAGGACATCTGTGCAATAAGATACGAGGTTTTTGTTGATGAACAAAATGTCCCAGAGGAGCTCGAAATTGATGGCCTTGATGGCGAAGCGAAACACGTTTTGGCTTTTGTTGATGGTGTGCCAATAGGTACTGGAAGAATTCTAGATGATGGACATATTGGTAGGGTCGCTGTTCTAAAGGATTACCGAGGTTTTGGAATTGGCAAGTTGATTATGAAAGAGCTGATTAAGTGGGCCCAAGACATTACTCTAAAAAAGGTTTGGTTGTCCTCGCAATGGCATGCTCATAGTTTCTATTTAGATCTTGGCTTTGTCTGTGTCGGTGATATTTACAAAGAAGCTGGAATTGACCACATCAAAATGTATAGAGTGCTCTGATTGGCTTTAAACTTTAACGGATGTTGGGCTTTGTTAAGTTATCCACATGCAAAACTGCATTTACCTGATCTTCGCTCATGAGACCTTCTTGAATAATAATCTCACGAACAGTAATTCCTTCTTTAAGAGCTCTTTTGGCGATACGAGCTGATTCTTTATAACCCAAATGTGGAGTAAAAAAAGTCGCAATACCCGGGCTGGTTTCAACATAATGTGCACACACCTCCACGTTGGCTGTAATACCCACAACGCATTTCGTTCTGAGCATGATTATCGCATTGGTCATATAGCGTAATGAACGCAAGATATTTACCGCTAATACTGGCTCAAAAGCGTTTAGCTGCAGTTGTCCGCCTTCAGCGGCCAAACTAATCACCAGATCATTGCCTATCACTTGAAAGGCGGTTTGGTTAACTGCCTCTGGAATAACCGGGTTGACTTTACCTGGCATCATTGAAGATCCCGCCTGCACTGCAGGAAGGTTAATCTCATTAAAACCAGCGATTGGGCCAGAAGATAACAATCTTAGATCATTGGATATTTTTGAAAGCTTTATGGCAAGACGCTTTAGAACGGATGAAAACGACACAAAAGCACTGGTGTCGGATGTTGCCTCAATAGTATGTGGGTCAACCACTAACGGTAATCCTGATAATTCTGCCAAAGCCTCTACTGCTAATTTTGGATAATCAGGGTGGGAATTAACCCCTGTACCAATTGCTGTCGCCCCTAAATTTATCTCTAAAAATAATTCTGACATTTCGTTGAGTCTATCAATATCGAGTAATAGGGTGTCTCCAAAGGCACTAAACTCCTGGCCGAGTGTCATCGGCACTGCGTCTTGGAGTTGCGTACGACCCATTTTGATAACATCGACAAATTCACGACCTTTGGCATAAAAGGCATCAGATAGAGATTTGATTGCTTCCAATAACGGGTCGTACTCTTTTAAAAATCCAACCAATAAAGCTGTCGGATAAGTGTCATTCGTCGACTGTGACATATTGACATGGTCAAGTGCTGAGATAGTGTCGTAATCGCCTTTTTCTTTGCCTATTATTTCCAGTGCTACATTGGCAATTACTTCGTTGGCATTCATATTGGTTGAGGTTCCAGCACCACCCTGGATAATCTCAACAACAAACTGGTCATGAAACTCGCCGTTGATAATCCTCTCGCAAGCAGAGACTATTGGATGATAGATATCATCTTCTAATAATCCTAGTTGATTATTGGCACGAGCACAGGCCAGTTTAACCATGGCATAAGCAATAACAATGTTTGGATAAACGGAAATAGCAACTTCGGCAATGGGAAAATTATCCAATGCACGCTTGGTGTGAATGCCATAATAAGCTTCACTGGGTATTTTCATTTCACCGAGAAAGTCGGATTCTATTCTATATTTCACAATCTCTAATAATTAATAAATGTATTATCAAACAACAATAGCTATATTTTTTTGAGGATGATACGCTTATAAATTCTTAATTGAGAAATTATTATTTAATTTGATGTGTGAGGGAAAAATATGTTTAGCTTGAGAAATATAACAATGAATCTAGAAACCCAATTTATCCTCAACAAAGCTATTACGAAAAACACCATTTGGATCATATCTATAACATACATCACGAAATGTATCAATTTTTGGATAAAGTTGATTCACATGGTCACTGGTTTGAGGAAACCACTTACCCCAATGAATGCGTGCCTGAAAAAGCTCAAACATGCTGTTTGCTAAAAAAGTTGCCAATGCATAAAATTCATCTCTTGGTTCGACATAAGTAATAAAGCTAATAGCATACCAATCTTCAGATACACCTGATGCCATAGATATTAATGTGTCGTCTGGCATTATCCTACGAAAGCAGATTGGGTAGTGATGTGTAAAGCACCCCTTAATTGAAGATAATGAGTCAAACAGCTGTACTTTTTGTATCAATTCAATAGTAGAGTCAGACAGCTGATGATTGCCGTCGTCTGCGTACTGCAAAATATCCTTGACAAAACTAGCTGCTTCAACCACTTGAGATCGAACGACAAAAGCCTCAAGCTCTAAATGCCTAAACAATTCATGCTTCATAACTAGGGCCCGGTCACTTCGATCGGTCACTAGCCAATTATGAAATACAAGAGAGGGCACAATGAAACGAAAAAAGGTGTGGACTAATCGTCTGCTTCTCAGAATTGATACAATTAACTTCATCATCAAATGCATACCGAGATCGATAATAAGAAACCAATATATACGATAAATAGCAGCAAATCCTCGGCGCCGTAGCTCAAGAGAAACAAGCCGCTCTTGGGCAAAAAATTTCCAAGAGTGTGGCATTAAAAAAAACTGCTGTAAGGGCGCTTTTTTCTCCAATATTAGTACCTCTTCGATTGTGTCACAAAATGTGGCTTTCTCTTGAACAAAATATTGCGGAATACAAGACAGTGTCATCTCAACAACGACCCCAAGACAGCCAAGAGAACATCTTGCCGCCTGAAGTGCTACACCTTCATTAATATCTACAATCTGCGCAGATTTACCATTCTCGTCGAAACAAGCTAATTGTAGTGATTCGATATAGTGTGAAAGACTATGTTTTCCAGAACCATGAGTGCCTGTAGCAGTTGCACCAGCAATCGTTTGCTGATCAATTAAACCGACTGAGGGTATGGTTAGTCCTTTTCGGTTTAGATCTGCTAACAACTTTTTAACTTTACAACCAGCGCCTACAGTAACGCTAGTTTCATGATTATTTTCCTGGATTTTGACATAGTCGAAATGACTCATATTGATTAGTACGTCTTCTGTTTCAATCAAGCCACTCCATGAGTGTTTTGAAGCTACAACTCGAATTTTGCCACTTTTATGTTTTTCAAGAATATCAATCAACTCATCTTTATTGATTGGAGAGTATGTATGAGATGGCTTGAAGCGTAAATTGCGTCCAAAGTTTTGTACGATTTTAGGTTGTTCCAATTGAGTTATGGTAATGCCTTATAAATTTTTATTGAATGGTATGTTCGTTACTGTAGCTAGCCTCGTACCCCAAGGAGTATCTATATCAACTTTTGAACCGATATCATTAAAACCTTTATCTATCGTTGCAATGGCAATGTTCTTTTTCAATCTGGGTGAGTGTGCAGCGCTAGTGACTTTCCCACAAACTTTTTTGTTATTTTTAACTTCCCATGGACTAGCGCAACCACCAATGAATGCTTCACCCTCTATAATTAAACCAACCACCTTCCTTGTAACCCCTTCGGATCTAATTTTATGGAGCGCATTACGACTCAAGTATTCAGCACTCTTGTCGAGTTGACAAAACTTTTCAAATGGCAATTCAAGTGCATTGGTGTTTACATCCATATCATTACCCCAAGAGTATAGACCTGATTCAACTCTTTCAATGTTATTTGGAGAGCCCGGTTTGATGTCGTATTTTTTGCCTGCTTCCATAACCATATCCCAGAGCCTTTGACCCTGAGAGCCATCCCTTAGGTAGAGCTCAAAGCCTCCCTGTTTGCTCCAACCTGAACGTTGAACAATTAGAGGAATACCTTCTAATTCGCATTCTTTAAAAAAGAAATATTTAATATCCTTAACCCAATCACCGAAAAGATCCACCATTAAGGGTAAATTGTTGGGTCCTTGGATCGCCAGTGGGGAGACATCAGGTTCATTGATTTGGACATCCCAACCAAGTCCACAGGCAAGTCCACAAGTCCACAGAAGGACATCACTATCGGCAATCGAAAGCCAAAAATGACTCTCACCCAAACGTAGTATGATGGGGTCATTGATGACACCACCATTTTCATCAGTAATCAGCGCATATTTACCTTGTCCAATCTGAAGGCTAGAGAGGTCCCTTGGGGTGATGTATTCCACGAAACGATAGGCATCACTACCGGTTATCTCAACTTGACGTTCAGCTGCAACATCCCAGAGTGTGACATTGTTGATGAGATTCCAGTAGTCTTCATCTGATCCTTCATAAACCACAGGCATAAGCATGTGGTTGTAGATTGTAAAACTTTTAGCTCCAGAACGTAGTGTAGCTTCGTAATATGGAGATTTTCTTAAGCGATCTGATAGTGTAATTTCTATATTGTCAGTCATTGCTTTCCCCGAATCTAATGTCTTTTAAAATCTTTAAAAGACATCTATCCTTGTAAAAATAGATGAGTATTTATACCTTATTTATTGCTTATTTACTATAAAGATTTAGTTGAAATATTATTTGTTTCAAGCCAATCTTTAAACTGACTTTTAATGGAGTTTAGTGCCTCTTTATCACTACCCTCAAAGCGCAACACTAAACAGGGTGTGGTATTGGAAGCTCTCACCAAACCCCAACATTTTTCATAGTCTACTCTGACACCATCGAGAGTGTTAATCTCAGAGCCTGGAAAGTCAATACTGTTGGAGAGGGCCTCCATGGCATCGTATTGTTGGCCTTGTTTATCAAAATGAATATTAATCTCTGGTGTGCTAACACTACTAGGTAATTCAGCAAATATCTCGGCGCAGGTTTTATCAGTTTTGGAAATTATTTCTAGTAGCCTAGCTCCAGTATAAATAGCGTCATCAAAACCATACCAACGATCATTAAAGAAGATGTGGCCTGACATCTCTCCTCCGAGCTCTGCATCTGTTTCCTTGAGTTTGTTTTTTATAAAGCTGTGACCGGTACGTGACATAATCGGTTCACCACCATGCTCCAAAATATCTTTTGGAAGCAATGAGGAACACTTGACATCAAAGATAATTTTAGCCCCAGGCTTTCGACTCAGAACATCCCTTGCATAGAGAATCATTTGCCGATCAGCCCATATCACATTGCCATTATTGTCAACCAGACCTAAACGGTCACCATCGCCATCAAAAGCAAGACCCAAATCGGCACCAGTATCGATAACCTCTTTAATTAAATCTTCTAAGTTTTCTGGATTTGAGGGATCTGGGTGATGGTTAGGGAACCTACCATCAACCAAACAAAAAAGTTTAGTAACTTTAGCGGTAAGTGATTCAAATAATTTAGGTGCAATGTTTCCTGCAATACCATTACCACAATCAACGACAATGCTAAGCTCTCGTTCTAGGACAATGTCAGACTTTATAGTATCCATGTAGTCTTGGTCAATATTGATTGAGGTCGAAGAACCGGAACCAGAAGAAAATTGTTGGTTGACAATTCTTGAATACAGGTTTTGAATTTTATCAGCTGCGAGTGTCTCACCAGCAATCATGATTTTAAACCCATTATATTCTGGAGGGTTGTGCGAGCCAGTCACCATGACTCCTGAGCTTGCACCCTTCGTATAGGTTGCGAAATACACCAGAGGTGTCGGAACCATGCCAATATCAACGACATGACAGCCACTCTCAATGAGTCCAGATATCAGCGATTCAGATAACATAGGTCCCGTCAAACGCCCATCTCTTCCGACAACAATACCTCTCTCACCTTGGGCAATTGACTCACTGCCAATAGCCATGCCTATTAATTTAACAACTTCGGGAGTCAACTCTTTTTCAACAATTCCACGAATATCGTATGCTTTAAAGATCGAACTTGAAATATCCATTAAAATAGTTGATAAAATAAGCGTAATCTCTATTTTATCAAAGAATGATTTTAGAAAATGAAAGAAGATTTTGAAGTAATTGAAATAACACGCGACTCGATGACCATCAAAGCTGATAGACAGAGTGGTTGTAATTCGTGCTCTTCAAAAAGTGCATGCGGTACTGGAGTTCTTTCGGATTTATTTTCAGGCTTCAGTCTGTTTAAAAGACCTTTACAGAAGGGCGTAAAGGCAGGTGATACCATTACTTTAGAGATTTCATCGAAAGAACTTTTTTTTCGTGCTAGCCAGCTCTATCTTATGCCTTTGTTGGCCTTATTTGTTGGTGCTTATCTTTCAAATCTTATTTTTCCTTCAAATGATATTGTTCAAACTCTAGTTGGCCTGTCATCCCTTGCAGTCAGTCTAGTGCTGTTAAGGTTTTTAATTAGGTAAATTTAGCTTCAATTATTAGGGATAATAATCGCGAAAGTTGAAATAAAGAGCATCTTTGATTGAATTTAATTATATTGTATGTCTGAAAAAGATATCGATCCCCAGGAAACTACGGAATGGCTTGAAGCGTTCAGGTCTGTTGCTAGATTTGAGGGAGAAGATCGAGCAAAATACATCCTTCAGAAGCTCATGGATATGGCCCATGAAGATGGAATGGATCTTCCAGAAGGTGTCAACACGGCCTACCTTAACTCAATTCCTGTAGAACAAGAAACTGAACAAGTTGTCAATGAGATTGAACATAGGATTAAGTCAATTATCCGTTGGAATGCGATGATTATGGTCGTTAAGGCGAACCAAGTTTCAACTGAGTTGGGAGGTCATATTGCTTCATTTGCCTCATGCGCTACACTTTATGAGGTTGGTTTTAATCACTTTTATCGTGGTAGTGGGTTGGATCAGGGAGCTGACTTAGTCTTCTTCCAAGGCCACATTGCTCCTGGCATCTACTCAAGAGCCTTCTTGGAGGGAAGAATTACTGAACAACAGATGCTGAACTTCAGACAGGAGGCTAACCAAGAAGGTCTATCCTCTTATCCACATCCATGGTTAATGCCTAATTTCTGGGAATTTCCGACTGTTTCTATGGGTCTTGGTCCGATTATGGCTATTTTCCAGGCACGATTCATGAAATACCTTCATCACCGTGAAATCATAAAGACTGACAAGAGAACTGTTTGGGCTTATATAGGTGATGGTGAGACCGATGAACCAGAATCAATGGGCGCGATTTCGTTGGCTGGTAGGGAAAAACTCGATAATCTTATTTTCGTGATTAATTGTAACCTTCAACGCTTAGATGGACCTGTTCGTGGTAATGGAAAGATAATTCAAGAATTAGAAGGAATGTTTCGTGGTGCTGGCTGGAATGTTATCAAGGTTATCTGGGGTAGGGGATGGGACAAACTCCTTGCAAATGACACCTCTGGGCTTTTAAAGCAGCGCATGGAGGAAGTTGTTGATGGTGAGTATCAGGCTTATAAAGCAAAAGATGGAGGTTATGTTCGGAAACATTTTTTTGGGAAATATCCTGAACTTTTAAAGCTCGTTGAGCATATGTCCGATGAGGAGATTTTTGCACTCACCCGTGGCGGTCATGATCCAAATAAGATTTATCAGGCATATAAGAAGGCGACGGAACATGTTGGACAACCTACAGTGATCTTGGCAAAGACCGTCAAGGGTTATGGGATGGGCGAAGCAGGAGAGGGAAAAAATACCACCCATAGTCAAAAGAAATTAGGCGTAGAAGCTTTAATTAAAGTAGCCAAAAGATTCGACATTCCTGTCACTGAAAAGGATGCAGAGGAGCTTAATTTTTATAGGCCCGATGAAGATAGTGAAGAGTTAATATACTTGAGGCAACGTCGAGAAGCATTGGGTGGATATTTACCAAGCAGAAGTTTTAAGTTAGAGAAGTTCAATATACCAAAATTAGAAGTTTTTAAGCCATTACTAGGATCTAGTGGCAAAAAGGAAATGTCCAGCACAAAGGCCTTTGTGCGCTTCCTGTCACTATTAATTAGAGATAAAGAACTTGGTCCAAGAGTGGTGCCTATCGTTCCAGATGAAGCCAGAACTTTTGGCATGGAGGGTCTGTTCAGGCAGATGGGTATTTATTCTTCCTCAGGGCAACTCTATGAACCTGAAGACTCGGACACAGTGATGTGGTACAAGGAGGACATAAAGGGACAGGTTTTGCAAGAGGGTATCAATGAGGCGGGTGCAATTTCTGACTGGATAGCGGCAGCAACCTCTTATGCATCTCACAATGTCACCATGATTCCGTTTTATATCTATTACTCAAAGTTTGGTTTTCAGAGAGTTGGAGATCTTGCTTGGGCAGCCGGAGATATGCGAGCCAAAGGTTTCTTGTTGGGAGGTACTGCTGGTAGAACAACTCTGGCCGGTGAAGGTTTACAGCACCAGGATGGGGACTCACTGGTTGTTGCAAATACGATTCCAAACTGTGTCTCCTATGACCCAACCTATGCCTATGAGCTTGCAGTCATTATTCGCGACGGTATGCAACGTATGTACGAAAAGATGGAAAATATTTTTTATTACATCACCTTAATGAATGAGGCCTACATTCACCCTGCAATGCCAAAAGGGGCAGAAGAAGGCATTATTAAAGGAATGTATCCTTTAAAAACGGTTGGAAAATCTAAAGTCGAAGTTCAATTACTGGGAAGTGGAGCCATTCTTAGGGAGGTTGAAAAGGCTGCAGACAAGCTTGACAAGGATTGGGGTGTCAAATCCCATATCTGGAGCGTTACTAGTTTTAATGAAATAACCCGCGAAGCCCAGTCTGTTGACCGTGACAACCTTTTTCAAGAGGGCGATAACAAGAAAACGCCATACATTACAGAATGTCTGCAGAAATCCAAAGGTCCTGTGATTGCTGCAACTGACTATATGCGAAATTACGCTGAACAGATTCGTAAATATGTACCGGCACATTATGAGGTCTTAGGAACTGACGGTTATGGTCGGTCAGACTCTCGTCAAGAGTTAAGGTACTTCTTTGAAATAAATGCCAACTATATCACTTATGTTGTATTGAAGGCGCTCGTTGATGATGGAATCTTGGATTCAAAGACACTTAAAAGTGCAATAAAAAAACTTAAAATTGACAAGAAAAAATCAAACCCCATGTATACCTAACGACTAGGAAGGAGTTTCAACTGATGAAACTGCTCATTCAGTTAAAAAGATTGTTTCCTATAAAGATTAATAGTTGGGCAATTAATGACTGAAAATAAATCAAATAACAGAACCATATTTAGCTGTTTTCTTGGCGCTTTTCTAATGCTTTTTCAGATTGGAGTTTATTTTGTTTATATCCCCTGGAATATTGAAAGGTTACAAATTTCCGAATCAGAATTAGGATTAGGACTTCTGGTTTTTGGTATTTCAAATCTCATTAGTAATCAGATTTCAGGTAGATATATTGTGCCAAATATTGGTACAAAAAATTCCATGGTTTTAGGTCTTTTTATTATCGCTTTTTGTCCCTTGATTTTAGTATCAGCACCTAATTACCTATCATTTTTGTTGGCTTACATACCGTTTGGGATTGGTGTTGGATTATTCCATCCTTCAGCGCAATCTCAAATCTCCATGATTGAGAATAAAACATCTCGAATAATTACACCACTATATCAAGCAGCATTCAGTGCCGGATCATTGGTAGGAGCTATTGCAGCAGCTTTTTTTATAAAAAATATGAGTGATCCTCGCCTAATATTTTTATTGTTAGGTTTGGTGTTGACTCTAGGTTCAATAGCTATTTTCAGGTTAGGATTAGTAAAGAATTTAGAAATCCTTGAAAAAACTCCAAGATTTAAGTTACCAAAAAACAATATATTAATTTTCGGATTTCTCTTGATGATGAATTATGGAACCATGGGTATTATTCTTGATTGGTCTGCGCTTTGGTTAACAAGAGATTTTTTAGCTCCTCTTTTTATAGGAGGAATTATTATTATTGTATTTAATATTGGCGAAATTGTTTCTAGACTATTAGCTTCAAAGTTAATAAAAAGCTCTAGTGAGAGATTTGTTGGAGGATATCTAAGTATATTTTCTGGAATTATTCTATTTCTCTGCATAATGACGTCAAATTTATTTGTCATCGTTGTCGGTATGGTAATTTTTGGTTTTGGTACTGCAAATTTTGCTGCAATTGTCATACGCCAAGCCATCAACATAACTGACGAACCAATCCCTTTGACTGTTTCAAATTTAGTCACTCTCGGTTTTGCTGGTTTTATTTTTGGACCTGCCCTTGTAGGTTATTTGGCAGAATACTTAGGTCTAACTTTTAACATGTATCTTCTTAGTGTCATTTGGGGACTAAATGGTGTGGCTCTTCTTGTTATGATGAAGCGTTTAAAATACTCCTAGAAATAGTTATAGATCTGCGGCAGTTTCACTGATCAGCTTATCCACCACATCTTTAAGTGCATCTTCTTTATTTTTACCGGCAGCAATCGATAATTGGTAGGTTTTAAGTTGACGGTGAGCGCTTGTTCCTCGGCTTAAAATATCCTTCGTAGCAGCAACTTCAGATTCACATCCGAGAGATTTTGCATCCTCAAACGTAAGCTCTATGAATTCATCGAGTAATTGTTCGAAGGGAACAATACTGCCTATGCCGAAATCGATTAGCCCCTCGTCAAAACTATAGCGCATCGCACGCCAGCGATTCTCCCTAATCAGCATAGGGCTGTAGTCACGCCAACGCTGATTTTTAAGTCTTAGTCGGTAGAGCATGCGTATTGTAGAAACAAGTATGGCTGCTAGGGAGATTGCATCGTCCATGCGTGTACAGACATCCATAATGCGTGTCTCAAGTGTAGGGTATTTTGCGCTTGGTCGCAGGTCCCACCAAATTTTGGTTGAGTCTTCTATGACACCAGCATTGATCAAGATTTGTATATGTCGCTGATATTCAGCGTAACTCTTAAATTCAGCAGGCAACCCTGTCCTCGGTAAATTATCAAAGATGGTTAAACGATAACTCTTTAGTCCGGTATCCTCGCCATGCCAGAAAGGCGATGAACAGGATAATGCCAGTAGGTGGGGTAGTAAATAGGTGAGTTGACTCATTAAATCAATACGCAATTCATCGTCATTAATACCGACATGAACATGCATACCACAGATAACCATTCTCCTTGCAACCGCCTGCATTTCAGTTGTTAGCAATTCATAACGATCTTTTGATGTCAGTTCTTGCTCGGACCAGCGACTAAACGGATGTGTCGAACAAGCAATCGGGGCTATACCGTGTCGACTTGTTACTTCAATGATGTTTTTACGTAATTTCGCAAGGTCTTCTCTAGCTTCCTGGATGTTGTTACATACCTTCGTGCCAATTTCAATCTGAGAGCGCAAAAGTTCGTTGGTGACCTGATGACCGAGTAATTCCTTGCAATCACTCAACAAAGATTTTGGAGGATCAACGACAAGGCTGCGGGTCTCCTTATCAACCAACAGATATTCCTCTTCGATACCTAGCGTGAATTGTGGCTCATCAATTATCATCTTAAAGATTTCTTTGTCTCAATGTTTTTTGGTCTAGCAGATATTGTATATGTACTAATGATTTCTTTTAGGGTATCCGATACTCGCTTAACACCATCATTATGATTAATAAGATCCTGGCATATTTCGATACCCACATGCGGCAATCCAACTGATTCAGCGTGAAAATCAATTGTGAAATCTTCAGGGTCCTTGCCTGAGTAAGGTTTATTATCGCCAACCAAATAGCCTGACTCGATAAGTCTAGTTAAAAAAATCTCAGCTGTTAAAGAATCCTTGTCCCAGAGAACACCTATTTCCCATTCTCGGTCATTGCCATTCATTACAGGAGTGAAGCTATGAATGGAAATAACAACTGGATCAATACCTTGTTTCTTTAGGCGAGCGATCTGATTTTTGATAGCGTTGTGATAGGGCCAGTAGATTTCTGATGCACGTTTCTCCTTCTCGCTTTCTTGAAGGTGGTGATTGCCAGGTACGTCAACACCATCGCTACACTCAAGAAATGCGCTATTATCGATTAACTCACGATTACAGTCTACAATTAGGCGCGAATACTGACAAAGTACCGCAGTTGCACCAAGATTGTCGGCAAGCGCCTCAGCAACTGCATTTGCACCAATATCGAGTGCAATATGGCTCACTCTATCTAGGTAGTCGAGGCCCAACGTCCCAAGCGAGCGTGGGAACCTATTGCTGGCATGGTCACAAACCAGCAGAACTGGCAGAATAGCATCCGAATTAAGGATTACAAAAGGAGCTGGATCATCAGGAGTTAGAAGTGTTTCTGTGAGTACTTTATTTTCAATTTTCAATATTTTAATAGGTTTATTATCAATTGCTTTTCATAATATACCAATTGAGTATTGAATACTAAAATAATCTAACTAGTAGTGGGGAGGTTTGTCATCATTGATGACTTCTTGACCGGATTGAGGACTCTTTAAGATTTCCAGTTTCTCTTTTAACTCTTTAATATGGTTGTTGAGATTTTCTATCGTTTCTCCCTGTCGAAAAACAACCATATTTAAATCGTCAAGCATGTGTTGAATGTGTGCAATTTTTTCTTCAAGCGCAATGATTTTATTGTTAGCCATAAAACTTCAATAATTAAAATAAAAAAGCCACCTTGCGGTGGCTTTAAATAACTTACTTATCTATTAAAACTTTACGTGAAAGTTTAATTCGACCTCGGTCAACTCCAAGTACTTTAACCTCTATTTCTTCACCTTCTTTAAGGTAATCCTCAACTTTATTAACTCTTTCATGAGCAATCTCTGAAACGTGAAGTAGTCCATCCTGATTTGGCATGATTGTTATGAAAGCACCAAACTCAACGATCTTGGCAACCTTACCGGTATATATCTTGTTAACTTCTGGCACTGCGGTAACATCCTTAACCATCTGTACAGCCTTTTCAAAGCCCTCATCATCGTTAGCAAACACATTAACGTTGCCGTCATCGTCGACATCAACACTTGCACCAGATTGAGCAATAATACCTCTGATCGTTTCTCCACCCTTGCCGATCAGGTCACGAATTTTATCAGTAGGTATCTTAATAACCTTTGTTTTAGGAGCATTCTTTGCAGCCTCATTTGGCTCACTGATAACCTGATTCATTTGGCCAATGATATTAAGTCTTGCCTCTTTGGCTTGTATAAGTGCGATTGACATAATATCTTCAGTGATTCCATCAATCTTGATATCCATTTGCAGGGCATTAATACCTCGTGATGTACCTGCAACCTTAAAGTCCATATCACCAAGATGATCTTCGTCACCTAGAATATCTGTTAGAACTGTGAAGCGATCATCATCTTTTACAAGACCCATCGCAATACCAGCAACCGGAGCTTTAATAGGAACACCTGCGTCCATCAATGCAAGTGAAGAGCCACAGACACTAGCCATAGAGCTGGAACCATTTGATTCTGTAATTTCTGATACCACTCGGATTGAATATGGAAAGTCCTCAATACTTGGCAGACATGCAGTAATACCACGACGAGCAAGGCGACCATGACCAACCTCACGACGCTTAACACCCATAACACGTCCAGTTTCACCAACACAGTATGGAGGGAAGTTATAGTGAAGCATGAAGTGGTCTTCAATACGGTCATTGGTTTCAAGTTTTTCAATCAGCTGAGCATCTCGCTTTGATCCTAGTGTAGTAGTCACAAGAGCCTGCGTTTCACCTCGAGTAAACAGTGCAGAACCGTGAGTGTTTTCAAGTACGCCAACCTCAATCGCAAGTTCACGTACAGTCGAACTATCGCGACCATCGATGCGAGGTTCTCCATTAAGAATTCGTTCGCGGACAGTTGATTTTTCAATTTTTTTAATATAGTTTTTGATTTCTTCAGAGCTAGGTGAATCGTCATCGTCGCCACCAAGTTCTTCAACAGCAGTGTCTTTAATTTGACCCATTTTTTCGTAACGTTCCATCTTATCAATGGTCTGATAGGCTTCAGAAATTTGATCGCCAAATTTAGACTGAATATCAGAAAACAAAGATTCGTTTTCAGCTGGAGCTTCCCACTCACGTGGAGATACACCAACCTCTTTAGCAAACTCAGCAACACTATCGATTACTACTTGGAACTGTTGATGAGCATACATAACCGCGCCCAACATAATATCTTCAGAAAGCTCATTGGCCTGTGATTCAACCATCAAAACAGCATCTTTAGTACCTGCTACGACCATATCAAGATCTGAAGTTTTCAGATCTGAGTATGTTGGGTTGATGATATAGTTGTCATCTTGGTAGCCAACACGAGCTGCACCTATAGGACCTTTGAATGGGGCACCTGAAATTGCAAGAGCAGCTGAAGTGGCTATCATTGCCAGCATATCTGGGTCGACATTTTTATTTGCAGAAATGACCTGGATCATTATCTGAACTTCGTTCATGTAGCCGTTCGGGAAAAGGGGGCGAATAGGGCGATCAATCAAACGAGAGGTAAGTGTTTCTTTTTCGCTAGGACGACCCTCACGTTTTAAAAAGCCACCTGGAATTTTTCCAGCGGCGTAAGTTTTTTCAATGTAGTCAACTGAAAGCGGGAAGAAGTTTTGACCTGCTCTAGCTTCTTTTGCTCCAACAACACTAACCAGTACTTGTGTGTCATCCATACTAGCGAAAACAGCGCCGTGAGCTTGACGAGCAATCCTTCCTGTTTCAAATGTGATTTGACTATTGCCTAATGCAAAGCTTTTTTGAACGATATTCATGTTCATATTGTGTCTCCAATAAAATAAAAAAAAGTTTTATGGTTTAACGCAATAAGCTTTATTTGAAACATACCCTGTAGGTATGCTTGAGATAAAACTTACCAAAATCCATAAAACCAGTGAATTATCCCCTAATTATTTTACTCCAATTTACTAAATTAACTAGTTATGACAATCTGTTAACCCATTGTTATCAGTTGATTTTTGGTTATTCTAGGGTTATTTAGGACATTACAATTATAATTTATACTTCTAAGCATCTATATAATTAGTTTCTATTCTTATTATTTAAAACAATTGTGGATAAAACTGAGAGTCGCCTGTCAAGTATTGTTGATAATGTAAAACATCCTTTAGAAAGTGAAACTTATCGGATGAAATGCAAAGAAACTTTGGATAAAGAAGGTGTTTTAGTTCTTAAAGGATTGCTTCATCCAGATATAATTCAGAAAATTTTTAAGGAGGCTGAAAATCAGGAACATTTAGCTTATTTTTGCGTAAATAACCATAATGTTTATCTAGAGCCTTCTGATAATTCTTATTCTTCAAATCATGCACGAAATAGAAACATAGTATCCTCAAAAGGATGTATTACCGATAACCAAGTACCAATAGATTCGCCATTAAGAATTCTATATAATTCAGATGAATTTAAGAGCTTTCTTCGTTTCGTGCTCGATGAAAAATCCCTATATAAATACGATGATGACTTGTCTTCGATAAATATTCATTATGCAAACGAGGGTCAAGAATTAGGATGGCATTTTGATAATTCGTCATTCGCGATTACTCTATTAATTCAAAAACCTGAAGATGGTGGTTCTTTTGAATATATTCGTGATTTTAGAGATTTTGAAAACAATGAGATGAACTATAAGGGTGTAACAGATCTTCTTAATGGTAAATGTAAACCGAAAATTCTATCTATGGAGCCTGGTTGTCTTGTCTTATTTCGAGGTCGTAATGCTGTCCATAGGGTAACTCCTACCATAGGCAATAGAGTTAGGGTTCTATCAGTTCTGGCATACAACTCAAAACCTGGAGTTCAGTTGTCTGAGACTGCTCGGAAGACATTTTTTGGAAAACTATATTGATATATTAGCCAGTTTTTGAATATGAGTGAGAATAAAAAAGGATTAAAATTTTATGACAATTTAGATCTAACTCATTCTCATAATGATGAAGATTTACAAGTTGTCTACAAAGAATGGGCGCCTGCCTATGACCATGACAATGACAATTTATTAGGTACAGTGTCACAACCTTTATCAGTTCAAATTTTCCAAGAATATATTAAAGACAAGTCACTAAGAATCATTGATGTTGGTTGCGGTACTGGTTTGGTTGGAGTGGCACTTGAGAAGGGTGGTTTTAGTAATTTTGATGGTATTGATATTTCTCAGGAAATGATTGATATTGCGAAACAGAGGGGTTATTCTAAACTATTTATCGGTAGTCTTAATGACTCTCTTCCTTGTGAAAATAATGAGTATGATGCAGCCCTCTGTGTGGGCGTTTTTACACATGGCCATGTAAGCTCAGACCGATTAGATGAGTTGATTCGAATAGTTAAACCTGGGGGAATTATTTGTTTTACTGTCAACGAAGGCGTTTATGATTCATATGGCTTTGACTCAAAAATTAAGAATTTAGAGTCTACCAATATATGGAAAATTTTAGAAATCAGAAAAAGTGACTATATGACTAAGAAAAATATCAAAGGAATATATTGCGTTGTCAAAGTAATTTAATTTTTAAGCTGTTTATATTTAGTTTAATTAAAAAAAATACATTTTTTTTAAGGGATAAAAGATAAAAATAATGAAAAAAACATTTCAATTAACCCATCCAATAATTAAGCCAGCAAGACTTATAGAGGCTGTTAGACGTGATGTTAAAAAGTACCTAAAAAGAGAGAAAAGAAAATCACTACCTGATGGAGTTGATTATTGGGATTTTGATTGTAAGTTTGGCCCTACAGAAGTTAAAGCTGAGGTTATTTTAGCTTCAGAAATAAGTAAGCGTATTAGCGAAGCCGAGGCGGAAAGCCTAGAGTCGTTTTATTTAGAGATTCTTGCTAAGCCAGGCTATAAAAATCCAAAAAAATTATAACCATAGAAACCTAGGATACCTTCTATTGATGGTAGTTTGGAGCTTCCTTGGTAATCGTAACATCATGCACATGTGACTCTGTCATACCTGCAGCAGTTACTTGAACGAATTCTGCTTTTGTGCGCATCGCTTCAAGGTTTTTACAGCCAGTGTAGCCCATTGAAGAGCGAATCCCGCCAACAATCTGGTGAATGATAGGTCGAATAGAGCCTTTGAAAGGTACACGACCTTCTATACCTTCAGGTACAAGTTTTTCGGCAGCGAGTTCAGCTTGAAAATATCGATCTGACGAGCCATGAGCTTGACCCATCGCTCCTATTGAGCCCATGCCTCGATAAGCTTTGTAAGAACGACCTTGGTAGAGTTCAACTTCTCCAGGAGATTCTTCAGTTCCGGCAAACATTGAACCTAACATAACACTGTGGGCTCCGGCAGCAAAAGCTTTTGCTGCATCTCCAGAATAGCGCACGCCACCATCAGCAATGAGAGGTATTTCAGTGTCCTTAAGTGCATCAGCAACATCTGCTATTGCACTGACCTGAGGAACACCTACACCAGCTATAATTCTTGTAGTACAAATACTACCTGGACCAATACCCACCTTAACGCAGTCAGCACCCGCCTTGACTAAATCAAGTGCTGCCTGAGCGGTTGCTATATTGCCAGCAATAATTTCAAGGTTTGGGTAATCTTTTTTGGTTTTTTTGACCCGATCTAGGACACCTTTAGAGTGACCATGAGCGGTGTCAATTATTACAACATCAACACCAGCATTGACGAGTGCCTTAATTCTTGCTCCTGTACCTTTTCTAACACCAACTGCAGCTCCAACAATTAATCTCTCTTGACTGTCTTTTGCAGCTTTTGGAAAGTCACTTGTCTTTTTAATATCGCTCACTGTAATCATGCCACCTAATTTAAAGCTTTTATCAGTTACCATTACGCGTTCAATACGATGCTTTTGGAGAAGAGAGCGAACTTTGTCCATTGAAGCACCTTCACTGACTGTAATTAATTTTTTTTGTGGAGTCATTACACTTTCTACAAGTGCATCAAGACGTGTTTCAAAACGCACATCACGACTAGTAATAAGGCCAACTAGGGTTTTGTTTGATACAACCGGTAGGGCAGAAATACCGTGCTGAGCTTGCAATTCAAAAACATCTTTTATGGTTGCTTTTGGTTCAATACTTATTGGGTCTCTAATGATGCCAGACTCGAATCGTTTTACCTTTCTTACTTCTTTTGCTTGGGAGGTCACAGACATATTTTTATGAATAACTCCCATACCGCCTTCTTGAGCAATTGCAATAGCAAGCCTGGCTTCAGTTACAGTATCCATGGCAGCAGAAATAATAGGTGTATTTAGAGTGATTTTTTTTGTAAGCTTTGTTGTTAAATCAACCTCTTTAGGAAGAATTGAGGAGTGCGCAGGCACCAATAAAATATCATCGAAAGTAAGTGCTTTTTTTAATACATTCATAAATTTCTCCAGATATTACTTAATATCGCCTACGTTTTACAAGTCCTGGTACTAAATAACCAATTACAAAACCAAAGAATAGCACCAGAGCACCGACAATAAACCAATTTCTTTGACTTGTGTCTTTTTCTATTTGGGTATTATTTTCTGCCAACTGTAGCTCAGTCTTTAGTTGGAGTGTTTCTTGTATGAGTTTCTCATTTTTATGCTCTAGTTTCAGTGCGTCTTGATAGATCTGTTCAATGTGTGCCTTCTCAGCCTGTGACTTAGAATTCTGAACAACAAGGTCAGCGTTTTCTTGCTTTAGAGATACAAGTTGCTTTTCTAATTCCTCCTTTTCACCATGAAATTTAGAGATTAGTAACTTGTTGGCATTATAGGTTCTTTTTAGTTTTTTTAACTCTTCACGTGCTGGCGGGTCTTTAGATAAATAGGATGCAATAATCCAACCAACAGTTTCATCATATTTGATTTGTGCCCAAGCATTATCATCTGTGATTTGTAATATAGATAGTGCAGTCCCTGAGGGTAGTGAACGGATAATATTATCACCAAAAGACTTATCTGAGCGGATAGGTATGTCTACCTGGTCTGTAATATAGACAATCGCATCGGCGCTAGCCATTGTGGCTAAGAAAAATAAAAATAATGGAAATGCTTTATATTGTTTCATAGTAACGATTGATGTTAGTGTATCTTGAGCATAAATCTAAAAATGTTTTATTTGTGTTTTTTTGGTGTAAATTCTTTTTAGTTTTTTGTTTCATAGTGATGATATTTTTTTCAATTGTAACTCTAAATCTCCTAGAGCTTTTTCTACTGAAGAGAGTTTTGATTGTTCTTTTTCAACGACCGCTTTTGGAGCTCCCGAGATAAATTTTTTATTATTTAGTTTGCCTGAGAGTTGCTCTTGGTGTTTAATTAATTTATCAATTTCTTTGTTCAATCTTAATATTTCTTGCTCTTTGTCAACTAAACCTGCCATTGGAATAAGTATTTTCATTTCGCCTACCAGTGCGGTTGCAGATTCAGGAGCTGAATCGTTTTCTGAAAGCTGCTTAATACTCTCCAACTTTGCAAGTGTTAAAATTATTGATAGATTGTTTTTGACATATACTTCATCTGAAGTATTAAGGTTTTGAATAAAGCAAGGCAAAGGCTTTCCTGGTGCTATATTCATTTCACCTCTAATTTGTCTTATACCTAGAATAAATTCTTGAAGCCAAGCGATCTCTGATTCAGATTTTTTACTAATTAATGTCTCATCTATTTCAGGGAAGGGCTTGGTGATAAGTCTCTCGGATTTATTATTATTCAAGCCACTGCATTGCTCAAAAATCTCTTCGGTAATAAATGGAATTATTGGATGTAGTAATGTTAAGGTTTCAGAGAGCACTTTAATGAGTGTTGCCTCGCAACCTGGCCTTGTTTCATTATTATCTAAAAGTGGTTTTGATAGTTCAAGGTACCAGTCACAATAATCATGCCATACAAATTCATAAAGTGTTTGGCTCATCAAATCAAGACGATAATCAGATAAGTGTTTTTCAACTGCAATTTTTGTATGCTGGAGGCGTGACAATATCCAATTGTCTGGCGTTGATAGGGTAGCATCAAAGTTAATTGATCGAGATTCAAGTTTCATTAACACGAAACGAGAGGCATTCCAGAGCTTATTACAGAAATTTCGATAACCTTCTACTCGCTTCAAGTCAAACTTAATGTCACGCCCAAATGAGGCCAGGGCAGTAAATGTTAATCTAAGCGCATCAGTACCAAATGGCGGTATCCCATTAGAAAATTCCTTTTCAGTTTGTTTTTTTATTTTTGAAGCTAACTCAGGTTGCATCATTCCCTGTGTTCGTTTTTCCAACAGGTCTTCTAGACTAATTCCATCGATTAGGTCGATTGGATCTAAAACATTGCCCTTAGATTTACTCATTTTTTGGCCATGACCATCTTTAATGAGTCCTGTAATATATATATCTTTAAAGGGTACATTGTCAGCAAATTTTATTCCAAACATAATCATTCTAGCGACCCAAAAAAATATAATATCAAAGCCCGTAACAAGAACACTAGTTGGATAAAAGCGTGACAATTCCGGAGTCTTTTCTGGCCAACCTAATGTTGAAAAAGGCCATAGAGCCGAGGAAAACCAGGTATCCAATACATCTTCATCTTGAGTTAATTCAACACCATCTCCTGCCTGTTTTTGAGCCTCTTCAATATTTTTTGCAACATAGATTTTTCCAGTTTTGTCGTACCAAGCTGGGATTCGGTGTCCCCACCAAATTTGACGTGAAATACACCAGTCCTCAATATTTTCCATCCAGTTGAAATAAGTTTTCTCCCAATTTCCAGGAACAAAACGAATATCACCATTTTTAACTGCATCAATAGCAGGTTTAGCTAGAGGTTGTATTTTGACAAACCATTGATCGGTCATATATGGTTCAATTACAGTATTGGTTCTATCACCTCTAGGCACCATCATGGTGTGTTGATCAATTTTTTCTATTAAATTTTGTTTTTCTAAATCTTTTACTATAGCTTTACGAGCTATAAAGCGATCTAAATTTTGATAAGCTTTAGGAGCGTTGAGATTAATTTTTGCATCATCTGTGAGGATGTTTATATTTTCAAGTTCATGTCTTTGACCGATCTCATAGTCATTAAAGTCATGTGCAGGAGTAATTTTGACACAACCTGTGCCAAATTCCATATCGACATAATTGTCAGCAATAATTGGGATTTGTCTATTAGTCAGTGGCAAATTGACCATCTTTCCGATTAAGTGTTGGTAACGAAAATCATCCGGATGAATTGCCACAGCGCTATCACCAAGCATGGTTTCCGGTCTAGTTGTGGCAACCACCATAACCTCATCAGAGTTCGCTACAGGGTATCTAATGTGCCATAAAAATCCCTGTTCTTCGGTACTAATCACTTCAAGGTCAGACACAGCAGTCAAAAGTACAGGATCCCAATTAACGAGTCTCTTTCCACGATAAATTAATTCTTCGTTATAGAGCTCAATGAAAACCTTTTGTACCGCGTCAGAAAGGCTCTTGTCCATAGTGAAGCATTCTCTTTCCCAATCTACTGATGTCCCAATTCGTCTCATCTGAGAAGTAATCGTTCCGCCAGAATGATGTTTCCAATCCCAAACTTTTTCTATAAATTTTTCACGTCCCAGGTCATGTCTTGAAATGTTTTGACGTTCGAGTTGCCTTTCGACTACCATTTGAGTTGCAATGCCGGCATGGTCGGTGCCAGGTTGCCATAAGGTTTGATCGCCTTTGCTACGATGGTAACGAGTCAACACGTCCATGATTGTATGTTGAAAGGCGTGACCCATATGTAAACTTCCAGTTACATTCGGTGGCGGAAGTACTATGCTATAGGCATTCTGACTATTGGAATTTAACTGAGAGGAAAAGTAATGTCCTTGTTCCCAAATATCACGAAACTTTGCTTCGATTAGTTCAGGGTCGTACGTTTTTTCCATGGCAATAGGAAGATGGATAAAACTGAGATATTATACAATAGTTATCAATAATTTAACTTCTACTTTAGCTTTATATATCGTAACTCTTACGACCCGACAATGCATGAGCAATGGTGTTAATGTCAGTATATTCTAATTCCCCACCAAGTGGGATACCGTGAGCTATTCTAGTGGTTTTTATTTGGTATTTTTTTGCTAAATTATAAATATAGTGAGCAGTCACTTCACCTTCTATCGTCGCATTAGTAGCCAAAATAATTTCATTCACTTCCTCATTTTTGAGTAAATTATCAAGCTCATCTAGACCGAGCTCATCTGCACCTATACCATCGATCGGTGAAAGATAACCACTAAGAACAAAGTATTTTCCAGAATACACACCACTCTGTTCGATAACATGGATGTCTGTGGGTGTTTCCACAACACACAATTGAGAACTATCACGAGCATTATTTGCACAAATACTACAAAGAGTTTTTTCAGATAGAGTCCGACACCTTTCACAGTTTTTGACATTCTCCATTGTTTCAATAAGTGCCTTGGCAAGTTCTAATCCACCTTGTCTATCGCGTTCAAGCAAGTGATAGATAAATCGTTGAGCGCTCTTAGAGCCAACCCCTGGGAGCTTACAAAATGCTTTATTGAGTTTTTCAATCATAAAATAAACCTAGCGAATTATTAAAAGGGCAGATTAATTCCACCAGTAACATTTTTCAATTTTGCTTTAGAGATTTCACTAATTTGGAAAGAGGCATCATTAAGTGCAGTCATAATCAAATCTTCCAGTATCTCCTTATCAGTTAGGAGTGACTCATCTATTTGAATGTTGGTGACACGATATTCCCCTGTCAAAGTAATTTTAACGGCACCAGAGCCAGATTCTCCTTGGCAAGTAGTTAATTTAATTTCTTCCTGGACAATTTTCATATCTTCCTGCATTTTTTTGGCTTTTTGTATCATACTTACCATGCCGTCTTTAAACATTGGATGATTCCTTTGAGGATTTGATTGATTTAAGATCAACTTTAGTGTTGAAGGCTTCTTCTATTTCTTTAAGTCCTTCATCATCGAGAAATTGTTTTTCAGTTTGCTTTCTTTTTTGTTGTTCTTTGTTAACCTCTTTTTGTGACATTGTGCTTCCATTGGTGTTTCCGGATTGAATTTCCAGAGTTATTTCTTTAAACTTATTGAGCAAAGTTTTTTCGATTGATTCTTGAACATTCTTGGTAAGTAAGTTACTGAATTCTTCATTCAGGGTGAGCTCAAGTTTATCGCTTTCAAGGGAGCTAAAAAGAGTATTTTTTACAAGCATTTTAGCAGCGCCTTCAAAGGGCAAGTCATTGATAATTCTCTCCCAATCTTTCTGGTCGTTGATTTTAATTTTCTTTTGTGACTTGGTTTGATTGTCTTTGTTGGTTTTTGTTTCGGACGCTTTTTTAGTATTTATTGGTGTAATTTCAGGTTTCGATTCTAGGGCGCTTTGTTTAACTTTGGGGGACTTAGTTTCCGGTTGAGTTGATGTTTTTAGAGTTTTTTTTTCACTATCAAACTCGGGATGAAATGCAATCATTCTGAGCAATGTCATCTCTAAACCGATTTGTTCGCTTGGTGAATAAGTAAGATCCTTTTGACCATTAATAGCGATTTGATAAAAAAGCT
The DNA here is from genome assembly GCA_000213395.2 of gamma proteobacterium SCGC AAA007-O20. Taxonomy (GTDB): domain Bacteria; phylum Pseudomonadota; class Gammaproteobacteria; order PS1; family Pseudothioglobaceae; genus Pseudothioglobus. The sequence goes on from AFHY01000002.1 coordinate 66,241, forward strand.
GTAAGTCGTGCGCTGATATTTGACTAGAAAGGGTTATTATTTCACTGGCAATTTGCTCATTGTTAGTCAGCATCTGAGCAATTGATATTTGATGAAAAAGTGACGTTATGTCTTGAAGGACATTAGAGAGGTTTTCGCCTTTATGTGCAAGATCCCTGATAAACAATATAACCTCTTCAGCTCTTCTTTCAATAACCAGTGTTGCCAGTTTAATGACATCATCATGGAGAACTAAACCTAGCATTGCTTTTATGTCTTTGTTTTTGACACTTCCATTGCCATATGATATTGACTGGTCAAGAAGGCTAAGAGCATCGCGCATTGAGCCATTTCCAAAATCTGCAATCTTAGATAATGCTGACTCTTCGAACTCCAGATTCTCTGAATCCATAATAAATTTAAGTTGCGAAAGGATTTCGTTGTGAGAGAGCTTATTTAAATTAAATTGCAAGCAGCGAGACAGGATTGTAACAGGTAGTTTTTTAGGGTCAGTGGTCGCTAACAAAAACTTGATATGTCCTGGAGGCTCTTCAAGCGTCTTTAATAGTGCATTAAAGCTACTCTTTGATAGCATATGAACTTCGTCTATGAGATAGATTTTATAGAGATTCTTTGTTGGTAAATATTGAGCATTTTCAAGAATTTCTCGCATATGATCTACACCTGTATGCGAGGCTGCGTCTAGTTCAATGAGGTCGACCGACCGACCTTGATCTATTTCTAGGCATGTTGCACATTCACCACAAGGCTTTGAGCTGACCCCTTTTTCACAATTAACAGACTTTGCAAAGATACGTGCAATGGTAGTTTTTCCCACGCCGCGTGTTCCTGTAAACAAAAATCCATGGTGCAGATTGTTATTATCAAGCGCATTAACAAGGGTTTTAATTGTATGCGTTTGACCGACCAACTCTTCAAATTTATGGGGTCTATATTTTCTAGCTAAAACTTGGTAATGTTCGCTCATCAAGGTTAGTATTTTCTTAGTGTATAGAGTAGTGCCGAGAATAGGCTCCAACACATAAAAAAGTTATTACCGTTGCTCCCTTCCGGGCCTGGCGGGGTTCATAACCATTCATTGTCGGTATACCCTCGACACTACAGTCGTATTTTACTAGATTTGATTATTCCAATTAGTTTTTCTTGGTTATTGTAAGTGTTTTTTTATGTTAAATAAAGGACGTTTCATTAATTAAGCGTTAATGCTTTTTATCGCCTGATAGCGATCATAAATTAACGACCATGTTTCACCAACTTTACCATTATTAATGGGGCTATTATCAATTCGTGTTATCGGAACAACTTCGCGTGTAGAGCTACTGATCCAGACCTCGTCAGCATCCATTAAAGAGTCTTTATTAAATGTGATCTCTTTGATTTCAATATCGTAGTATTTAGCACAATCTATAATCATTTCTCTGGTTATACCTGGCAATATATACGGTCCCTTAGGGTGGGTATAGATGCAATTATTTTTAACCAAAAACAAGTTCGAACTAGAGCATTCAGTAACGATACCATTTCGAATAAGAATAACCTCTTCAACGCCATGATTTTTAGCTTCCTGAGCAAACATGATATTAGCAAGCAGTGAGGTGGCTTTGGTGTCGCATTGACTCCATCGAATGTCATCACGGGTAATGGCATCTGAACCTTTTAATAAATCATCTTTAGTTGGACTCTTAAAGGGTGATGATTGCATATAAACAGTTGGCTTAAGTTTGCCATGGGTGTGTTTCCGATCATCATCACAGCCACGAGAGATTTGTAAATAAATAGCCTGTTTGTTACTCTCTTGGTGATATGAAATTAATTCATTAATTATTGAGATCCACCCTTTTTTATCATAGGGGTTAACTATATTTATGGTATCTAGTCCTTCTTGAAGTCGCTTTAGATGCGATTCCAGTCCTAGAATTAATCCATTGTAGACAGGGAAAACCTCATAAACCCCATCACCAAATAGAAAACCTCGGTCCATAACGGAAATAAAGGCTTCATTTTTTAAGATAAATTTTCCGTTTAAATAAACCAATACTTTATCTAAAAAGTAACTTGATGGTATCGACTATTCTTGCAAAGAATCCAGATTCAGGAGCATCCTCAAGAGCAATAAGAGAAATAGTAGCGATGGTTTCATTGCTGAAACTGATCACTAAATTTCCAACTCTTTCACCTTGATTAATAGGGGCTATTAAATCCTGGTCAAGAGTAATGGTTTGAGTGGTATATTTAAACTGGTTTCTTGGTAAGGTTAGATAGGTTGAATCTTCTACACCAACCTTGATGCTACTTTTTTCAGATTTGTAGATTGGTACTTGGTGGGATATGTCGTCAACAGATTGAGTCTCAAAGAAGCGAAAACCGTAATCCAATAATTTTTCTGTTTCTGTAAATCGAACTGTCGGGCTTTCTGAGCCAAGAACCACAGAAATAAGTCTCATGCCTACACGTTTTGCACTTATTACAAGGCAATATCCAGCTTTCTGAGTGTAACCAGTCTTGAGTCCATCTACGGTGCTGTCTGACCATAAAAGTTTATTTCGATTGGGTTGGGTAATATTGTTGTACGTAAATTCCTTCTCGCTATACCACTTGTAAAAATCTGGATAATTACGAATCATAGCTGAGGAAAGAATAGCCATATCTTTTGCGGTTGTATACTGATCTTCGTGTGGTAATCCAGAAGAATTCTCAAATCGAGAGTTTTTCATACCTAGTTGTTCTGCATAATCATTCATGAAGAGGACAAATGTACCTTCAGAACCAGCCACATGTTCAGCAAGAGCCACAGAGGCGTCATTACCAGACTGAACTATCATTCCTCTCAGTAGGTCATGAAGCTTAATCATTTTACCGACCTCAATAAAGCTTCTTGAACCTCCAGTTTTCCATGCTTTTTCACTGATCTTTACATCATCCTCAAGGGTAATAAATTCTTCCTTTATACGTTGAAAGACAACATATGAGGTCATTAGTTTTGTCAAACTAGCAGGGGTTCTTTTTTCGTCTTCGTTGTTTGCGGCAAGTATAGCTCCAGAATTGTGGTCCATTACAACGTAGGCGGCAGCACCGATAGCAGGTGCATCGGGAATATAGAAGCGCGGTTCTTCTGCATTAGTACTCGAGATAAGCAGCAATAAAACAAAGGATTTTACGAAACTGATGAGGGTTTTTGATTTCATAGAATAGTGTTTTTTAGTTAGTTAATTAATCACCTAGGAAAACTGATATATTGCCATTAATATAGTGATTAGGATGATTATAACGAGTAATAACACAATATTTTTAGAAACTCAGAAAGAAGTTTGAAAAATTAACATTTTTTTAATTGGAGAATTAATAAAACCATTAGAAGTGTCGGTGAGGTTACAGGCAGGTTATATTTTTTACTGCAAATAACGTGGACTTTTATGTTTATGAATTGACATAATAATGCCAAAACTGGCCATCAATGTCATCAAAGAAGATCCACCATAGCTGATTAAAGGAAGGGGGACACCAACAACCGGTAAAAGTCCAGAAACCATACCCATATTAACAAAAATATAGGTAAACAAAACGAATGTCAGGCTTGCACCTAGTAATCTAGAAAAATTATCTTCACAGCGAAGCGATAAATTGAAGCAACGATATATCATCAAGGTGTAAATTGATAACAACAAAATAAAACCAACAAAGCCCATTTCCTCAGCTAAAACTGAAAAAATAAAATCAGTAGATTGCTCAGGAACGAAGTCGAGTCGGGATTGAGAGCCATGAGTGATACCTTTTCCTGTTAAGCCACCAGAGCCAATTGCAATTTTTGATTGAAGGATATGATATCCCGAACCGAGTGGGTCAGATTCTGGATTGAACAGTGTCAAAATTCGATTTTTTTGATAAGAAATTAGCAAGTGATTCCAAGCAAAATAGAGTAAACCGCCAAGTGAAGCCACAAGGAGTCCCAAATTTATCCAAGGGTTTTTTACCAGACGAATTCTGAATCCTGAAAAAAATAATACATAAATACCTGAAGCTCCAATTAATAAAGCGGTTCCTAGGTCGGGTTGCTTAGCAATTAAGAGAACGACAATTGAGATGCCTACTAGAGAGATTATGATTGGGAGTGCTCTAGGTGGCAGTGTGCTTTCACTCAATATTGAAGCTATCCCTATTGGAACTATAATCTTCATCATTTCTGATGGCTGAAATTTAATAAAGCCTAAGTTTAGCCATCTTTGGGCACCACCTCCATAGCTACCAAAAAACAATACCAAAATTAATAAAACTATTCCTAAGACCATTAATATTGGTGCCGATCTCTTTAATAAGAGTGGGGGTATTTGTGCAACAACCAGCATGACAGATGTAGCTAGTCCGAGATGAATCAGTTGTCGATATACTAAATCAAGGGAGCGACTGGAGCTGCTATACAAGATCAATAATCCAAGACCAGAAAGAAGAATAATTAAAAACAATAACGGTGTATCTATCTTAAAGAAACGATAGAAAAATTTAATTTTTTTAATAAAATAATCAATCATAAAATCAGCAAACCTACAGGTCTTAAATCTGAAATCAATAAGTTAAAGCTACTACATGCAGATACATTATTCATACATTCCAAACCTAATCCAAGTTCAGATAATGAAACTTGCTGCTTAGGGGAGAGAAATTTTGATTTTTTTCCGGTACCAATTATCAGTAAATCTAGTGATTCTTGACTCAACAAGGGGAATAGTACATCTTTGCTGATCTCTTCAAGCGAAGTTATTGACACTTCTTCTATCTTTTTAGAGGAGATAAAGCAGGGTATATTCAGTTGAATGTGTGAAAGTTTAATTGTAGATTCATCTATAGAAATAATGGTATTTTGATTAGCGCTTTGCTGAGTGAATTCCATTAAATGACTTAGGTATTTGAATGCTGGAAGTCAATTATAACAGTGTAAAATTGGCACTTCATTTGATTTATTGTTTAGTTGATAAAGTTACTTATAATCAATATCATGAGTCTACTAAGTTGACACAAACACTATTATTGGAGCCGATAAATTAATTCTAAATAATCAAATAAATGAAATCAAGATTTGCCCCTTCACCGACAGGTTATTTACATATTGGTGGTGCCAGAACGGCACTTTTTGCATGGCTTTGGGCTAAAAAAAATAACAGTAAGTTTGCTCTTCGAATCGAAGACACTGACAAGGAGCGCTCAACTCAGAATTCAGTAGAAGCTATTTTGCAAGGAATAGACTGGCTAGGTTTGAGTTATGACGAAGGACCTATTTATCAAAGTGATAGACTTGAACGTTATAAAGAAGTCGTCTCTCAATTGCTCGATGATGAAAAGGCATATTACTGCGAATGTACAAAAGAGCGCTTAGTGAGAATGCGTGAAGCACAAATGGCAAGCGGAGATAAACCGAAATATGATGGCTGTTGTCGCGATAAGAAACTCAAAAGCGGTGTAGTTCGTTTCCTTAATCCAGAGAATGGGACTGTATCTTTTAATGACTATGTTAAAGGTGACATTGAAATTGCTAATAGTGAGTTAGATGATTTCATTATTACAAGGTCAGATGGTTCACCGACATATAACTTGACAGTTGTGGTTGATGACCATGATATGAATATTGAATGTGTTATTAGAGGTGATGACCACATAAACAATACACCTAAACAAATAAATCTGTATGAGTCTTTGGGTTGGAATATACCAAGATTTGCCCATGTGCCTATGATTTTGGGTAGTGACGGTTCACGACTGTCAAAAAGGCATGGAGCAGTTAATCTAATGTCATATAGGGATGCAGGTTTTTTGCCGAAAGCTTTATTAAACTACATTGTTCGTTTAGGCTGGTCTCATGGTGATCAAGAGATTTTCTCAGTTGATGAGATGATTAAATCATTTGAACTCAAAAACATCAATAAATCATCAGCAAGTTTCAATCAAGAAAAACTAGATTGGATTAATCATTCATATATAAAGACAACTGAAATTAACGAACTTGTATCCGAGCTAGAATGGCACCTAAATCAACTTTCTATTGATTTAAGTGATGGACCAGATATAAAAGAGGTTATTGAAGCTCTCAGAGATCGTTCGAAATCTTTAGTTGATATGGCTAAGAATTGTGTGATGTTTTATCACGATTTTGAAGGCTTTGACTATGATCTAGCTATAAAGTTTTTTAATTTGAAATCAAGGCCCGTACTAGGCGATTTACTAATAAATTTAGAAACTCTAGATCAATGGTCTGCTGAACATATTCATGAAGTAATTCAGAGTATATGTGAGAGTCGTAATATAGGCTTTGGAAAAGTAGGACAACCATTAAGATTGGCTATCAGCGGAGATGGCAAAGCTGGAAGTATTGATAAGAGTACTCAATTAGTTGGCAAGAAGAGGGTGCTGTTAAGACTGAAAATGGCGACTGATTGGATTGATAACATTCCCTAATAGAATTTATTTTGACTTCTACAATTAACTAACAAAACGATAACCCCTGTGTTATCTAATTTTATTACAATTCAAGTTGCATTATCATTTATAACAATATCTATTATCTTGGCATTTATAGCTACCTAGGCTTTATTGATCTATTAGAGGGAATTATTTGAAAATTAGATAATCTTTGTAAAATAATAGATTTTTTGTTGATAAGTGATATAATAGTGCCAAGAATTATCCAATTCTATTATTAATTTCCTTTTTTTTGAGAGCATGAACGACAAAATTAAAGTAGTCAGTGACGCTTCTTTTAATGCTGATGTAATTAGCTCCACACAACCTGTTTTAGTTGATTTTTGGGCTGAATGGTGTGGGCCATGTAAGGCTCTTGCGCCAGTTCTAGATGAAATAGCTAATGAATATGACGGTCGCATAACTATAGCAAAGGTTAACGTTGATGAAAACTTACAAATACCACCTAAATATGGCATTAGAGGTATCCCAACAATGCTTTTATTTAGGGATGGCTCGGTTCAGGCAACAAAGGTTGGTGCTCTCTCTAAGGCTAACTTAAACGCATTTTTGGATTCAAATATTTAACAGTACTAGTTTTATTACTCTTAATAACTTATAAACATAATAATAAATAACATTTTCTTATTAAAAACTTCTTAAAACTAAACAAAGACTCAACCCTGAGCTGATTTAATTCCCTATTTGACATCTTGTCAATCACAACAATCTAAAAATACTTTAATATGAAACTATCAGACCTTAAAATTAAGACTCCAGCAGAATTGTTGGATTTAGCACAATCTCTTGGCATCGAAAACATTTCAAGAGCTAAAAAACAAACACTCATCTTTGCAATCTTAAAATCCAAGTCTGACAACGATGAGGAGGTTTTGGGTGACGGAGTATTGGATATTTTGCAAGAAGGTTATGGCTTTCTCCGATCTTCAAATGATTCTTATGTCTCAGGTCCGGATGACATCTATGTGTCACCAAATCAAATAAGACGTTTTAATTTGTATACTGGAGATGTGGTTGTTGGAAAAATACGTGCACCTAAGAAAGGTGAAAAATATTTTGCTTTGGTTAAAGTGTCAGAAGTTAACGAGGACAAACCAGACAATGTAAGAAATCGAATACCGTTCGCTTCTTTAACACCACTTCACCCAAATGAAAGACTTAACCTAGAGCTAGGTAATGGCGGTACAGAAGATATAACTGCTAGAGTGATTGATTTGGTAGCTCCTTTCGGTAGAGGTCAAAGAGGTTTGATAGTATCTCCTCCAAAGGCTGGAAAGACAATGATTATGCAAAACATTGCTTCATCAATCTCGATCAACCATCCAGACTGTGAGTTAATTGTACTTCTCATTGATGAGCGACCTGAAGAGGTGACTGAGATGGAGCGCACGGTTAGGGGGGAAGTTATTTCTTCAACCTTTGATGAACCAGCTAAACGACATGTACAAGTAGCTGAAATAGTCATAGCGAAAGCTAAAAGACGCGCTGAGCAAGGTAAAGATGTTATTATTCTTCTTGACTCTATTACTCGTCTTGCAAGAGCCTATAATACAGTCGCCCCTTCATCTGGTAAGGTGCTAACTGGTGGTGTTGATGCTAACGCTTTACAAAGACCCAAGCGATTTTTTGGTGCGGCAAGAAACATTGAAAATGGTGGAAGTGTTACTATTATAGCAACCGCATTGGTTGATACTGGTTCCAAGATGGATGAGGTTATTTACCAAGAGTTTAAAGGTACTGGAAATATGGAGCTCCATCTTGAACGTAGACTTTCTGAAAAACGAATATTCCCAGCAATCAATATTAACGCCTCTGGAACTCGTCGAGAAGAACTAATTACAGAAGAACAGGAGCTTCAAAAAATGTGGATTCTACGTAAGATTCTTCATCCTATGGATACAGTTGAAGCAGCAGAATTTCTGATTGAAAGACTTCGTTTTACAAAAACCAACGATGAATTCTTCGACTCCATGAAACAAAAGAAATAAAAATCTGTTAGTATGTCTGAAGCGGATTGATTATGCAAAAGAAGCTTCTTAGTATTTTCAAGTATCAAAATAGCCTAATTGCCAGGTATATAAGGCGCAATTTAGTTACTCTATTTTTTGCAATATTCTTCATTATCGAATTGGTTTTATTTGGTAACCAATTCGTTTTGATGGTTCAAGAAAGCGTTGAAAGAGGTATTCCTTTACAAGAGTTAATGCCTTTGGTGAGTTTTAATATGATCAGAGACGTATCATTAATTCTGTCACTTTCACTCTTCCTAGCTATTATTTTAACTATATCTCAGTTATACAAAAATTCTGAAGCTGTTGTGATGAATTCACTGGGTTTGAATGATAAACATTTTATTTTTTTTATTCAACCTCTAGTTATTTTGTCTTTCATTATTATTTTTTTCCTGACAATCTATGCAGTTCCTTGGGCAAATCAACAAAAAAATATTAGGGAGGAGGAAACCAACAATGCCTCAGAGTTTTCCTTTATTACAGAGGGTGAATTTGAAGTATTTAAGCAGGGTGAAATTGTCTTTTATGCCTCTGAATCGAAATCTTTAAATACTATTATTGGAGAGCAAAATATGGAAGAAATATTTATCTATGCTTTTGATAATGAAAAACCAGTTATTGTTCTAGCTTCAGAGGCGACAAAATATATTGACTCTGAAAGTGATAGCATATATCTTCGCTTAAAAGATGGTGTTAGATACCAGGGAATCCCTAGTAATGATAATATAAATATTCTGACTTTTGATTTATATGATTTAGAGATTGTTTCAGGTGAATTGCAAAATTCGGTAGCTATTTATACAGAAATTGAAGGTAAAAGCACCCTTGACTTAATTAATGAGGGAGGTCACCAAGCTAATGCCGAGTTGCAATGGCGGTTATCTCAACCACTCACTGTTTTGATACTTTCTGTAATTGGTGTTTTTCTTGGAAAAGCCTCACCTAGAGGAGGTAAAGGGGTTAATCTTTTGATTGGTGTGATTGTATTTATGCTTTACTATAATGGACTGTTGTTAGCTAAAAGTGCCATAGAACTTGGACGAATGGATCCCATAATAGGACTTTGGGGGGTGCATTTTTTAATGTTAGTATTGTTATTATTGCTTTATCAGCTTAGACAACGGAAAATATCTAACTATCTTGATAAAATTTACATTTTTAATAAAAAAGAGAAAATTCATGCCTAGTTCACCGAGTAAGATTTTAGAGGTTTTTGATAACCCAAACATTGAGAGAGATTTTGTTATTCGCATTGATATTCCTGAATTTACTTGTCTTTGTCCAAAAACAGGTCAACCAGACTTCGCAACTCTACATTTAGAATATATTGCTGATAAGCATTGTGTTGAACTTAAAGCTCTTAAAAACTATATCTGGTCTTTTCGTAATGAAGGCGCATTTCATGAGGCTGTCACCAATCAAATTTTGGATGATCTCGTGGCTGTTCTTGATCCTCGTTTTATTCGGTTGAAGGCGATATTTAATGTCAGAGGTGGTATATATACCACTGTAGAGTCTGAACACAGCCAAAAAAAGTGGTTACCAAGAAATGTAGTGAGTTTATGAAACCAATACGTCAAACCATTCACTTTGACAAAAAAATAATAGATAAAGATGCAAAAAAGGTTGTTAAAACCTTAAATAAAGCTGGCTATGAGGCTTATCTGGTAGGTGGTTGTATTCGAGATTTATTACTGGGCCACAAACCCAAAGACTTTGACATCGCTACCAGTGCCACTCCGGAACAGGTTCATAAAATTTTTAAACGCTCTAGACTTATTGGAAGGCGCTTCAGATTAGTTCACATTATGTTTTCATCTAGAAAATATATTGAAGTTGCGACTTTCCGTTCTGGAAAAGTAAAGACCGCTGGTAATGGTGTTATTGTTAGAGATAATCTATATGGCACTCTCAAAGAGGATGTTTTTCGTCGAGATTTTAGTGTCAATGCGCTTTATTATGATATTCAAAATTCTCAGGTCATTGATTATGTTGATGGTCTTGAGGCGCTCTATAATTCTGAAATTAGGATGATTGGAAACCCAGTTGAGCGTTTTAAGGAAGATCCTGTAAGGATGATTAGAGCGATAAGATTTAAAGTTAAATTAGAGGCAACAATAGATCCAAAAATCTCAAGAACTATTTCTAATCAAGCCTATTTACTAGCTAATATACCAGCCGCTAGGCTTTATGATGAATGTATTAAGTTGTTTCATAACGAGAACGCTTATGAGGTTTTTGAGCAACTTTTAAAATACGGACTATTGAATTACCTTTTTCCTCAAACTGAAGAAACTTCATTTATAAATAAAACTCTATTGAATACATCAAAGCGTATCAAAAATGATAAGCCTGTAACACCAGTATTCCTATTTGCGGTTTTTTTATGGGGCGCACAAAATAAACGCTTTAATGAACTAAATAAAAATAAAAAATCCCGTTTTCTGATAATGACACAAGCATCAGAAGATGTCATCAGAAAACAAACTGAACAGGTTTTAATGCCAAGATGGCTTTCCGCTCGTGTTAAAGATATCTGGCTAATGCAAAACCAGCTAGAGAATTGCAGTATAAAAAAAGCAAAAGAATTAATTGGGCATCCACGCTTTCGAATGGCCTATGATTTTTTAGTTTTGCGTTCTGAAAGTATCAATCCTGAATTAGCAGAGAGGGCTAAGTATTGGACGAAACTTCAACAGTAAAAACAGTTCTAATTACTGGTTGTTCAAGTGGTATAGGGTTTTGTCTTGTATGTTCTGGAATCCAAAACACCAAAGAATCATTATCGAGTAACCTTTCCTACAAAATTATTTAGAATTCTGTGTAGAATATTACCTAGTTTATGGATGGATAATATTCTAAGTAGAGTGGACGATGGAGATAAAAACTGATGGGTAAAAAATTTGATTTTAATAAAGGTTTGGTTGAGCTTGAAGTGATAATTAATAAAATGGAATCTGGTGACTTGAGTTTAGAAAATTCACTCAAGTATTTTGAAAAAGGTGTCAAGCTTCATCGACAATGTCACAGTGCGCTCACAGAAGCTGAACAACGTGTCAATATACTAAGTGAAGAAGATAACTACAGCGAAGAAAAATCCTTTGAAGATCTTTAATATTTATAGAAAACGAGTTAATACTCGACTACAAAACTACCTAAGTTCGATTTGCTCTAAAGGTCATTTTCAAAGCGAACTGAAAAATGTAATGAGTTATAGTGTTTTGGCTGGTGGTAAACGCTTTAGACCGATATTAACCTACACGACTGCAAGTTTATATGATATTGATCTTATCAAAGTCGATGCCTGTGCATGTGCTATTGAACTTATTCATATCTATTCTTTAATCCATGATGATTTGCCAGCGATGGATAATGACGATATGAGACATAATCAGCCTTCATCTCATAAAACTTTTGGAGAAGCTCAGGCTATTCTTGCGGGAGATGGTATACAAGCTTTGGCTTTTGAGGTTTTGTCAAGAGATGAATCAATTCCACCTGATATTCGAATTGAATTATTAAAACTTTTAGCAATCTCAGCATATGAAATGGCTGATGGGCAATCAATTGATCTTTCTGTTGTTTCTAAAAAAGTGGATATTGAATTTTTGAATAATATGCATAAAAAGAAAACTGGTTCACTGATAAGTTGTGCAGTTAAATTTGGTGCACTTATTGATAATATTAATCTAAAAGATAGTGATATATTGGATTCGTATTCAAATAATATTGGGTTGGCTTATCAGATTCAAGATGATGTGCTTGATATATCTAGTACTGAGAAAGTTTTGGGAAAGCGTCAAAATTCTGATTTAGTCAGGGATAAACCAACTTACCCAGCTATATTAGGTTTAGATGAGTCCATCACAGTCTATCAAGATCTTTATAAAAAAGCTATAGATGAGATATCTAGTCTAAGTGTAAATGAGAAACCTTTAAGAAAATTGACAGAAAAATTGATGGAACGAGATTTCTAGAGGACTAATACTCAACAAGAAGACTGCCCCAGCTAAATCCACCACCAATACCTTCAAATAAGAGGTTATCTCCTTTTTTAATACGACCATCGCGAACTGCAACATCGAGAGCCAAAGGAATTGAAGCAGCAGAAGTGTTCCCATGCTTTTCTATGGTTAGTATCACTTTACTCATTGGCAGCTTGATTCTTTTTGCAACAGCACTAATAATACGAATGTTGGCTTGATGTGGAATCATCCATGCAAGATCATTTGGAGTCATATTACAATCTTTGAGTGTTTCTTCCGCAAGATCTGAGAGTCGATTGACGGCTATTCTATAAACTTCATTACCCATCATTTCAATGGTTCCAGTCTCGTTAATTCCGTTGTTATTGACATGAAGTGATGACAAATATTTACCATCGCTACATAGTTTTGCATGCTTTATGCCTGTAGTATTATCCTTACTAACTACAACGGCGCCAGCACCATCCCCAAAAAGGACAGCAGTTGAGCGATCATTCCAGTCTACAATTTTTGACATTGTTTCACTACCAACAACCAATATATTTTCAGCAACTCCATTTTCTATATATTGCTGTGCAGTTGTTAAGGCAAAAACAAAGCCAGCACAAACTGCCTGAATGTCAAATGCAGGACATGACGCACCAATACGATCTTGAAGTGTCGTTGCTGTTGCAGGAAAAATTTTATCTGGAGTTGTTGTTGCAAGAATAATTAAATCGATTTCAGATGCCTTAAGTTCAGCCATTTCAAGTGCATTTATACTGGCTTCAAGAGCAAGATCACAAGTATTTTGATCTTCAACAATTCTTCTTTCTTTAATACCTGTTCTGCTTGTTATCCACTCGTCAGTAGTGTCAAGTGAATTTTCTAGTTCTGAATTGGTGATTATTCTAGGAGGTAGATAGCTACCAGTGCCAACAATTCTTGCAAATTTTTTCATGGATTAATTATTATTTATGTTCTTCTAATTCGCGTGTCAGCTGTACTGAAATTTTATCCGTGATTTTAGCATGGGCTTCTAAGTATGCTTCTTTAATTGCTTGAAAATATGAATCAACGTCAGCATTTCCATGGCTTTTTACAACAACTCCTTTTAGACCAAGAAGGCTTGCACCATTGTATTGACCAGGATCAACTTTGGACTTAAAACTATTCATTACTGGTTTTGCAATAATAGCTACCAGTTTAGTAAAGATGTTTTTGTTAAATGATTCTTTGATAAGGTGTGAAAACATGTTAGCTACACCTTCGCTTGCCTTTAGAGCGATATTACCTTCGAAGCCATCACAAACTACTACGTCAACCACACCTTTAAATATGTCATCACCCTCAACAAATCCTGAGTAATTGAGCGAAGAATCTTTGAGAAGTTCTGCAGTGTCCTGTATTTTGTCATGACCTTTCATTTCCTCCACACCAACATTTAATAGGCCAATTGTAGGATTTGAAATGTTTTCAGTGTTCTGTATCACAATAGACCCCATGATTGCAAATTGCAAAAGAGTCTCAGGCTTTGAGTCAACATTTGCACCTAAGTCAAGGACATGGATATGTCCATTGAGAGTTGGAAAGCTTCCCATAATAGCTGGTCTATCAACACCTTCGATTGTTTTTAGAATAAATCGAGCTATTGCCATCAAAGCTCCAGTATTGCCAGCACTAACGCAGGCATCTACAGTTCCATTTTTAATAAGGTCAATTGCTACTCTCATTGACGAGTTTTTTTTATGTCGTAGCGCAGTAGAAGGAGAGTCATCCATACTGATGACTTCAGATGTATGTGTAATAGAAATTCGATCTAAGAAAGTTTTATAAATTGAGTGCTTATTTAGCTCTTTTTGAATACCTTTCTTATCACCTACAAAGTGGAGATGAAGGTCTTTATAGATACCTAAAGCATTAATTCCAGATTTCACGGTAACAGGAAATCCGAAGTCACCCCCAGAGGCATCAATTGATACCTTAATTGTCATAAAATTATTTAGGTTTCTAATTCTTCGATGTCTTCGACAGTAGATTTAATAATCTGTTTGCCGCGATAGTAGCCATCTGCAGTAATGTGATGTCTCAAATGAGTTTCACCTGTCTCTTGGTCTTCAGATAATGCAGAATTTTTCAATGCATTATGAGACCTACGCATACCTCTCTTTGAAGGTGTTTTTCTACTTTTTTGTACCGCCATTTTTTACTCCTTGCCGCTGTCGGCTTTTTGTATATTTTTTAGAATAGTAAAAGGATTTTCAGATTTTTCCATAACTATTTCTTGTTCATTAATCTCTTTTAAGCAATTATAATCGTGGCTTGGAACCATAGGAATCGATAACAAGATTTCATCAGAAATTAAATCATGTGTTGCCAACTCTTCCTCTTCAATTATATATATCTCATAATGTGAATCTAGTTCTTCAAATTGCTGTTCATGCCTTAAAAATGCCAAATTAAAATTAACTTTTAATTCTATAGATAGGTCTTCTAGACATCTTTGACACGCTAATACAATATCTAATTGAATTATCCCATCAACACAAGGAGTTTTATTATTTTTTAAATAAAACGACAAGTCCACTCTGACATTGTCTTTTTTGTTGCTAGCAATCTCACTTATTTTAGGAAAATCAATAATCTGATAAATCCCCGACAAGCTGATTTCTTTTTTAGCAAAGTTAAACAGTTTTAGTTGGCCTGGAAGACTCTTATTTAATTCCATTGTCTATTTTCTAAAGCCTGAGTATGTTACCAGAAACTCCTATGATTTTTTTAACTACTTTGTCTCTGTCTTCTTCCTTCAAATAACGCAATTCCAGTTGCAACGGAAACGTTAAGGCTTTCAACATTGCCAATCATTGGTATTGTCGCCAGTTGATCACAAGTTTTCTTTATTAGTTGCCTTAGTCCTTTACCCTCAGTACCCATTATAATTACTG
>AFHY01000001.1 GCA_000213395.2 gamma proteobacterium SCGC AAA007-O20
ATTTGGAACACCAGAAATGGTTTCTCAATCAGCAAACTCTTTTACTGGAAAATTTCTTAAAAAACACCTTTAAGTGGGTGTTTTAAATTTTTTTAGTAGAAGTTTAAATTCACTATTTCCGTTAATTTTATGAATGAGCACCGGTTGGAAATTGTGCTCGACCGAAAGGTTAAGTGTTAATTCCAATTCTGGACAATTAATTACAATAGTTTCTATCTCGTTGTCTTGAATAACAACGGTTTGATATCCTTCAACTAAAAACTTTTGATACTCAACTCCATCTTCGTCTGCGACTTGGTAGATGAATTCTACTTGGTCAGGATTTTTTTGAATGTCGATTGAAAGAGCAAGGTATACACTTAGCTGATCAACAAGGTTTCCTGGATTAATCGTCCATTCTTTTCCGTTACTAGAAATGACGGAATTTCTATCAATGATTGTAAGTTCATAGTTTTTCTTTACCTCATTCTTTATCCTTTCAACAACAGTAAAATGAGTACTTATTAGCTCACCATCTATCTCTTGGCCAATGCTTTGCTCTGTTCTAGAGTAATCGTATAAAGCCTTCAACAACGAAGAAGTACGCGCCTCAGTCGTGTAGATATATTTATTGTCATCTACATCCAACACAAATTGAGCAGCACCAATATGCATGCTGCCTAGTTTAGTTTTTGCATAGAGCTTATAGTCTCCTATATAAGAGCTAAGTGCATAGGATTGAAGTGTAATGAACAAACTTAAAATAAGAGTAAAAGTCTTTTTCATAGTGTTCTATTATCTAGCGTGGCTGTGTTTTGGTCTATAAGCTTTAGTCTGCCCTGAGTATACCAGTGAATGGTTTTTGGGTAGAGGACAAGCTCTTTATCAAGGACTTTTTTTGCAAGGGTTTGTGCATTATCTGTAGAATCAATATTCACAAATTCTTGCGCAATCACAGGACCACCATCAAGCTCTTCTGTTATAAAATGTACACTCGCACCGTGCTTCTTTTCAGAAGCTTCAATAGCTCTTTGGTGTGTATTGAGTCCTGGAAATTTTGGTAGCAGTGAGGGGTGTATATTGAGTATTTTGCCGAAATATTTAGAAATAAAATCAGCAGAAAGAATTCTCATGTAACCCGCTAAAATGATCACTCCTGGTTGGTAATTATCGATGACTTTCATGATTTCTTGGTCAAAATCAAGTTTTGAGTCAAACAATGTTTCATCTAAAGCTACGCAAGGAATGCCTACTTTTGTGGCACGTTTTAAACCAAAAGCATCCGTTCTATTGCTAATAACACAACAAATTTTTAAATCAATCGACTTTGCGTTATCAATGATTGATTGCAAGTTAGAACCGTTACCTGATATTAAAACAACCCCATTCATTTGACTAGATTAAAACTTGCTTACCATTTGATTTGACAACTTCGCCGATTAGCCAAGCCTTTTCACCACACATATTAAGATGGTCAATGGTCAGTTGGGATTTATTTTCAGGCACTACCACGACCATGCCCACGCCACAATTAAGGACTCGATACATTTCAGTTATATCTATATTGCCCTCGGTTTGCAACCACCGAAAGATTTCTGGCAGTTTCCATGAGGTTGTGTCTATTTTTGCAGCGAGATGACTAGGAAGTACTCTTGGTATATTTTCTAATAGACCTCCACCAGTAATATGTGATATTGCATTTACTGGTAGTTTACTAATTAGAGAAAGGATTGACTTGACGTAAATTCTTGTCGGTTCTAAGAGAGAGTCGAGTTGATTAGAGTTAGGCTTCGATTTTTCCATTACCTTACGTATTAATGAATATCCATTTGAGTGAGGACCTGATGATCCAAGAGCAACCATATGATCACCAACAGATACTCTAGAACCATCAATAATTTTATTTTTTTCTACAATGCCGACACAAAATCCTGCCAAATCATACTCTTCCCCCTGGTACATGCCAGGCATTTCTGCAGTTTCACCACCGATTAGTGCGCATCCAGACTCTATACAACCCTTGCCAATACCAGAAATGACAGCCGTAGCAACATCTGGATTTAGAGACCCAGTTGCATAATAGTCTAGGAAAAATAAGGGCTCTGCACCTTGAACAATAAGATCATTAACACACATTGCAACCAAATCAATGCCAATAGTATCGTGTTTATTAAGTATTTCAGCAACCATTAGTTTTGTACCCACACCGTCAGTGCCAGAAACTAGAACAGGGTTATCGTATCTATCTAGAGGTATTTCAAACATTGCACCAAATCCACCTAAATCAGCTAATACGCCTGTTCTTGAGGTAGATTTAGCAATGGGTTTAATTTTCTCAATGAGTTTATTCCCTTTGATTATATCAACACCTGAGTCCTTGTAAGTCAATGATGACATCTTGGTTTTTCCGTATAATTGAGGCCTATAAATCAACGATTTGAAGTAAGCATAACCATGAGTTTTTCAATGCTACCTAATGCGCTTTCAATAATACGCATTATTTTAACAGTTCCCATTGTTATAGCGTTATTAAAAGGGCAATATCTTTTAACAATATTGCTATTTTTATTAGCCGGTATTACCGACGCTTTGGATGGTTGGATTGCTAAACAGTTCTCTTTCCAATCAAGATTAGGGTCAATATTGGATCCTATAGCGGACAAAATATTATTAACTTGCACCTTTGTGAGTCTTTATTGGGTTGGAATTTTACCACTCTGGTTATTGTTACTTATTTGTGTTCGTGATGTAATCATTGTTGCTGGCGCTTTGGGTTATTTCCTGGGTGAAATTAACGGAGTAAGTGAAATCATAAAGCCCACTTTGATTAGTAAATTTAATACTGTTTTACAGATAGGTTTGGTGCTGTTTTTGTTGTTAATTCAGTTCACTATAGAGTTTTCTGAATGGCACCAAATAGTATTTATTGTTGTTGCTACTTCAACTGCACTCAGTGGTGCAGATTATATGTGGTTGTGGATTAAAAAATTTATTTTGCAAGAATCTAAGAAATGAATCAATTAGGTCTACCAATTTCGCTTGACTCTAAAATGCTTTTAGACAATTTTCTTGGAAACAAGCAGTTACTCGACTTTATTGCCAAACTTTACGTTAATAAAACCTCAGCTGAAATCTATGTGTACGGAGCTCCAGGTCTTGGAAAAACGCACCTATTACAAGGTGCAGCTTTAAGAGCACTATCAGATCAACAAGTTGCTATGTATATAGATTGTCATAATTCTTTGCCAGGGCATGTATTGGAATCTATAGAGCAATTAAACTGGATTAGCATTGATAATATTGACGCGATTAATGCTAATCAACAGAACTTGTTTTTTGATCTATATAATCGAGCCAAACAAGCAAAAGTGTCAATGTTAATCAGTGGCCTAGATTTACCTTCAGAGTTGGGTGTTATGAAAGACCTCAAAACTCGTCTTGGCTTGGCTACCATTTTCCAACTAAAATCGCTAGATGATGAGTTAACAATGTTGGTTTTAAATAATCAAATGATTGATCGAAATTTAAGTATTGATTCTAAAGTTTACGAATATCTATTTAAATATTATTCAAGAGATGTTAAGGTTTTATTAACAGCGATCGATGATTTGGATAAAGCTTCACTTCAAGCTAAGCAAAGTATTACCATTCCTTTTGTAAGGAAAACACTGCACCTTTAAACATTCTCATAAGTTAATTTCAATCTCTTCTTAATTGGAAGGAGTGGTTATACTAATGGTGAATGTGCCTATATGAAAGCATTATAATAGAGTTTTTAGTAGGCTAATTATATGGATCATCTACCTGTTTTTATTAATTTACGTCAAAAGCCTTGTCTGGTTGTGGGCGGTGGAGTTATCGCTCTAAGAAAGGTCAATTTGTTACTGAAAGCACAGGCAAAAATAAAATGTATTTCTCCTGAATTTTGTAGTGGTTTGATAGATTTATCTAAGAACAATGCTCTGGATTTGATTGAAAAGCACTTCGAGTCGTCAGATATTGATAACCCGTCCGTTATTATTGCAGCTACTGATGATGACAAAGTAAACGCTATCGTTTCTAGTCTGGCTCATGAGTCAGGAATACCTATCAATGTCGTTGATTCTCCAGACCTATCTAGCTTTATTATGCCGTCTATTGTGGACCGGTCTCCCATCGTGATTGCCATCTCTTCAGCTGGCAAGGCACCCGTACTTGCTCGTATAATTCGTGCAAAATTAGAGACTATCATCCCCAGTGCTTATGGAAATTTAGCAGAAATTGCAGGAGAGTATAGACAAAAAGTTAAACAGAGATTTGTTAACTTAAAAGATAGAAGAAAGTTCTGGGACTCTGTTTTTTCGGGCGTAATTGCTGAAAAAGTTTTAGCTGGTCGTTCTGAAGAGGCAAAAGCAGATATAGAAAAACATCTTGCCAGTTCAGTAGAGATTAGTTTAGGTGAGGTTTACTTGGTAGGAGCTGGTCCTGGAGATCCCGATTTGTTGACTTTTAAAGCATTAAGGTTGATGCAGCAAGCTGATGTAGTTCTTTACGATAGGCTGGTTTCTAAGGGAGTTATGGAGCTAGTGAGACGAGATGCTGAACTAATATATGTTGGCAAGAAAGGGGGAAGTGAATCTACTCGTCAAATAGATATTAATGAGCGCTTAGTAGAGTTAGCTAAATCTGGCAAGAGGGTGTGTCGTCTAAAAGGTGGAGATCCATTTATTTTTGGACGAGGAGGAGAAGAGATAGAAACCTTGTCTGATAATGGTATTCCATTCCAGGTTGTACCTGGTATTACTGCAGCTTCTGGATGTGCTTCGTATGCTGGAATCCCGCTAACTCATCGAAATTATTCGCAATCCTGTCGATTTGTTACTGCCCATTTAAAGGATGGTTCGAGTAATCTACCATGGAATGAATTTGTCGTAGAACAACAAACAATCGTTTTTTATATGGCTTTAACTAGTGTAAATCATATATGTCAACAATTGATTATTCATGGGATGCGTGAAGATAAGCCAGTTGCTTTAGTTGAAAGGGGAACAACACCAGAACAAAAAGTTTATACGACCTCTTTATCAAAACTTCCGGATTTGATTAACAACCAAGAGATTCATGCTCCAACATTGATGATTGTCGGTGAAGTTGTCAGTCTTCGGGAAAAATTGAGTTGGTTTGGAGACTAGATGGATTTCTATTTCTTATTGGTTAAAAAATCATTTTATTTGGGTATAATTCAAATCTCCTCGCGGGAGTGGTGGAATTGGTAGACACGCTGGATTTAGGTTCCAGTGTCGCAAGACGTGAGAGTTCGAGTCTCTCCTTCCGCACCATAAAAACTAATTTATGCTAATTGAAATTGGACATTTTTCACTTGTTCTCGCACTGATATTTTCTATATTGCTTGTGGTTTTACCTTCAATTGGTATTTATCAGAAAAAATCATCACTAGCACAACTTTCTAAGCCTTTAGTTTGGGGCCAGTGCTTTTGGATTGTTGTTGCATTTCTGGTTTTAATGAATGCATTTCTAACTAATGATTTTTCTGTAAAGTATGTTGCTGAAAATTCAAATACACAACTACCAATCTTATATAAAGCCTCTGCCGTCTGGGGAGCACATGAAGGTTCTTTACTTTTATGGGTTTTTGTTCTTTCCTTATGGAGTATTGCAGTAAGTATTTTTTCAAAGCAAATACCTTCAAATTTACTAAACTTAATCCTTACTGTGTTGGGTGCTGTGAGTTTTGGCTTTTTACTTTTTTTGCTCTATACTTCTAATCCTTTTGAGCGCTTAATGATTCCTCCTTTAGAGGGTCGAGAGCTTAATCCACTTCTTCAAGACTTTGGTCTTGCAGTTCATCCACCCATGCTATATATGGGATATGTTGGTTTATCGGTGCCCTTTGCTTTTGTGATTTCTGCATTGATTAGAGGTCAACTCGATAGCTCTTGGTTAAGATGGACTAGACCATGGACATTGATTTCATGGGCATTTTTGACTGTTGGAATCATACTTGGAAGTTGGTGGGCATATTATGAACTTGGCTGGGGAGGATGGTGGTTTTGGGATCCAGTAGAGAATGCATCATTTATGCCATGGTTGGTTGCTACGGCACTTGTTCACTCACTCAGTGTTAGTGAGAAGCGCGGCGTTTTTAGGCAATGGACAGTACTGCTCGCAATAATTTCACCACCTTTATTGCCACCTTCGGGTCCAAGATCTACAACCCAGTCTGCTGTCTTTATAACATCAAGATTGTGTTCAATGATAACAATTGTGTTATTACGATCTCTGAGTCGAGAAATAACTAAAAGTAGTTGTTTGATATCATGGAAATGAAGACCACTGGTAGGTTCATCCAAAATATACAGTGTTTGCCCAGTATCCGATTTAGAGAGTTCTTTGGAAAGTTTCACGCGCTGAGCTTCTCCACCTGATAATGTTGTCGCATTCTGCCCAAGTGTAATATAAGATAATCCAACATCCATCAAGGTTTGAAGTTTTTTTGTAATTTTAGGTATAGCATAAAAAAATTCTAGAGCATCTTCTACCGTCATCTCTAAAATCTCAGCAATCGTTTCGCCCTTGAATTTTATCTCTAGAGTTTCACGGTTATATCTATGACCACTACAAACATCACACAAAACATAAATATCGGGCAAAAAATGCATTTCTACTTTAATGAGACCATCTCCTTTACAAGCTTCACATCGACCACCTTTAACATTAAAGCTAAAGCGGCCTGATGTATAACCACGAGATCGTGATTCAAGTGTCTGAGAAAATAGATCACGTATCAAAGTAAAAACACCTGTATAAGTAGCTGGATTAGATCTCGGAGTACGACCAATAGGGCTTTGATTAATATTAACCACTTTATCAAAAAAGTGCATTCCATCAAACTTTTCAAAGGGTGCCACCTCAACCTGTGCACGATTCAAAACTTTTGCAGCTAACTGATAAAGGGTGCTGTTAATTAAGGTAGATTTTCCTGAACCTGAGACACCTGTAATACACGTCAATAAACCTACTGGTATCGCCAAATCAACTTCTTTCAAATTATTTCCGCTTGCACCTTGTATTTTTAACCATTCAGTAGCATGTTTTCTTTTTTTAGGAACTTTGATTACCTGGCGGCCACTTAAATAGTCTCCAGTTAGAGACTTATTACTAGCGATTATCTCTTCTGGAGCACCAATAGCAACAATTTCTCCGCCATGAATCCCAGCACCAGGACCTATATCAATAATATAATCTGCTTGCCTAATAGCCTCTTCATCATGTTCTACAACAATCACCGTGTTGCCTAAATCCCTTAGATAAGTTAGTGTGTCTAATAATTTTTGATTATCGCGCTGATGAAGCCCTATAGATGGCTCATCCAAAACATACAATACACCAATTAGACCAGCACCAATCTGAGAGGCCAGTCGAATGCGTTGACCTTCACCACCAGAAAGAGTGTTGGCTTGTCGCTCCAAGCTAAGATAATCTAGTCCGACATTAATTAAAAAATGCAAACGTTGTAAGATTTCTTTGAGAATCTTACTAGCAATTTGACCACGCTTCCCCTCAAGTTCAATACAATTAAAAAAATCATATATCTGATCAATGGTAAGCTTAGTTAAATTTGAGAGATTTTTATTTTGGATAAATACATTTCTTGCAGCTTCATTAAGCCTGTCTCCATTGCAACTTTCACATGGCTTGCTAATTACATATCTGGATAAATCTTCTCTAACAGAGCGTATCTCACTTTCTTTATAGCGACGTATCATCCTTGGAATGATTCCCTCAAAAGGTTTTTTCTTGTTTGACCATCCTCTCCTGCCTTTTATTTTGGAAAAATCAATTGATTGGCCTCCACTACCATAAAGTATGATATTTTTATGTTCATCTTTTAATTCACCGAAAGGTTGTTCAATATTAAAATTGTAAAAGTCACCCACTAATCTCAACATTTGATAAAAGTAAGCATTATTTTTACCCCAACCATAGATTGCACCATCCTCTAAACTAAGTTCAGGATTAGCTACCACTTTTTCTTCATCAAAAACATCTTTCACTCCTAGACCATCACAAGTTTCACAGGCACCTACAGGGTTATTAAATGAAAAGAGTCTAGGTTCTAATTCATCTAAGGAGTAGCCGCAATGCACACAGGAAAATTTTGCAGAAAAAGTCATCTCTTTCCAGACAGTATCAGTATCCATGGGAATCACTTTTGCAATACCTGAGCTCATATTGAGTGCTGTTTCTAAAGACTCTGATAATCTTGAGGTAATATCTTGGCGAACCTTTAATCGATCAACAACAATCTCTATTGTGTGACGCTTGTTGCCATCAAGTTCGGTTAATTCCTCAAGATATAAAATTTCTTTATCAACTCTTGCCCTTAGAAAACCCTGATGCGAAAGCTCTTGCAACAACTTTTGATGACTACCCTTACGATTTTGCACTATAGGAGCTAAAATCATAATTTTGTCACCTTCTGGCAAGGCAAGTATCTCATCCACCATCTGTGAAATAGTTTGAGACTCTAAAGCAGTTTTGTGTTCTGGACATCTTGGTATTCCTACCCTAGCAAATAGTAATCTTAAATAATCATAGATTTCTGTGATAGTTCCAACAGTGGATCTAGGATTATGAGAAGTAGCCTTTTGCTCAATAGAAATAGCTGGAGAAAGTCCTTCTATGTGATCAACATCTGGCTTTTCCATTAACGATAAAAATTGTCTGGCATATGCTGATAATGATTCAACATAACGACGTTGACCTTCGGCATAAATAGTGTCAAAAGCTAATGATGATTTACCAGATCCAGACAGACCCGTAATGACTACAAGTTTATTTCTGGGAAGGTTGACATCAATATTCTTTAAATTATGAACTTTGGCGCCACGTATGCTTATTGCATCCATAAACTCAGTTATTTTATGAAGGACAAAGGGTTCATTATACGCACGCCTTGTGTAAAATCACTATTTTGTTAGTTGTTAGATTAATGAGTACATAATGGAGATTAACAATGATTAATGAAATTCATAATGATGCTAATGACCGTATGAATAAGACCCTAGCTTCACTGGAGGGTGACTTTAGTAAAATTCGAGCTGGTAGAGCTCACCCTTCACTACTTGAACAAATTCACGTTGAATATTATGGCACCTTAGTACCTATCTCTCAAGTATCAAATATAACTACAGAAGACTCAAGAACACTAAAAGTTACACCATGGGAAAAAGATATGGTTGGACCAATTGAAAAGGCAGTAATGACTTCTGATTTAGGGCTAAATCCAAACTCGATGGGCCAAGTGATTCGTATTCCCCTTCCACCACTTACAGAAGAGAGACGAAAAGAATTAGTACGTATAGTTCGAGATGAGGCAGAACATGCAAGAGTAGCTGTTAGAAACATTCGTAGAGATGCTATATCAGATTATAGGGAACTACTTAAAGAAAAAGAAATATCAGAGGATGAAACCCATCGAGCTGAAGAAAATATTCAAAAAATTACTGACCAACACATTGGTTTGATAGATAAATCTCTCAGTGATAAGGAAAACTCATTACTAGAAATATAAGTGTTAATTGTTTGCAAGCAATGTTAATTGCCTAACGAACCAACACAGGTAATATATTTATCCCATCTATTTGCCGTGAATTCCGTTCCGTTCTTAACTTGTGGACCTACATTACCCAAATAACCACCTGATAATGCTTTTTTAAACAGCGCAATATTACTGTCTGACAAATTCAAAGTATTTTTACAAAATTCATGAATTGCAACAGTTACTATTTCTCCAGATATTGCTCCAATAAATTTTTCTTCTTCTAATTGAGCAGTAGCTTGTGCTATAAGTTCTTCTACAAGATGAGATTTATAATCATCAGGTTCTACAACTTCTTCGAGTTGTCTTACTAAATCTTCCTTAATTTTAGCAACCCTGGTATCATAAGCAACCTTGGCCTGATAAGCAGCAGTTGATGCAACAGCGGCAGCTCTCTCTTCAGCAAGTTTTTCTAGGAATTGTGCAAGTGCGGCTTGATTAGCAAGCTCTTCTTTTAGTTGAACTTCAAACTCAGCGAGCTTTCTATCTAAAGCATCAGAAGCTAAATCTGTTGCCAGTTTGGTTTCAAATGCTTCAATTTCCTGTTCTATCGCTAAAGCTTCCATAAGTTCTTCAACCATAGCATCGTATGCAAGCTTGGATTGGTATGCTGTAGTAGATGCAACAGCGGCAGCTCTTTCCTCAGCAAGTTTTTCTAGGAATTGTGCAAGTGCGGCTTGATTAGCTAGCTCTTCTTCAATTTCAGCCATCATTTCTTGTGCAGCTAAATCTGCTGCCAGTTTAGCTTCAAATGCTTCAATTTCCTGTTCTATCGCTAAAGCTTCCATAAGTTCTTCAACCATAGCATCGTATGCAAGCTTGGATTGGTATGCTGTAGTAGATGCAACAGCGGCAGCTCTCTCTTCAGCAAGTTTTTTCTGGAAGGCTTCAAGTGCAGCTTGTCTAGCTAGCTCTTCTTCAATTTCAGCCATCATTTCTGCAGCAGTAGCAGCGGCAGCGGCAGCTTCTCGAGCAAGTTCCTCAGCTGATTTTATTGGTATAAATATCATCTGTTGAGGTTCTTCTTCAATAGAAACTATTAATTCGGAACAAGGGATGGATAAATCAATAATAAACTCTTTAACGATGGCAATTCCGGAAGAAGCTCCTGTTATCGTTTCATTTAATAAAAAAGTTTCAAAACCCGTATTAGCATCTTGATGATAAGTTAATTTTTGCATTTCAACATCATAAGAATCTACAATTGCTTGAACACCACTAGAGCTAGTGATAACTTCTCCTTCAGTAAAAAAGCTACCCTCAGATACAATCATTAATGAAGATATTGTGCTAACTTCAAATGAATTAATATCTGATTGATCAGAACAAGGTTTGTATTCTTCTATCAATACCTCATCCAATGATTCCATCAACAGTGAGTCGCTTTCATTGCCGCCAGCATGAATGGTGATAGATATAAAGAATAAAAAAAGGAATTTGATTAAATTATGAACTAAATAATTTTTCATAAATTAATTATAAGTAAAAAACCCAGAGCAAGCTCTGGGTTTTATTATTTGTTAAGTTTTTCTACGCTTCCATTAGATATGAAGAAAGACTTATTAACAATATTAGTAATCCTTTACCTTAAAAGGGATTTTTATAATTCAATGCACCAATACAGCTTGCATACTCATCCCACCTATTTGCTGTAAATTCAGTTCCAGCAGTAATTTGCGGACCTACGCTAAACAAATTACCAGCTGCCAATGCTGTTTTGAAAAGTGCAATATTACTATCAGATAAATTTAATGCATCTTTGCATTCTTCATGACGAGCCAGTTCAGCTTTAAAGACAGCTAGCTCTGCAGCTGCGGCTTTTTCTTCAGCAAACTTAGCTTGGTAAGCAGCAGTTGAGGCTGCAGCAGCGGCTTTCTCTGCCTCTAGTTTTGCTTGGAACTCAGCCAGTCTCTTAGCACGCTCCTCTTCAGCAATGATTTCTGCCATCATTTCTTCGGCTGCAAGGTCAGCTTCCAGTTGGGCTTCAAAATCAGCCAGTTCTTTTTCTAAAGCTTCTTGAGCAGCTTTATTTTCAAGGAAATTAGCGTACCATTCTTGAAATGCCAGCTCCTTTTCCAATTTTGCTTCGAATTCAGCAAGTTCTCTCTCAAGCGCTAATTGTGCTTGTCTGTCCTTGATCATCTGCTCTTGTTGTTGTCTAGCTTGATAAATTGCAGTTGATCTAGCAGCGGCGGCTTTCTCTGCCTCTACTTTTGCTTGGAATTCAGCCAGTCTCTTAGCAAGCTCCTCATCTGCGCTTATTTCTGCCATAATTTCTTGAGCTGCAAGTTCTGCTTCTAATTGTGCTTCAAATGCATCAATTTCCATCTGTCTCTCTAAAGCTTCCATAAGTTCTGCAACCTTAGCATCATATTCAAGCTTGGATTGGTATGCTGCAGTAGATGCAGCAGCAGCGGCTTTTTCTTCAGCAAGCTTTTGTTGGAATGCTTCAAGGGCTACTTGATTAGCAAGGTCTTCCGCTAGTTGCGCTTCAAAGTTAGCTAGTTCTGCATCTAAAGTTTCATAGTATTCTTTATCACGGTCATCACCGCCAGCAAAGACGCTAAAGGCTAATAAGAAGATAGTAAAGAATTTGATTGATTGGTTTATCACGCTAACCCCCAAAAAGTTAAAAGTAATATTTTTTATTTATCTACTTATTTTATACTAGATATATTTTTTAGATTAATGTAATTAGTGAATTTATTTCGTGAAGATTTGGTGAATTTTTTTGATGATGCTTTACTTAATAAGATCTCAAAAAAATGCCTAGAAATTAGCACTCAGGCCTATCAAGTCAATAATGGTAATATCCCTAAATGGTCCCAAGCCATTGACACTATTGATGCCCTTCCTAAAGGCAAAATTTCTTTGAAGAAACCTTATATTAGTATTAATAAAGATTGCATTGACAGTGAATTATTAATGGATGCACTCCACAAACTGATGCCATGGAGAAAGGGCCCTTTCATGATTTATGGTCTTGCTCTAGAAAGTGAGTGGGATGGAGATATGAAATGGCAACGCATAACCAAACACATTAAGCCCTTAAAAAACAAACATGTGTTAGATATCGGCGCAGGAAACGGCTACTTTACTTTCAGGATGGCTATGGAAGGGGCAAAACGGGCACTAGGGATTGACCCTTTTTTGTTATACAACTATCAATTCAGAGCTATTAAGTCGTTGATTGAATCTCCATTAAATGCTTTATTATTGCCAATGAAGCTAGAAGAAATTCCAAAAAAACCTATTTTCGATACAGTATTTTCGATGGGTGTTTTATATCATCAGAGAGACCACATGGCACACTTGTCACAATTACAAGAAATGATGACTCCTGACGCCGAACTTGTCATAGAAACCCTTGTAGTTGAAGATCCAGAGGATTACATACTAATCCCTAAAGGTCGTTACGCACAAATGCGAAATGTTTACTCCATACCAAGCATTAAAACTCTTAAATCTTGGCTAAATGATGCAAATTTCAATAATGTCAGGGTTGTTGATGTTTCTAAAACCACAACAGCAGAACAACGAAAAACCCCCTGGATCGGTGAAAATAGGGCTTCTTTAGAAGATTTTCTTGATCCACTTGATGACTCTCTTACGATTGAAGGTTACCCAGCACCTACGAGAGCAATTGTCGTTTGTGATCGCTAAATTAATGAAGATGTAATTGGTTGGCGTATAATTTCCCTTGATTTTGAGGCATACCATGATTTACCGTTTATTACTGGGCTTAACTTTTCTCTTAAGCTTTAATAATGTTGGCGCTCAGTCAACACCCAATGTTGTCGTCAGTATTAAGCCGATACATAGTATCGTGAGTGCTCTTATGGAAGGTGTTTCAAGGCCTCAATTGTTATTAGAATCTAGTGACTCTGCACATACTTTTCACCTTAAACCTTCTCAATTAAACTTACTTTCAAATGCAGATATTGTCATAACAATTGGAGACGGTTTTGAAACAGGTCTCAAAAAAACTCTTAGAAATATCAAAGTTGGATCACATATTATCGTGAGTGAGATAAATGGTCTTCATCTTTTTTATTTTAGAAATCCAGATACAAATAAAATGGATAAAAATGAGGAACATGAACATGCTGATAATGATTTACATCTCTGGTTAGACATTGATAATATGCAAAAAACTGCACAATATATTAACGAGCAGTTAATAAAAATAGACCCCAATAATAGCGACACTTACGAAACTAATCTTGTAAAAATTCATTCAAAACTAAATAAATTGAAATTAGAACTTCAACAACAAATAGCACCTTTCAGGTCAGAGCGTTTCGCAATATTTTCAGATACGCTTCAGTACTTTGAAAAAAGTTTTCAACTTCAAAAACCAGTCATCATAACGCCTTACCATGGCGCTCGACTTAGTATTCATAGGACTCTAGAAGCTAGAAAAAAAATGAAAGGTTTGAAAATTAAATGCTTACTTTATGGCCCCGAAAGCACATCTAAAAAAGTAAACGTTTTGTCAGAAGGCTTACCAATAAAAGCACTCAGAATTGACATCTTAGGTGCTAAACTTAATGCAGGTTCAGATCAATATTTTAATTTAATGAAAGGACTTTCAAGTCAAATGGTCGAATGTCTAGAGTAAGGACAACATTTAATAAGGCGTCAGCCAAATACGATGACAGCGCTTTCCTACAAAATGAGATCTCAGTTCGTCTTGCAGAAAAATTGAATGTCATCTCAATTGATCCAAAAATAATAATTGATCTGGGCTCTGGAACTGGATTCCTAAGCGAAAAAGCAGTTAAAGCTTTTCCTAAAGCAACATTAATCTGCATCGATTTCGCACAACAGTCTTTGTTATCCAATGTTCATGACTTAAAAGTTTGTGCTAACGCTGATCAATTACCTTTCACCGATAACAATATTGACTTTATTGTCTCTAATTTGATGATGCAGTGGTGCCCTGATCTGAAAAATCTTTTAGATGAATGCTTTAGAGTTCTTAAACCTGAAGGCTTATTTCTTTTTTCAACGTTTGGTCCAGATACACTTAAAGAGTTAAAGCGTAGCTGGTCTGTTGTTGATAGCAATCCTCATGTCAATGAGTTTACTGATATGCATGACATTGGTGATCAAATGCTGCAATCGGGTTTTCAAAGCCCAGTAATGGAAATGGAAAGGTTAACACTGACCTATGACAAAGTCATCGATTTAATGCACGACCTAAAGGGTATCGGAGCTCAAACCGTGCACAACCGTTCAAAGTCTTTGACTGGGAAAACGAAATTTAATAAGATGATTGAAATGTATGAAAGTTATCGAAAGGACGACAAGTTGCCTGCAACTTATGAAGTTATTTATGGACATGCCTGGAAACAGGAAAAGCGCTTTGGAGCGATTTCATTAGATAACTAACTATCTTACTTTTTCATACTTGTTTGCAACAAATCACCGACACTGACGATACACTCTTGATCTGAAAGTAGGATAGCGTTTTGACCAAAAAATGCGCCATAATTTTCAGAACTAAAGTGCAATGAGGTCAAAGTTGTGAGTGGCTCTTTGAAGTCTATGATTTCTCCGCTATCTTGATTGATTGTTGTTATTTTGCAGCGCTTGCATGGCTTCCTCAAACCGAACTCATAGTTACCGTCTTGGGAGATCAGATCCAGAGATGTTTGGTTCTCAATACTGGCTATATCGTTGACAACTATGTTAGGTCTAAAACGAGCCATGGTAACCTCTTGCTTTCCATTTTCGCTGAGACCCTCATTTAACTTCTTCAACGAATCCCAGGAAGTTATGAGGTAGGGGAATTGGTCAGAAAATGAACTCTCGGCTTCACGACCGTGTAGATATTTTGTTGGCACTGGACGTTTTCGATCGGAACAAAATCTCACCAGTCTCAAGGTTTTCCCTTGCCAATATCCGAGTTCATCAGTTAACCAATATGAGGCAGCCTCACCTTCGTCATATGCGTCACAAATATCGTTCCAAACCGACACCTGAACCGACTCTTTCCTTTGAGCGTTGAGATTAATCTTTAGTTCGTTACCTTTTGATGACTCTAGTAATAATAAATCTTTAGTAATGCTCACAGTAATGGTCGCCATTGCTTCAATTTCACGTTGCGTTAGGAAATGATAATCGCTATCTGTAATCATCCACTCGCGATCATACTTAAAACCGCGTAATGCGGTTTCAGCTTCATTCAATGAAATACCTTTAAGTGATTTAACAGGATAAATAAACAGATCAGTAATTTGAACCATAAAGTTCCCAGAAGTTGACTATTGTTTCAATTTATAACCAGTATGAAACATCCATGCAATTATAGCAATACAGACACTTAAGAAAAGCAATACCATAAACAAGCTAAGTCCTACCCCAACATCAGAGATTTCAAAAAAACTCCAACGGAAGCCACTTACAAGATAAAGAACAGGATTAAACAAAGTCACTTTTTGCCATAAAGGCGGCAGCATACTTATTGAATAAAAGCTTCCACCTAAAAACACTAGTGGCGTGATTAATAGTAGTGGAATTATTTGCAGTTTTTCAAAATTATCTGCCCACAGGCCAATAATAAAACCAAACAAACTAAAGGCAATACAAGTCAAAACTAAAAATCCTAACATCCAAAAAGGATGTGCGATGTTTAACTCAACAAACAAATTAGCTGTAGCTAAAATGATGGTTGCCAAGATTAATGACTTAGTTGCCGCTGCTCCAACATAGCCAATTAAGGTTTCATAATATGAAACTGGCGCTGACAAAAGTTCATAAATCGTTCCAGTGAATTTTGGGAAGAAGATACCAAAAGAGGCATTGGAGATACTTTGGGTTAATACTGAAAGCATAGTCAGACCTGGCACAATAAATAGGCCATAAGACACGCCATCAATATTCTCTATCCTAGAACCAATTGCTGATCCAAAGACAACAAAATACAAAGCCGTTGAAATTACAGGTGAAGCAACACTCTGGAAAAGTGTTTTCCAGAATCGCATCATCTCATTAAAGTAGATTACTTTTATAGCCATGAAATTCATTATTTTTCCTTTACCAAATCTACAAATATATCTTCGAGGGAACTTTGAACAATTTTAAGGTCTTTTAAATGCAGTTCAGAATTAGTAATTTCCTGGAGTAAATCTGACATATCAGTCTCCTCATCTTTAACAATAAAAGTATAAGAAATGTGCATTCCATCATCTGAAAGCTCAATGTTGTATTTATCTAGTGACGATGGCACTTTAGTCAGTGATTCTTTTAATTCAATGACTAACTGTTTCTTTCCGAGACTTTCCATTAAATGAACTTTTTGTTCGACTAATAATAACTCTCCATTATTAATCACTCCAACCCTATCAGCTATTTCTTCGGCCTCTTCGATATAGTGAGTAGTTAAAATAATTGTAACCCCTTTGGATTTCAACTCATTAACAATCTTCCACATATCCTTTCTAAGCTCAACATCAACTCCTGCGGTAGGCTCATCTAAAAAAAGTACTTCGGGATTATGGGAGAGTGCTTTAGCAATTAATACCCTTCTTTTCATGCCACCAGAGAGTGCTCTAATTTCAGAATCCTTCTTATCATAAAGCGACAAATCTTTCAGAAGTTGCTCAAGATAAGCATCATCTCTCTTAGAGCCAAATAAGCCCCTACTAAATCTGATCGTACTCCACACAGTATCAAAAGCTCCAAGCGTTAGCTCTTGTGGCACTAGTCCAATCATTGCGCGGGTTTTTCTGAAATCAGTGATGATGTCATTACCATCAACAGTGACACTTCCTGAGGTTGGTGAAACGATACCGCAGATTGTCGAAATTAGGGTCGTTTTCCCGGCACCATTTGGACCCAAAAGTGCCAATATTTCACCTTTTTTAATCTCCAAATTGATGTTTTTTAAGGCTTCAAAACCAGAGTTATAGGTTTTTGATAAGTCTTTAATTGAAACGATTGAGATCATGAAATATAATTATTGATTAATTAGAAGGTTAAAAAAAAGCAAGTAGGTCAGTATATAGAGTCTGTTATTCATTTTTCAAGTATATGTTTGGATCTCATTTAGCCAAGGCGGATTATCTTTTTTTTGTAACAGTAAAGCTTGCCACTTGATTAGCAAAATTCAGCTATAGAAGATGAGCGCCATTTTCAACAGGCGTATCAGGCACTGCCAAGACTACAGATTTATCTTGGTTATAGAAACCTAAAACCAAGCATTCACTCATAATTGGACCGACTTGCTTGGGATGAAAGTTCACAACCCCCATCACCTGTTTATCCAACAACTGTTTCTTTGTGTAAAGATTTGTGATTTGCGCGCTAGACTTCTTGATACCGACCTCTGAACCAAAATCAACGTGCAGAATATATGCAGGGATTCTAGCCTCAGGAAAGTCCTCAGCTTTAATTATTGTTCCAACCCTTATATCAACTTTTTCAAAATCTTGCCAAGTAATTTTCATATCATTCCCGTTTTTTATGTTTCAAGTAAATCACCGATAGCTCTCTCAAGTGATGCCTCAAAACCAGAGTCGTTTCCTGGGTTAGCTGCACAGTGCCCAAATGGAGAATCAAATGGACGGAGCTCAGCATTCATAATATAACTCGCCTCAATAGCATTATCTTCAGGTGGAAAATAGAGGTCTTGGGTACAAGGTATTAAGATAGTTTTTGCACGAATTGCCTTCAATGCCATTTTAAAATTACCGTTATAAAGAGGGCCAACACTGATATCACTGGCCTGCCATGTGGCAAGTTTAGCCAAGAGGTTGTTGGCATCCCAGTTCTCAACATGGTCATTTTCCCAATCAATTAACAAGTCCTCCATAGTTTCATAACCGATTTCTTGAAACAAAGAGTCACGATAAAAGGTTTGAGAGAAAGCCCAGCCCGCATAGACTCTTGCAAAGGCTTTAAGTCCATTAACTGGAGGTGAGTCATAGTCGCCTTTATTCCAATTATGGTCTGCACAAAGCGCCGCTCTGACGCCTTCAAGAAAGACGTAGTTATGTGTCGATGTTTTTGCCGAAGCACAGAAAGGCAAAATAGCATCAACGAAATCTGGATATTGTGCAGCCCACTGATATGCTTGACAGCCGGCCATTGACCAACCTGTGACAAGTGAAATTCTATCTATTTCTAGGTGTTCGGTAAGTAACTTATACTGACAGGCAATGTTATCCCAAAGTGATATGTGTGGAAACCTAGGACCATCCTGAGGAGCTGGAGTATTACTGGGCGAGGAGGAAAAACCATTACCAAACATGTTAATCGAAACAACAAAATGTTTCTCTGGATCGATCGCTCTGCCAACACCAAAAAAGCCCTCATTTCTTTGATGGGAGCCGGTATAAAAAGTCGGCAATACAACTACATTGTCTTTGTTTTTATTTAACTTGCCATAGGTTTTATAAGCCAAGAAAGCTGAATCAAGCTTCTCATCTGACAGCAGCGAAACAGTGCCTAATTCATACTTTTCATAATCCATTACAGTGCCATATCTTTAGTGTTACAAGTTATTATTTGTTGTTGATTCGACTTCTGGAGAACAACTAACAGTCCAAAGTGTTGTCAAGTTCCCATTTTGTTAAATGCGAAGTGTAATCATCCCATTGATTTTTCTTCAATTTCACAAATGCGTCAACCAGCTCACTTCCCAGTCTCTCTCTCAAAACATCACTACTCTCAAAAAGACGAATCGCGTCAAGTAAATTATGAGGCAATTGCTTGTAACCCTTTATATCCTCTCCCAGTTCATACATATTAATGTCTAGAGGATCACCTGGGTCACGGTTGCCTTCAATCCCATCAAGACCACAGGCAAGGATGCCTGCTTGCATCAAATAAGGATTGGCTGCTCCGTCCATCAATCGTAATTCAAAGCGTCCCGCTTCAGGAACCCTAATCATATGAGTGCGATTATTACCTCCATACGTGATCGAGCTTGGCGACCAAGTTGCACCAGATAGCGTCCTCGGAGCGTTGATACGTTTATAGCTATTGATTGTAGGATTAAAGATAGCAGTTAATCGATCGGCACTATGCATAATGCCGCCTAGAAACTGATAAGCCAGAGGTGATAATCCTAGGTCACGGGCATCATTATTCCCATCAAATAAATTTTGAGTGCCATTTAAATTCCAAATTGAGATATGTGAATGACAACCATTGCCAGTCAAATGGGAGAAAGGTTTCGGCATAAAAGTGGCTCTCATTCCATGAAGTTCTGCTATTGACTTGACCATAAATTTGAAAAAGACATGACGGTCAGCTGTTTTCAGAGTGTCATCAAAGTCCCAGTTCATTTCAAACTGACCATTGGCATCTTCATGGTCATTCTGATAAGGACCCCAACCCAGTTCAATCATGGCGTCACAAATTTGACTGATAACAGGATACTGCCGCATTAAAGCTTGCTGGTCATAGCAAGGTTTACTTTGTTGATCTTTAGTATCGGCAATATCAGTACCATCACTATTAATCAGGTGGTATTCACATTCAACCCCTGTCTTCATCCGAAAACCAAGCTTTTCAGCTTGCTCCAACTGCCTTTTTAGCGCAACTCTTGGAGAAGCTTCAACTGGCTTGCCATCCATCCACAGATCTGAAGCTAGCCAACCAACTTCTGGCTTCCAAGGTAACTGAATAAAGCTTTCAGGATCCGGAATCGCAAACATATCAGGATGTGCAGGGGTCATATCCAGCCAGGCTGCGAAACCAGCAAAACCAGCACCATCTTTTTGCATACCATCGATAGCCCTTGTGGGTACCAATTTTGAGCGTAGATTACCGAACAAATCGACAAAACTAATCAAAAAATATTTGATACCGCGCTTCTTGGCTATATTTGAAAGATTGATTGACATATTAAAATCCTCATAAATTTATTTTTACAGGTGAAACTATTGTTTCAAGGTTGGGGCAAGTTTATTGATCAATATACACTTGATTAAATCAACTATGCTAATTTAATAAAGCCTTAAATACTCAGTGACTTCCCAGTCGCTTACGGCCTGGTGATAACGATCCCATTCATCCATCTTGTAGGCAAAAAATTGGTTTAGCATTGATTCACCTAAAACCTCTTTTGCAAAATCATCGTGCTGAAGTTTTTCAATGGCTTCTAGAAGGTTTCGAGGTAGAGATTTAATTTTAGAGGCTTTTATTTCTTCAGGACTCAAAGTGTAAAGATTAACATTTAATGGCTTACCTGGATCAATCTTATTTTTAATTCCATCCATAACTGCCGCAGTAGTCAAAGCTAATGATAAGTATGGATTCATACACATATCGGCGGCACGGTTCTCTATACAAAAACGATTTTGTGGAAGACGAAGCATACATGAGCGGTTATTGTCGCCATATGCCATTTGAGTTGGAGCCCATGTGTGTACTCCCCCCTCAAATCCTCCCACTATAGGAACCAATCCGTTATAAGAATTAACCGTGGAACATGCCACGGCTGTAATTTCTGTTCCATGCCTAATCAAACCACCGACCGCATGGTAGGCTGCATCCGAAAACTTACCATTCTTGCCCTCAAATATATTTTTATTGTTCGCAGTACTCGTTAAGCTGAAATTAATGTGGGCACCAGAACGCCAATCTCCAATTGTTGGTTTCGGCATAAAAGTAACAAACATGCCGTGATTTTTTGCAATCTCCTTGAGCAAAACCCTTAAAAATACCAAACGGTCAGCCATTTGAAGTACGTTTGTATAAGTAAAGTCGAGTTCAAACTGAGAATATGCTCCCTCGCAAACAACATCCTTCAAGCCCCAACCTAATTCATTGAGAGTATCAATCATTTCTCCCAAAAATTCCATAGAGTCAATGCTATATTCCACATCATATCCAAAGGCTTGGCGGCGTGGTCGCACACCTTCACCGGGTAAAGGGTCGTCATCAATAGCTTTGACAGGTTGACCGTTTTCCCAACGCATTGCTATAAATTCGGGTTCAATACCACAAAAAGCTCTATATCCAGCATCCTCAGCATTCTTCACAGCTCTTTTTAGTGTTTGACGTGGACATAAATTGTAAGGTTTATCCTCCCACCACAAATCAGAAAAAACCCAGGCGCAGGTTTTATCCCATGGACAGATCATCAAACTATCAAGATCTGGAACTGGAATCTGATCAGAGTCATTTGGTCCTAATTCTGGAACGAAAGAAACAGAATGAACAGCAAATTGAGGGCCTTTTCCAGCACACAACAACTCAAACTCAGAGATGGGGATAGGCTTAGTTTTAGGAATGCCTAGAAGGTCTATCCAGCATGAAAGAATATACTTAACACCTGCCTTTTCAAGTTTTGCTTTGGCTTCATTAACGCGCTTTTTATCTGGCAGCGCTTCTGACATTAATGTTGGATATATGTTTGCCATTATTAACTCCTTTTGAGGTATAGTTTGTTAAAAAAAAATCACTATACCATATTATGACTGATTATTTTATTTTGATAATAGCAAGAGATCTCTACTGATGAAAGACACTAAAGATAAAAATGGAACTGATTTCAAAGGTTTTGCTGGACATAGTGTTACACTTTCAAACAAGGTCGATGATGAAATAACAAGAATTGGCCGAGGAACGCCAGCTGGCGAGTATCTTAGGCGCTACTGGCAACCAGTATTTATTTCTTCTGATTTAACAGAACTCCCTGTTGCAATAAAAATACTTGGAGAAGAGCTTGTCTTGTTTCGAGATAAGAGCGGTCAGTTGGGACTAGTTCACAAACACTGCCCTCATAGACAGGCCTCTCTGGAATTTGGAATTTGTCGTGAAAAAGGCATCCAATGCTGCTACCACGGCTGGCACTATGATGTCGATGGCACATTGATTGAAGTTCCTGGTCAGCCAACTGCCACCGCAGATATGATAAAAAATAAGGTGCGTCTAGGCGCTTATCCTACTTTCGAATTTAAGGGGCTTATCTTTGCATATTTAGGCCCAATTGATGAAAAACCAGAATTTCCAATCTATGACAGCCTCGAATTTGAAGATATGGAAATGGTTCCTTACAAAGCACCCTTTAATTGTAACTGGCTTCAAGTGCTTGATGCTATCGTTGATCCTATTCATACCGCCTTTCTTCATTCCAATATGAGTCGTCAACAATTTTCAGTAGGCTTTGGAGAGGTAGGTCAGATGGACTTCTTCGAGCGAGATAACTGGATATTGGGCTGCAACACGCGCAGAGTTGGTGACAACGTTTGGTTTCGAATCAATGAAGTTGTTTTGCCAAATTTTACTCAGGCAGGGGCAGCCTTCAGAGCTGATGGCAC
Organism: gamma proteobacterium SCGC AAA007-O20; assembly: GCA_000213395.2. Classification (GTDB taxonomy): domain Bacteria; phylum Pseudomonadota; class Gammaproteobacteria; order PS1; family Pseudothioglobaceae; genus Pseudothioglobus. The sequence continues at coordinate 22,858 of AFHY01000001.1, forward strand.
AAAACAAATTTATTACGGGCGAAGCTCTTTCAGTCGTTGGGTAGTGCCAATTGATGATGAGACGACCATTTGTTATGCTTGGGCTAATTTTGGTAAACGTGGTGATCCCCAAGCATATAACACGCCAGAAGGTCCAGAGCTGATTGAACAGGGTGAGGTTTTTGATCGACCATATGAAGAACGGCAAAGGTTCCCTGCAGATAGAGAGGCTTGTGAAGGTATGGGTGCCATTAACATTCATAAGAACGAACATCTAGTGCGAAGTGACCGTGGCGTTGCTATGATGCGTCAACGAATAAGGAAGCAAATTAGAACCGTAATTTCTGGAAATCAACCCTACCTCGCCTCAAAAATTGCGGGAATGCCAATCCCCACTTATGGCGGTGACTCTGTTCTTTCTATCCCTAAAAACGAAAAAGGTGATGATGCCTCTTTACTCAGTAAACTTGCACACGAGTTTGTTGACATTCAGTTTCAGGTTGATGGAAAATCGGAACAACAAAGAATTAAAATTGTAACTGCAGGATTAAAAGAAATGCAGTCAAGGCATAATTCAAAGATTAAATAAACCAAAAAGGTAGGTACTGATAGCATGCTAGAAAAAAGAAAAGTAAAAGTGCATTTCAAGAGCAATCATGCTGACCCTAAGTCCTTTCCTCCGACAATAGAAGGGGAATCTGTTTTCGCTTTTACGGAAGCAAGATTTAACGAAGCTCTTGAAAATTACCCCGACCTGAAAGGAAAAATTGAGCCAGTATTTGACTGGGATTTAGATAACTTTTATGAATCAATGAAGAAAGCAGAGGTACTCGTATGTTGGGATTTTCCTATCGAAAACCTTGCCGAAATAGCGCCTAATCTTCGTTGGATTCATATCACTGGTGCTGGTGTTGAGCACCTCTGCCCAATGGATTGGCTTCCTAATAACATTTCTGTTGTCAACAATAAAGGTGTGCATTCAGCAAAATCGGGTGAATTTGGTTTGATGAGTGTTCTTATGCTTCACACTCATATGCCACAGATCATTGCAAATCAACAGAACAACCACTGGGAATCACTTTACTCTACTCCCATAAAGGGCAAAACTTTGTTAGCTATTGGCGTTGGAAATATTGGCTACTCTGTGGCAAAAAAATGCAAAGCACTTGGAATGAATGTTATTGGTGTCAGTCGCCACGGAAAAACTTTAGAAGATGTAGATGAAATGGTATCAACTGATCAATTGGACACGGTATTACCAAAAGCAGATTATATTTTTATGGCCACCCCAAATACCACTGAAACTCATAACTTATTGGATGAAAGACGGCAATCATTAATGAAACCTGGCGTTGGTATTGTTAACGTAGGTCGCGCTGCTACAATAGACTATGTAGCCTTGGTTGATAACCTAAATTCAGGTCATATTGGGGCTGCAATTATCGATGTATTTGACCCGGAACCGCTACCCAAAAACTCACCTTTATGGTCTGCTCCTAACCTCATGGTTATGCCCCATATTTCTGCAGATGATGGTGACACCTACATTCTAATGACTCTCGAATTGGTTTTTATGAATATGCGTCGCTACCTTGCCAACCAAGAACTCAAGAACCTAGTGAGGCCTGATTTAGGCTACTAACTGGATAGTCCTATCTTGCAAACTTACTGCCTAGTGGTGATCTCTGAAATATTTGGCAGCACTAATAGAAGCAAGGGTTATACTTTCAGATGGATTTGCCAATGCCTGTTTAAGTGTTAACTGCTTTGAGACAACACTGAAGACTCTATCAATGTTATGTTTATGAATTAGTCTTTCATCATCTTCAACCGAGCCAGCAATCACAAATACTAAACATCGATTCCTCTTAGCACTTTTAGCAACGCCAATGGGCGCTTTTCCTCTTATGCTTTGACTATCGAAACGACCCTCACCTGTGATTACTAAATCAGCACCTTTAATATGATGCTCGAAATCTATGGCATCCAAAACGATATTGATGCCACTTTTAAGTTCCGCATTTAAAAAAGCAAGAAAAGCTGAGCCTATTCCTCCAGCTGCGCCAGAACCTGGAACTTCTGAAACATCTTTTTTTATTGTGCTAGTTAAAATGTCAGAATAACGTGTCAGATTGGCGTCCAGTTGCGCAATCATTTCACTATTAGCACCCTTTTGTGGCGCAAAAATCACTGAAGTGCCCTGTGGACCAAGTAGTGGATTATCAACATCGCACGCTACCTCAAAGCTGATGCCCTGAAGACGAGAGTCTATTGCACCAGAGTCAATACTACTAAGAGAACTCAAACTACCACCACCTCGGTTCAGTTGGTTTCCTGAAATATCAAGTAGACGAACACCTAAAGCTTGTAACAAACCTGCACCACCATCATTAGAAGCACTTCCGCCTAAGCCAATAATGATGTGGTTAGCACCCTCATTCACTGCTGCTAATATAAGTTCTCCTACCCCATAACTTGTTGCAATCATTGGGTTACGATTTTCTAAAGGCACCAAGCTCAAACCACAAGCATTCGCTACCTCAATGACTGCCGTCTTTGAATTACCAAGCATACCCCAACTTGCATTAACGACTTCTCCCATTGGACCCATCACTTGTGTCGAAAAATAACAACCCTGGGTAGCAGATATAAGCGCTTCAGTTGTACCTTCACCGCCATCTGCAACAGGCAATTTGAGTACTTCAGAGTTTGGGAAGACGCCAACAAATCCTGCTTCTATAGCATTGGCAACTTCACTGGCTGAAAGACTTTCCTTGAAGGAATCTGGTGCTATGACTATTTTCATAACAAAGTATTCACTGCACTATCAAAATAGAATCTGCTTTTAATTGTTTGGCATGTCCTCTGGGTCAATTCCAGGAACAAAAGTTATTCCTGCTTGTTGTTTCCAGTCATGGGGATAGGCGGCATAGAATATAACACACTTTTCATCACATTCGTATGCGATTGAATTGTCCTTAGGTATATACAAAACATCTCCAGGTGAACAAACATATGACTCTCCATCACAGGTCAACCTGAAAGTGCCTTCCATGCAATAAATAATTTCATCACAAGTTAATTCCCAAGGTACTGAAACTTGATTTAAAAAATTTAGACCACCACACATAGTGTCACTGACAGCACTGGTGACAAAAGGCTTGATATAGGTTTGTCCTGGCTCTAAAGTATGCAAACGATGTTCTATATCACTAAATTTATAGAGTTTTGGTTTATTATCTTTCATCATTTTCCTTATTAAGTTAAGTTAAGTCTTTCATTCAATTCAACAACATAACCGTCCGGATCTTCTATAAATGCAAGGATACGGGTTCCAGCATTCATCGGTTTAGCTGGACTGATAATCTTTGCTCCTTGAGCTTCGAGATCTTCAACAGCTTTATAAACGTCAGGTGTTTCGATACAGATATGACCCCAGCCATTACCTTTGTCATAATGCTCCTTTTGATCCCAGTTATATGTCAACTCTAATGCTGGAAATTCAATCTCGGGCCCATAACCTACAAATGCATTGGTGTAGCTACCGCCAGGATAATCAGTTCTTCTCAAAACTTGCATGCCCAGAATGCCACAATAAAAATGGATTGATTTTTCTAGGTCTAGCACTCTTATCATTGTGTGAGCTAATCTATAGCCATTATCATTACTTTCAGTAGACATATGTCCTCCTTTAAATGTTTTTTGATGTTTTCATTACAGCCTCTGCGATCATTGTTTGGAATGCACGAACGCTATCTTCCCAATAAGGTGACAGAAGGCCACCTTCCTTTGCTACTGGTGAGGCACGACCGAGTTGCATTCTTTCACAAATTGCATGGTCTTCTTTATGCACATCCCACCATAATTTTTTCACTGCATCAACTTCGTCTTTTGACAGAGTTTGCCCCTCAGTCGTATAAATAACTCTTTTCTGATGAGTGAGCCCTGAGTCAACTGGAACATTCAAGTAGACTCCAATCTGGTCAGGGAAATATCGACCAATAATAAAGTTAGGAAATAGTGTGAGGTAGCGTGAGCTAACAGAAAGGCTACCTTTCACTTTGTCTTTTTCATCCAGCTCAACAGCGCTTCCTAGACAAACGTCGTCAACGATAGTGTGGTGGTCTTTAAGTGGTTGATTTGTTGTCGTACGATGAACAAACTGGACATGATAAGGCTCAATAAAGTTTTCCATTAGAAACTTCCAATTGGTTGAAATTTCACCAAAATCAAGTGTCGCAACTGGTTCAACTTGTTCAAAGTTGATATCTTCAAAATACTTCATCAAGGGAGCTGAATACTCCTCAAATGCTAGCGCATCGGCACTAAGGTTAACAAAAATCCAGTCATGCCAGATAGCCAGTCTTACTGGCTTTAGGCCGTGTTTAGAGAACTCAAAACCCTCGACATGATGTTCTTCTCCAGCAAAAAAAGGAGTTTCGCAAAGCTCCCCATCCAAATTATAAGTCCAAGAATGATACGGACAACGCAACTTAGTTCCCACATTTTTTGCTTTATCAACCAATTTTAGGCAACGGTGTCTACAGGCATTATGAAAGGCGTTGATTTCACCAAGCTTGTTCTTAATAAGGATTAAGGGTTGACCGGCAACCGAACATGTAACAACATCACCAGGCTTTTTGAGTTCATGAACAAATCCCACAAAAACCCAATTCTGAGTAAATACGGTTTCGGACTCAATTTCCCAGAACTCAAAATCATTATAAGCTACAGCAGGAAGCCCATGTGCAGGCACGCTGTTCTTCAAAAAATTTGATAATAAAATGTCTATTCTTTCATTCATAATGACACCTTAAATTTAATCATATTTTTTACCCCACCGCTCAAGAGAAATTGTAGCTAACAAAATTATTAGCATGCCTAGCCACTGAGAATAGCCGAGAACATTTTGGAGTAGTATAACGCCAAGAATAATTGTAAAAACTGGCTCCATGTACATCACATTAGCCGTGCGAACAGGACCAATTTTCGCAATAGAGTGAAAGAAAAAGTAAAAACCACCACTCATACCGATAGCCGAACCAAGACCCCACATTAACATCGGTGCAGTCACTGATGCTATTGGTGCTGCAGTGGTCATAAAATAAATTATTACAAAAACTGCTGCAGGTAACACCATAATATATTTAATTAAGCCCCATCCTGGGCTAACACTCTCGTGACGAGATAGAATATTAACAAAACTCTGAGCAACTGATGCAAACAAACCCCAAAAAACACCCCACAAATTCCAGTCACTACTATCACTCTGAAGCAACACCCATATGCCCAGCAAAGAAGCTAATAGAGCCAAAACCGACAACACATCAATTGACCTACTCTTAATTAATGAATTAGCGAAAAAAGTAATGATTGGAAACGTGTAAATTACAACCACAGCCAAACTTAAAGGAATCAGTTTGATGGAATACATGTATGATCCAACAAATATTGCTTGAAATATGCTAATTAACACTAACCGTATTCGAGCTTCCTTAGTTTTTTGTTTTTTGGGTGACTTATCTAAAACGCTCGACAAGGATAGAGTGAAAATATAGCGCATACCAAGCAACAAGAAAACGCTACCTCCTACTTTGTAAAAGTATGGAACAGCTGCCGCTGCAAGTGAGAAACTAAAAGCTGATATTATGGCTGCAAGTACATTTGTAGAGAAATTATTGCTCATTGAAAATACAAATTTGCCTTGAAATGAAAGCCTGCATTTTATAACCCATTATGAGTTATCGTCAAGAAGTATATTTAATTGAAAGCTGTTGCCTTAAATAGCCTGGCTTGTTTGTTGTAATTGAAGTCGCCCCCCACTTCAATAATTGTTCAGCAATTTGTATGTCATCAATAGTCCATGAGTGGTACTCAAAACCAGCTTTGGTGATACTGTTGACAAGTTCTTGAGAGTTTTTGTTGTTTGAGCCAAGACCGTCAGCCTTGATATCTCTTAAACTATCGAGCAACTCGTGACTACTGACTGGCTCTTTCACGTCATATAACCAGTGCGCTTTAATATGAGGCGCAATTGATTTAAAGGCTTTAATTACTTGATTATCAAATGCTATGATTGAAATTTGTTCCTTTCGAAGATTCGAATTTACTATCCAATTGATAAGAGTAGGAACGATTTCAGGCCCACATTTAATCTCGATATAAATACCCTTATTGTTGGGTATTGTTTTAAACACTACATCTGCAATTTTAATGGGGGAAGGATAATCACCAGTTGCAATAAGACCTGCAACATGTGCCATATCAACAAACAAGTACGCACCAACTTCGTCTGCAATAGACCTAAAACGATTCCAATCAACAATACGTGAATATGCAGAAAATCCTGCAATAATCATTTTTGGCTTGTGTTCTCGAGCTAATCTATCTACCTCATCATAGTCAATTTCTCCAGTATCTGCATTAAGGCCATACTGAATTGCATTAAAATTTTTGCCTGAAAATGATGGTGCAGCACCATGAGTCAAATGACCGCCATGCGCTAAACTCATACCCAATATAGTATCACCTGGAACCAACAAGGCTTGAAAAACTGCAGCATTTGCTTGTGAACCAGAGTGTGGTTGTACATTTGCATAATCAGCATCAAATAAAGCTTTTGCACGGTCTATTGCAAGCTGCTCTACGACATCAACATGTTCACAGCCTCCATAATAACGTTTGTAAGGGTAGCCCTCTGCATATTTATTAGTAAGTTGAGAGCCCTGAGCAATCATTACTGCAGTTGATGTATAGTTTTCAGATGCTATTAATTCAATATGAGCTTCCTGACGCGCTTCTTCAGCAGTAATTGCATTTGCAATATCAGAATCAACTTCAGCTAAAGTTAGAGATTTTTCAAACATAATTTCTTCCTAAATACAAACAAAAGGGATAATTTTAACCCACAATGATTTATTGAGTTAAATTCTTAGTGTTAACAGGTACAAATAATACCAAAATAATCCATAAAATGATTTTCATTAGAGGCAATCTGTAGTTTTTTTTTACATTACTGGAAGATTTTTTTTTGATTAGCTCTATCGTTGTAAAGTTTTATCATTTATCTGAATGGTAAAATTCTGTTTTCTTAAGATTTATAATCGTGTAAATGAGAGTATTAATTTTAGGAAGTGGAATTATTGGCACCACTTCTGCTTACTATTTAGCAAAACAAGGGCATGATGTCACCGTTATTGATCGCCAAAATAGCGTTGCCCTTGAGACAAGCCATGCAAATGCTGGTCAACTTTCTTATTCATTCTCTTCACCATGGGCCGCCCCAGGACTTCCATTAAGTTTAATTAAATGGATGTTTAGCAAGTACCCTCCTTTAGTCGTTAATCCAAATCTAAATTCTGAAACTGTCAAATTTCTTTATCAAATGCTCAAGAACTGTAATTCAAAAAGTTATGAGGTTAACAAAAGTCGCATGGTGAGAATATCTAACTTTTCTAAAAAATGCCTATTAGAGCTAGAAAAAGATGAAGATATCTTTTATGAACAGCGTAAACAGGGATCTCTACTCCTTTTTAAGAGTGCTAAACAGATTGAAAACATTAAAAAAGATCTTTCTCTTTTAGAGAAACTTAATATTCAACATGAACTCCTAGATTTAAATGGATGTATTCAGGCAGAACCTGGCCTTCATCATGTTAAGAGCGAATTTACTTCTGGCCTTAGATTTGCCAATGATTGCACTGGTAATTGTTATCTTTTTACAAATCAGCTTTACAAAAAATGCCTTGAAATGGGTGTTAAATTTGAGTTTAATACCCAAATTGAAGATATTCAAATTGAAAAAGAAAGAATCTCTTCAATAAAGACAAATCGAGGTGAATTTGATTCTGATAGTTATGTAGTAGCTTTAGGTAGCTACTCATCAAAAATCCTCTCAAAAATAGGTATTAATATTCCTTTATACCCAGTTAAAGGCTATTCAATTACATTACCAGTTCTGAATAATGAAGATGCACCACAATCAACAATTATTGATGACACTTTTAAGATTGGTATTACTAGACTAGGTAATAACATTAGAGTTGCTGGTACTGCCCATTTAACGGGCTACAACCTAGAATTAAGAGAAAAGTCACTATCTTTATTGAAACACGGATTAAATAGGCTTTTTCCATATGCAACAGGAAAGTGTGATGACATGAAGTTTTGGGCAGGACTACGCCCAAATACTCCGGATGGTCCTCCTATTATTGGGTCAACGCCCTACTCAAATTTATATCTAAATACAGGACATGGTACTTTAGGATGGACAATGTCTCTTGGCTCTGGCAAACTGTTGGCAGACATCATTTCAGGCATTGAACCTGAAATCTCTGCGGAGGGTATAGATATGAGTCGCTTTAATTATTCTAACAAAACTCTCTTAAATTATGGCTAGAAAGTGCACAGCTTCTATTAATCTTAGCGCAATTAAGAAAAACTATTTATACGCAAAATCTTTAGCACCGAACTCAAAAGCCATCGCAATTATTAAGGCTGATGCCTATGGTCATGGCGCCATAGAAGTTGCCAAAGAGTTAAATGAAGTAGCTGATGCTTATGGCGTGGCTTGCATCGAAGAGGCTATTGAATTAATAAACTCTGGAATAGATAAAACCCCAATACTATTATTGGAAGGAGTTTTTGAAAAATCTGAACTCGTTCTTGTTGAAAAACATAGTCTAATTGTTGCAGTATGTAATTCAATACAACTTCAATGGCTCCTAGATGCTGATTTAAATAGACCTATTGATGTATTCGTTAAATATGATTCTGGCATGGGACGCTTGGGCTTTCAAGACGATTCATTTATCCAAGCAATAAATTTGCTTGAAAAAAGCAACAATATTGGTGAAATAACTCTAATGACGCATTTTTCAAGTGCCGATGACCTAAGCAGCACTCTAACCACTAAACAAATCAGCAACTTTGATAACACTCTATACGCAAAAAAATACCCGGTGTCACTTGCAAATTCAGCTGCAATTTTGAAGTGGAGTGATTCTCATAGAGATTATGTTCGTCCAGGAATCATGCTTTATGGATCTTCTCCGTTTCCTGAAATTAAATATCCAAAAAACTTGATACCAGCAATGACCTTGTCATCTGTTCTTATTTCAATAAAAAATCTTAAAAAAGGTCAAGGAATCGGATATGGTTCTCGCTTTATCTGTCCATATGATATGCAGATTGGTGTTGTTGCTATTGGCTATGCAGATTGTTATCCACGAAGCGCAATAGATGGCACGCCTGTTTTTATCAATGGCGTAAAAAGTAAAATTGCTGGAAGGGTTTCAATGGACATGATAACAATAGATTTGACAGGAATACCGAATCCTAAAATAGGAGATTGCGTTGAGCTTTTTGGTGAAAATATCTCTGTAGATGAAGTTGCTAAATATTGCAACACAATCTCTTATGAAATCTTTAGTAAAATCACAAAAAGAGTTTACAGATCCTACGTCTAATTTTTAGTAATATTAATATAATATATCCAAGTAATTAATTATTGATTTATTTTTCTCTAAACTCATGCTTACATCAAATCAAATAGAAATCTTTGAAAAAAATGGATATCTGGTTATAGAAGACTTCATTGACCAAAGACAAAGAAATCTTTTAATGCAGCGAGCAGAAGAATTAATAGATGAATTTCAACCACCCACAAAGCATTCAGTGTTTTCTACTGACGAACAAGAAAGAACTAGTGACGATTATTTTTTAAACTCAGGCGATCAAATAAGATTTTTCTTTGAAGAAGAGGCAATTGATCAAAACGGCAACTTCACTGTCCCCAAACAAAAATCTATAAATAAAATAGGTCATGCTCAACATATTCTAGACCCCGTATACAAAGAAGTGATTAATGAGTTAAACTTTCCAAAATTAGGTAAGCAGTTGGGTATCAAAACACCAAGAGCTTTACAGTCAATGCATATCTTTAAACAACCTAGTATAGGAGGCGAAGTAAGTCTGCATCAAGACTCCTGCTTTTTGTATACAGAACCGATGAGTTGTATTGGTTTTTGGTTTGCACTAGAGGACGCAAACGAAGAAAATGGCTGCCTACAAGCAATGACTGGTGGACACAAAATTCCACTCAAAAAACGATTTCATTTATCAGAAAACGGAGGCACAGAGTTTGACCTTTTAGATGATACTCCATGGCCTGACAAACCCCTTGATATGTTAGAAGTTGAGGCAGGCACTTTGATTGTATTGCATGGACAGTTACCACATTATAGCGCCGCCAATAAATCAACTAAATCTAGACAAGCTTTTAGTCTACATTTGGTGGATCAGGAATGCCATTATGCAGAAGACAATTGGCTTCAATCAAACCTTTAAAGAAACCCCTACATTATGAAAAATAGAAAAATAACTGATATTTATAAGGTAGATTTTTTACCTTTTGACCGATACGGTCCAGTCGTGCCAATGATGAGTTGGCACAAAATTAGTTTTGACGAAAAAACTAATTTTGGTAGCTTTATATTAAAGATGGATCCAGGTGCAAGAAGCACTCCACATACTCATATCGGTTATGAAGAGTTTTTAGTGATAGAAGGCGAACTGATTGATATAGATAATACGGTTTTTAAAAAAGGTGACTTTGTTACCTTTGAACCTGGCAGTAAGCATTCTTCCTATACAGAAAAAGGCGCCTTATTAATGGTCTTCCAAAGGGGTATAAATAAACCTATCAAGTAGTGTCTTGTTCTGATTGAGATTCCAATGCCTCTTCTGCAATAACTTCCATAGCAACGACACTTGGCCTCTGCCCCATAACTTGGAAGTCTGTTTGCTCAGACTCGTCAACGTTTTTGTTAATCATCATCATTATTATCACTGTAACAGCAATAACTAAATGAACAATACCCATATAGAGCATAAACCCAAACATTTCAAAAAGTTCGAGAAAATAACTCATTGTCAAGGGTCCTAGTGCTGCAAAAACGCTAAACACAAGAACGATAGTTCCACTCGCACTGATCATTTGTTTTGGCTCCAAACGATCATTGGCTTGTGCCACACCAAGGGAATATAGTGGTAAAGTGCAGGCACCTACTAGAGCACTTAATATTAAAAGAATTTTGCTAGTAAATTCGAATGATGTCAAAATAATGCAAATACAAATAACACTTGCACAACACAACAAAATGACTTTTCTTCTATCAATCTTGTCTGATAACCAGCCCAGAGGCCATTGAGATGCTGCTCCAAAACCAATAAAAAGTGTCATAAAAAGTGCCGTTTCAGACACTGACAAGCCTGCCTTAACAGCATAAATCGTTCCAACCCCAAAAAACCCAGCAGAGGCAAGTCCAGATAAGCCAATCGTTGCAACACCTGCTGGTGAAGCTTTCCATAAAGCTCTAAGGCCTAGAGATTCTTGTACATCTGATTCTGGTGCTTTAATTTCTGTTAAAAGTATTGGTATTAATGAAACCGACAGCAAAATAGATGCTAACAAGAAAAGACTTACACCTGAAGGATCATCGACGGCAAATAAGCCTTGACCAAGTGCCAAACCTGTCCAAACAACAATCATGTGAATTGAAAAAATTTGCCCTCGATTTTCGTTTGATGAAATGGAATTTAACCAACCTTCAACTATAATCATAATGCCCGCAATACAAAATCCAGATAAGAATCGAGCTACAAACCATACTGGCGGCTCAATAAACAAAATTTGAATCAAAATTGCCGTGGAAGCTATAGACGCATATGCAGCATATGTCCGGATTTGTCCTGTCTTTTTTATTTGTTTGGGCGCTAAAATTGAACTGACTAATTGACCGATAAAATACCCTGACATTATCAGTCCTGTGGTCAAAACCGAAAAACCCTCAAAATCAGCACGCCAGCTACTTAGAGTACCTTGTAGACCATTTCCTAATCCTATAAAAAGAATTCCCAGAAACAATGGCCAAGTTGTACGAAAAACATTACTTAACATATTAATTATTGGAGTTAAATATAATTAAAAAATCATAAAAAACTAACTCAGTTTATTACGATATAATTTTTTAAAAAAGCGCATTTTAATATACTTTATAACCAAAATTAATAAACATTGTAAAAAGTTTTTTTATGAGTACAACACCTCAAAAAAAATGGTTGATTTATATACTTGAATGTATAGACGATAGTCTCTATTGCGGTATCACAAATAACTTAGAAAAACGTCTAAAACAACACAAAGGAGAAATTAAAGGTGGCGCAAAATATACTCGCTCACATTTGCCTTGTAAATTAGTTTACAAAGAAAAATCAGCTAGTCGAAGTGAAGCTTTAAAAAGAGAGGCAATTATAAAAAAAATGTCAAAAGTTGAAAAACAAACTCTTATTAATTCCCTCAAACAAGATTTAAATTAGATTATGGCTTACTGCCTGCTTTTTGGAGGCTATCAAGGTCACTTAAGACCATCTCCGAGTGAGTTTTTGGATCTACAGATAGATATATTTTGGCAATATTTCCTTTAGGGTCAACCATAAAGGTATTTCTTTTTGCATAGCCCAAGAGTTTGCGTAACGAATCATACAATTCAGATACTTCTCCTTTTTCATCAGCAAGTAAGGAGAATGGTAAGTTGTACTTTTCAGCAAAAAGTTTGTGTGATGCAACACTATCAAGACTAAGACCAAAAAACTACAGATTTACTTGCAATGATACGTTTTACTGCATCTCTAAAATCACAAGCTTGGGTTGTGCAGCCAGGTGTATCGTCTTTGGGATAAAAATATAATACGACCCATTGACCCTCATAATCGCTCAAAGTATGGGTTATGTTGTTCTGATCTTGCAAACTAAAGTTTGGTGCCTTGTCACCAACTTTGAGCGCTGCAATTGAAGATGAAGAAGCTGTCAAAAGAACTGCCATTACAGATACTGTTATGATTGATTTAAAGCGCATGAATTGAACATTATAACCTTATCAAAACTCTAAATTAATTGATAAACAGGTTGAGATTAATATAATATCTAGTGTGTTCTTTTTTCTTGATTGGTGCTCTGCATAGCACTGTGGTACCAAGCCATGGCTTTTTTGAATTGACGTTCATTAATGTTATTTCTTTTGCAATAAGCACTAGTTTTACTATCGCTTGGATTCTTGGTTGTTAACTGATTTTGTACTTGATTCATTCTTGGTTCCTTAAAAAAAAGCTTTAGCTGGCTGGTAGGAGCAACCCGCCAGCTATAAAGCCGCTACCTCAGTTACCAAACGGAGAGTGAATGGCAAGGGTATCGAGGTTCTTAATAAAAGCAAAATCATGTCTTGAATTTAATTATTAATGTCAACACGCTGAGCTTCAACAACATTGTTTTTAGTCATTAGAGAATTTTTCGGCACATGAGCTGTGATATCATCACTCTTAACAACCTTGAGCTTTGCTATCCTAGCACTGGCATTTGCAACTTTAAGGGGTAAACGTCGCATTTTTCTCTAATTAACTAAAAACAATGTCTCCATAATAGGTGATACAAATAGATGTCAAATGTTTTATAAATGAAGTTTTGGTGAAGATTACGTGAAGATTGTTTTTTTTATTGGATTTTAAATTACAATAATATCTTTTCTAATAGGGGTTTTCTTGCATGCAACATATTCTGATAGTTGAAGACGATAAAACGATTGCTGAAAGTATAGCCTTCATTCTTAAACAGGACTCTTTCAGCTGTCAGTGGTTCGATAACGGTCGTGATGCCCTTAACTACGTAGAGAACAATGCAGTAGACCTTATGCTTCTTGATGTAGGCTTACCTGACATGAGCGGCTTTGATGTACTGCGAAAACTTCGAATCAAATCAGATATACCTGTTGTCATTATTTCTGCCAGGGATGATGAATCTGACCAAGTATTAGCTCTAGAAGGATTAGGTGCTAACGGATATATTACAAAACCCTTTAGTCCCAGATTAGTTGTTGCTCATGTGCGTTCACAACTAAGACGTGATCGTACTGGTAAAAACCCTAAATCAAAATTTAGTATTAATCAAGCCATGCAAAAAATATTATTTCATAATCAAGAGCTCACCTTGACTCAGACTGAATTCAAAATTCTGTCTCACCTCATACAGCACCCTAATCAAGTCCATTCAAGGGATTATTTGATGAATAATATATGGGATAGACCCCACGGCTCAGATGAAAAGACAATCAATACGCACATCAAGTCTATACGTAAACGTTTACACGAAATTGATGAAATAAATGATCCCATAGAAACTCATAGAGGTATCGGCTACAGTCTTATTGAATGAAATACTTCAGATTAAATATTGGTACCAAACTATTTATTCTTTACTTTGTAATCAGTAGTACTCTGGTTTGGCTTTTTGCTCATCGCACAAGTATAGAGTCTGCAAAAGAGGTGATGGTCGAAGTATCAACCATGTTTAGCACAATCGCCTCTCAGAATATCACAGATGGTGAAATTAATCTCACTACTTTTGGAGGTATTATTTTTGACTACTTCCAGTCACCGCATGGTGATGAAAGATTACAGAATCTGGCGATTTACATTACTGACAAGGATGGCTTTCTTATCCTAGACTCTCGTGGTTTAAGCCTAGGAACAGACATGAAAGCTCATTCAGAGGTCAGCTCAGCATTGTTAGGACATCAAGGGATAAGTAGAATTTCTGCCGAATCTGTTCGCGGCCCTTGGAAGGCAAGAGGGATAAACATAGAATATTTTTATAAACCTGAATTCTTACATGTCTCAAGCCCTATTTACGACAACAGACAAGAAGTTCAAGGGGTTCTTGTCCTTGTAGCTCCGATGCTAGACCTTATGGATAAATCCCGTTTATATTGGTTTATCTTCTATATATTTCTCCTCGCTTTGTTTTTTGGCGCATTAGGTAGCTATAGAATTTCAAGAAATATTCAACGTGTGGAGAAATATGCTAGAGAGGTTTTCAAGGATAAAGATGTATCGATCCCTAATGTAAACGTTCAGTTTAATAAACTTGCTGTGGCTATAGAAGAAGCTCGAAGTGATGTTGAACTTAAAGATGACGTTGAAGAATATATTGAAACACTTGCACATGAATTAAGAACTCCTATTACTGGGATTCGGCTAACTGCAGAAAATCTGTTAATACCGACGGGCATTGAAAATTATCTTCTAGAAGAGAAAGACAATGAAAAACATAAAGAATTAACTGAAGAAGCCAAAGTTAGAAAACAATGGATTAAAACCATTCTTAAAGAAAATAAGAAAATGGATCTCCTTGTTAAAAGGTTATTAGACCTTTCCAGAATTGAAAGACGTGAAAAACTAACCAACGTAGAAACACTCAAAATCTTGTCCATAATAAAAAATGTCTTGAAAACGCCTACTCATAATCGTTTAATTGTCAGTAAAAATATCACTATAAATCTTGACGATATAGAAAAGAAAAGCACAGTTTTTGCTGAAAAAATACTCCTAGAACAAGCTTTAGGAAATATCTTAAAAAATGCACTAGAATTTAGTCCTAAGGCTGGCATCATTAGTATTAAGTCCTCTGAATCCAATACATATGTAACAATCGTTGTACTCGATGAAGGACCGGGCATACCACCCCACGTTTCAAGCAAACTGTTTACTCGCTTCTTCTCAGTTGCAAGGCCAGATTCAGGATCCAGAGGTACTGGCCTAGGCCTTAGATTCGTAAGGAAGATTATGCAACTTCATGGAGGAGAAATTACTTTAAAAAACCGATTATTGCAGGTGGGAGCTGAGGCAAAATTAAGATTTCCATTGAGTTAGTATTTAAAAATTTCCTTACAAAATAAAATCAATCAAAATATGGTATTCTAATTTCGTTTTTTCTGCCTCTATACAAAACTAATTTATATGGTATTATCGCAAGATTTTTAACGAAAAACTTGAGCGAGTATGAAGATAATTATCCCAATTAAACGTGTACTTGATCCTTACACTCAAGCCCGGGTTAACAAACAAACTCAATTAGTTGATTTGACTAATGCAAAAATGTCAATGAACCCTTTTTGCGAGATCGCTGTTGAAGAAGCTTTAAAGATTAAAGAGAGTGGCGCTGCTAGCGAAACCATTGCTGTCAGTATTGGCAGCGAAAAAACAATAGATACTCTGAGAACCGCCTTAGCAATGGGTGTTGATCGAGCTATTTTTGTCAAAACAGACTCTGAACTTGATCTACAACCCCTTCATCTTGGCAAGATTTTGGCCAATATCGTTAAACGAGAAGAAGCTCAACTTGTTATTATGGGTAAACAGGCTGTTGATAATGATAACAATCAAACCGGTCAAATTCTCTCGGGCCTTTTGGATTATTCACTGGGAACTTTTATCTCTAAATTTCAACTAAGTGATGACGGAAAAAGCGTAGAAGTTTATCGAGAAATTGACTCGGGAATTGAAACTAGACAGTTAAATTTACCAGCCATTGTTACTGTTGATTTGAGACTTAATGAGCCAAGATACGCCTCTTTGCCTAATATAATGAAAGCAAGATCAAAACCTTTAGAAACAATCGAAATATCAAGTTTTAACATTGATATTAGCCCTAGAGTCAAAGTTATCAGTGTTAAAGAGTCTGGAACCAAGGATAGGGCTTCAAAACAAGTCCAATCAGCTGAAGAGCTATTTGCCGAACTAATCCAGTTGGGGGTCCTGTAATGTCTGTACTAATTTTAATCGAACTAAACGGCTCTGAAGTAAGCTCTAATAGTCGCGCTGCAATAACAGCTGCAACTCAACTTTCAGATAAAATTGACGCATTAGTGCTTACAGATGATTCGGCTAATGCTGCCTCAGTTGCTTCGCTAGATAGTATTAATAACGTAAAAGTTATTGCTGACTCAAAGTTAGAGCATGTAAGTGTTGGGGTTGCCAGTAAATTAGTAGCAGAGGTGATGGCTGATTATAAATACCTGCTTTCCGGATCTTCTACCTATAGTAAAAATATTTTACCAAGGGTGGGTGCTCTACTAGACGTTCAACCAATATCTGATGTATGTGAGATCAAGTCAAATAACACCTTTGTGAGGCCACTTTATGCGGGAAATATTATGGCGACTGTTGAATCGAGTGATGACACTATCGTGATGACAATTAGAGCCACTGCATTTGAACATTCTGGTGACGGAGGTTCTGCCGCCGTCGAGGAGTTGTCTTTACCCATACCTGAACAAAAATCAAACTTCATTTCTATTCAAGAATCTCAATCAGAGCGACCCGAACTAACAACAGCAGATAGAATTGTTTCAGGTGGTCGTGGTCTTGGATCAAAAGAAAATTTTGCTTTAATTGATCAATTAGCTGACAAACTTGATGCAGCAGTTGGTGCATCAAGAGCTGCAGTAGATGCAGGCTTTATTTCAAACGATTATCAAGTCGGACAGACTGGTAAAGTTGTTGCGCCTAATCTATACTTAGCAGTTGGAATATCGGGAGCTATTCAACACCTTGCAGGCATGAAAGATTCTCAGGTGATTGTGGTCATTAATAATGACCCAGACGCACCAATGGCAAGAATGGCTGATTTGGTATGGCAGACTGATCTATTTGGTGCCTTAAAAGAGTTGAATGACCATTCCTTATAACTTCTATTGGAGTTGGTTTAATGGAAAGAGAGTCAATTGAATATGATGTTGTAGTTGTTGGCGGAGGGCCCTCAGGCCTAGCATCAGCGTGCAAACTAAAACAACTCAATCAAAATCTTTCCGTTTGTTTATTAGAAAAAGGCTCTGAAATAGGCTCTCACATTATTTCAGGAGCTGTTTTTGAACCTGAAACATTATTTGCTCTTTTTCCTGAAGAGGCTAGTAATTGCCCCACCCTTAATACCGCTGTTAAAAGAGATGATGTTTATTTCTTAGCTGGCAACAAAAAAAGTATCAAAGTGCCCTCTTGGCTTACACCTAAAGGATTACACAACAATGGTAATTATATAATTTCTCTAGGGGAACTCTGTCAATGGATTGGAGAAAGAGCTGTTGAACTTGGTGTCGATATTTTTCCAGGGTTTCCTGCTCAGAATTATTTACTTGATAAAAATGGGAGAGTATGCGGAATCGCAACAGGCGATATGGGCCTAGATAAGCAGGGAAATCAAAAAGGTACCTGGACACCGGGTATGGATATCTATGCAAAACAAACTATATTTGCAGAAGGTTCAAGGGGTCACTTAGGTAAACAGCTGATCAGAGAATTCAACTTAGATGAAAACAAAACACCGCAACACTTCGCAATTGGTTTTAAAGAAATTTGGGAGGTTGATACAGATCAGCATAGCCCAGGAGATGTCCTGCATACAATTGGTTGGCCGCTTAACAAGGGTACATCAGGTGGAGGGTTTTTATATCATTTTAGCGATAACCGAATAGCGGTTGGACTGATTGTGGACTTGAACTATAACAATCCTTACCATAGTCCCTTTCAAGAGTTTCAACAATATAAACAACACCCTAAGATTAAACAATTCTTGGAGTTTGGTAAACGAGTTTCTTATGGCGCAAGAGCTATCACCAAAGGAGGTCTTCACTCACTCGTTAAAATGGATTTTGATGGTGGAATTATTATTGGTTGCGACGCAGGAACATTGAATCCCGGAAAAATTAAGGGCAGTCATTGCGCATTACAATCTGGAATTCTTGCTGCGGAGTATATAAATAAAGTACTTAACGAAGAGGTTTGTGATTTTGACGATATGTTTAAGTCTAGCGCCCTATACAAGGAACTTCATAAAGCTAGAAACTTTAGTAGTGCGCTTCATAAGTTTGGCTTTTATGGAGGCTCAATATACAACTTCATAGAATCAAATATTTTTCGTAATAAATTGCCATTTGAGATCAAGGATGATAAGCAAGATTGTGATTCTTTAAAGCCTTCCAAAGATTCTAAAATAAAATCCTACGCGGCACCAGATAATGTTTTAAGTTTTGACATTACTTCTTCCTTATTTCTTTCTGGTACGAACCACGAGGAAGACCAGCCAGTCCATTTAAAACTAACTGATGCTAAAATTCCATTGGATTACAATCTTGAAAAATATGACGAGCCGGCACAGAGATACTGTCCTGCCGGAGTCTATGAAATTATTGAAAAAGATGGGTCAGATTATTTCCAAATAAATGCCCCAAATTGCCTACACTGTAAAACTTGTGACATTAAAGACCCAGCACAAAATATTACCTGGACGCCTCCACAAGGAGGCGGAGGTCCAAATTACATCAGTATGTAGTTTATTTGCACTGGTTTGCAGTAATGACTACTGTATTAAATATTTCATCAACACTGCAACCTCTTGATAGATCGTTTACTGGCTTGGCTATCCCTTGAAGGATTGGTCCAATCGCTTGTGCTCCTGAAAATCTTTGAACAAGTTTATAGCCAATATTTGCAGCATCCAAGTTTGGGAAGATAAGGACATTGGCGGGAGGCATAAATGATGCTTCAGGATATTTTATTTGTAACACCTTGTTCTCTAATGCAGCGTCCAATTGAATGTTACCGACAATATCAACATCTGGTAATTTAGTCTTGCAGATGCTAGTCGCTAGTCTTACTTTTTCAACTTGAGAGTATTGGGTGTTTTGATTTGTGGAAAAAGAAAGCATCGCAACTTTCGGCTTAATGTCTAAACCTTTTGCAGATTTGATGGCACTTTGAGCGATTTCAGCCAACTCTTCTGCAGTTGGGTCAATATTCATAGCACAGTCGGAAAAAATCATATTCTGGTCATAATTATGATGATTTTGGTTAAACATCATCAAAAAAAAGCTCGACACAAGTTTACTGTTATTTGAAACACCAATAATTCTCAATGTATTGCCAAGAACCTGTTGACTGGGAGTAATAGCACCAGTTACAACACCGTCAACCTCATCTCTTAGCAAGGCCAACATTGCAAAAACGGTTGCATTACTTACTAAATCCAGTGACTCATTGAACTCCAGACCTTTGTGTTTCCGTCTCTCAAACAAAGTTTTGGCATAATCGTTTCTTAATTTTTCGTCCTTTGGATCGATAAATTCTAGGTCATGTTTTTTGCTCTCGCTTAACTGATCTAATCGAGAACAAATTTCATCCTCATTGCCAAGAAGGACGATTTTTGCAATTTTTTGAGTAGATAGTGATAATGCTGCTTGTATAACACGCAGATCGGTCGATTCTGGTAATAGAATTCGCGGAAAGATTTTCTGCGCTCTTTTGGTTAACTTTTCCAGTAATGCCATTATAAAGTTCCCATAAACAAGGGATTAGTTTACCCGAAAAAGGTTTTAAATCATCCTGCCTTAAGGATATGAACAGAAAACCGTATTAATTACGCTTGCTTAAACTGTTCGGCTATTTTAAGCCTCTGTATTTTCCCTGAAGGACCTTTAGGTAAGGGCTCGTCAACAAATATAATCTGGCTAGGAGTTTTGTATTCACCTAAATCAGCTATACATAAATCTTTTAATTCTTTCTCGTTGGCTTTGAAATTATCTTTTAGAAAAACACAAGCTGAAATCTCTTCTCCATAGTCTTCATCAAATATTCCAAAAGTACACACCTCTAAAACAGAGTTGTGTTTATAAATTGTGTCATCAATCTCTCTTGGAGAGATATTCTCGCCGCCTTTTATAATAAGTTCTTTCTTTCTTCCAGTAATGAAAAAGAAGCCATCTTCGTCTTCAACTCCCAGATCTCCCGTCAAAAAATAACCATCTTTAGTAAAAGATGACTTTGTAGCCTCTTCATTGTTAAAGTATTGCTTCATAACGTTGTCACCTTTAATAACCAACTCACCAGATTCACCTGGTTCAAGAAACTTTCCCTGATCATTAACAACTCTGACTTCATTTCCATAGGCTATACCTGCAGAGCCATGCTTGCACCTGTCTAGCGGATTTGAAAGGATTTGTGCAGCAGTTTCAGTAAGCCCCATCGTTTCTACAACATTTACCTTAAATACTTGCTCAAATTTTTTATGCACTTCTGGTGAAAGAGGCGCCGAAGCTGAGCGACCAAAACGAATACTGTTCAGGTTGAGCTTGCTGACATCGAAATTATCATTCAAAAGATAATTGATGATTGTTGGCACAACACTGAACCAAGTGCATTGATATTTTTCAAGTATTTGCCAAAAATTAGAAACACTAAATTTACTAACAATTACTACACAACTATTACTCACCAAAGCACTGGAGACAGAAACCATTTCGGCATTAATATGATAAAGTGGTAACACGCAAAAAGATATATCATTGGGTGCAATTTCGTGGGCTAAAACAGTGTTCCTACCACCTGCAATAACATTTTGATGGGAAAGTAAAACTCCCTTCGGTAAGCCTGTTGTGCCAGAAGTATAAATCAAAACAGCCGGTGTATTAGAACTGAGATTACCTTTCAGTGAATTCAAATTGTCCTCACTAGAACAATTCAAATCTTCAACTTTTTCATATACAAAAACACTAGCCTCTAGACCTTCTAGAATACTTTCAAACTTATCAAAATAAACTTTCGATATAAATAGTAATTTGCATTCAGAGTGATTAATTGTGTACTCTATTTGATTGTTGCCAGCAAGAATATTTATTGGAACAATAGTTGCACCGTGATACATTGCTCCTAAAAATAACAAAACTGATTCGTAACTATTATCAAGCAAAAAACCAACTTTATCTTTAAATTGAATGCCGTTTTGATTAAAGAAACGACCTAAAAGAATAACATCCTTTTTAAGCTGACTATAAGATATATGCAAATCTAAGTCTGCATCGATAAGGAATGTTTTGTCTGGAGTATTTTCAGCATACTTATCAACAAGTACCTTGATTGTTGAGTCTGTTGAGGGAAATTTCTTCCAATAACTCGAAAAGATTTCATCCTCTGATGGTTCATTAGTTTTGATTGTTTTGACAATTTTTGTAATATTCAAGTAGTGTTTGTAATTGAGATTCTCATCAATGATATTGCTACCCCAAGTTCCGCAACCCATAGAGAGCGAAAAAGGCAAACCGTTGTCAAAATTTCCGCCAGTAGCGAAGCAATGAGCCTGATTAACAATTACTCTACAAACAGGTAACTCATTGCCGAGTCTCATAATATTGTTTTCGTTTTTGCTATGAATACTGCAAGAGTGCCCTTGCCCCTGATGTTGTAAGATTTTATTTACCAAATCAACAGCATGATCAAAGTTTTTAGCCCTATAAACGGTCAACACAGGTGAGAGTTTTTCTCTTGAGAATGGATATTTTTCTCCTACACCATCTTCTTCCACCATTAAGAACTCGGTTTTAGAATATTTATTAGTATCGAGACCCGCAAGGGTCGCAATTTTAGAAGCCCGTTTTGCTATGATATCGCGGTTAATAATAAGATTTTCATTCCACATCTTTTTGCCGAGGATTTTCTTTTCTTTGGTACTTAATAATGCTCCACCCTCTTTCTCTAATGCATTAATTAATTTATGGTAAATGCTATCAACAACGATGATGCTATTTTCAGAAGAACAGCTTGTTGCATAGTCAAATGTTTTCGAGGTTTTTATTTTATGAGCAGCATCCTTTAAATCAGCACTAGAATCAACAATTGCAGGTACATTTCCAACACCAACACCCAGGGTCGGAGTTCCACTTTGAATGGCTCTTTTAATGTTGTTCTGAGAGCCTGTAGCAACAACCAAATCTACTAGGTTAGTCAATTCATTGGTATCATCTTTACTTATAGGCTCAGATAAAGACTGCACAATTTCTATTGGGGCTCCAATACGCTCAAGAGCCTTCTGTATCAAATCTACAACCTTTGTACACACTAAAGCGCCTTTTGGTGAAGGGGCTAATATAATCGCGTTCCTGCACTTTAAGGCATTAATGACTTTGTTTAGTGGTGTGGCAATCGGATTAGTTGAAGGAACAATTGCGCCAACCACACCAACCGGTCTTGCAATTTCAATAAGTCCTTTTTCATCATCTTGATGAATTATCCCTACTGTTTTAGTATTCTTTAAATCTCTTAATAAACCAATAGTTTTACGTTTATTTTTTCTCTTTTTATCCTCAACATTACCTAGTCCGGTTGTTTTGACAGCTAGCTCAGATAAGGATTGATTGTTTTCGGGCTTAATTACTTCCCATGCAACAGCAAGTATTAATTCGTCGACTTGCTCCTGTGAGTACCCATTAACTATTGTTTGGGCATCCCTCGCTTTTGTTATTAATTGTCTGATATGGGAGTTGCTCATTTGTTTGTTTTTAATCAAAAGTAATCTACTGAAGCGCTTTAATAAAGCGCTTCAGTAAGAAAAGATCCCAATAAAAGTTTATCTTATTGTAGACCTGATAGTAGATCAGTCAAGTAAGCCTGTCTTTCGTTCCACATTACAATGACTTCATCTCTTGTCATCACCCTTGCTGGTGAGTTAGTAGACTTCATCTTGCCTTGAGTCTTTTTGTCGTTGAACATATCAGGCGTCTTACTTGCCAAGAAATCAATAACGTCTTGAGGAGTTCCAGCTGGAACCATCAAGCCACGGAAATTGACACTTGAATCATCGACATCGACACCGCTTTCCATCAGAGTAGGAACATCTGGAAGATATGCATGTCTTGTAAGGTCTGCAACGGCTAAGATTTTAAGATCAGCAGCACTTCTGGCTGAGTCCGACAAGTTATTAAAACCTGCACTGACTTCACCAGCTTTAACCAATCTCAATGCATCAACACCACCCTTTGCAGGGATATAAGTCAAGTCTCTGCCTGAAGCTTTAGCAAACTGCAAGAATGCAATATGGTGACCCACAAATTTACCTGCGCCACTAATAGTTACTGCGCCTGGATTAGCATCAGCATGCGCAAGCAAGTCAGCTACAGTGTTAAAAGGACTGTCTTTACCAACAATCAACACTGCTGGATCAGCACCCCAATTACCTAACGGCTCAAGAGTATTGATATTGTAAGCAGTATCAAACACAATTGACTGTGCTATAAAGTGAGGCACATTGTAAGCTGCTAACATAGAGCCGTCTTTGGGGGCTTCGCTAGCAAACCAGTTCCAACCAGTTCTTCCACCTGCACCAGGTTTATTCAGTATATAAATTGGTTGCCCAATTAAAGCCTCTTTACCAGAAGCTAATGTTGCAATTCTTGCCTGAAAATCTGTCGCACCACCAGGTCCATAAGCCACCATAACCCCGATTGGTTTATCTGGGTAATCGGCTTGAGCATGCATAAACATCAGTGATGTTGCTGCAAGCAAGGCAATTTTAGTTATTTTCATAAGTTTCATTTGTTTCTTCTCCTTTTGGTTTAGTTTATTAAAAAAACAACCCTCCCGGCAAACGTACTTGTAACATTAATGTGAATAAGCAATACAGTATTAAAGTAAATACTGCTGAGATACTCAACTTTATAAGTAACACTCGCCAAAAGTCCTTGGTTTCTTCGGGTTTTTTATAGATCATTATTACCGCAAAGAACATAATCATTGAAGCCACATAAAAGCCGATAGTATTCATACTTATAAGATAAGCAAGAATAAGGCCTAGTCCTGGCAGCAAATCCATAAAATTAGTTGATTTTCCTTTATCGTCTCGCTCGAACCATAAAAGTAATGCTAGTACTGCGATACCACCAGCTATAAATCTTGGGAATAGGTAGTCCTCATTTTCACCCCAGGGACTGGGATTAAAAACCTCTTGAAAAGAGGTAAATAGCAATACTGCCGCTAGTGCAGTTACAATTAATGTCGAAATTTTTAAATACTGGTTCATATCTATTACTATTTTTTAACGAAGTCTTTCAATTCTTTTAATAAACTTTTTTTACTTTTCCGTTTGTCCAATTCAATACCAATTGTTCTTCCATGCTCTTCTAAGTCATCTTTTGAAGAACGATTTGTTAAATTGTCAAATGATTTAGCTTCATCTTTTTTCTTCTTTGATTTGCGATTTGAATAAAGCCCATAAGTAATAGAGGCTATGCAAATTACAATGAGGGTTACATTGATTGTACCCGTTGTAAAATAAATCATCCAATCATCACCGTATCGAGCGCCTCCAATTAACTTACCGAGAAGGAAATTGTTTTCAGCTATAGGGCCTAATATGATTCCCAAGACAACCGGTACAGCACTAAAACCTGCCTTACTAGCGAAAAACATAATAGTTCCCAAGACCACCATAATGATGACGTCAGAGTATGAGTTGCCAATACTGTAAGTACCAAAAACCGCCAAAACTAAAATACTTACCGCCATATAGTTATCTGGTACTTTCATAATCCAACCGCTATGTCGACTCAAAAATAGACCAATAATCAACATGAAAATTTGTGCAAGAATTAAAGAGTCGATAAACGTCCAAACAACTGGTGCAGTATTCTCTGATACAAAAATCTCATGACCTGGAAAAATTCCATGAATCAATAAGCCTCCCAACAATACTGCAGCTGTCGGACTACCTGGAATACTTAAAGTTAATAACGGAATTAGAGAAGGTCCCACCATTGAATTATTTGCACTCTCTGCGGCAATAATTCCTTCAGGTTCACCCTTTCCATAATTTGACTGGTTTTTGCTTACTTTTTTGGTTTGATCGTAAGCCACCAATCCAGCTATTTGACCCCCTGCTCCAGGAATGATTCCAACAAGAGATCCTATAAATGATCCTATTGAAAGAGCTTTAACTTTGCTGAATACAAATCTAAACGATTGCATCAAACTGGAATGACCCTCTGTTGAAAGAACTGCGCTTTTTTCACTATAGTACTTCTCCATTAAGTTCAATACTTGAGGCATTGCAAACAAACCTATTAAGCCAACAACTATGTTAACTCCACCCTCTAAATGGTCAGTAAATACAAATCTCTCCACACCCAAAACAGGGTTATCTCCAATTGTGGCTAGCATTAAACCTAATAAACCTGATAGTAGTCCTTTGACAACTGATTTGGAATCTATAGTCGCAATGATAGTGATACCCAAAATAGCAATCCAAAACAACTCTGTAGTACCAAATTCCAACGACAAGCGTGCTAGTGGAGGGGTAAAAAATATAAGAATAAAGACACCAAAAATACCACCTACAAAGGAACTTATAAAGCAATAATGTAGGGCCTCCCTAGACAATCCTTTTTTAGCCATTTGATGACCATCCATCGCTGTAGCAATATTGGCCGGCGCACCAGGGACATTAACTAATATTGCACTTATAGCACCACCAGCAACAGTCGCTGTATACATCGCACCCAGTAAAATAAGTCCACTTTCAGGCTTCATATGAAACGTAAAAGGAATAAGTAGTGCTACAGACATTGTTGGGCTTAGTCCAGGAAGCGCTCCAAGAATAATACCTGCAAAGGTTCCGCCTACAAGTAGCGCTATGTGATAAACGGTGAAAACATTAGAAAAATAGTCTAAAAATTCCATTCTTTAATCATTCAGCTTGACAAAAAAATTACAGAGAACTAAATTATGAGTATTAAAACTCATATATATGAGCTATTGATAGTACACTCGAGTTAGGAAGTTGTCAAATGATATTATAAAAACAGATAGATACTTTGATAATAAGTTTAAAAGACCTAAACAGATAAAAATAGCATGAATTTAGCATTGAAACTAGCAATACTCATATATATGAGTATACTGTAAGATTCTTGGAGTGTAATTTATGTCAAGTTACTCACTTCAATTCTTATAAGTGCAAATGAACAGAAAACTTTACCAAACAGTCATAGATTATATAAACGAAGAAATAACTAGTGGTAATCTCACTATTGGTGATTTAATTCCTTCTGAAAAACAGCTATCCAAGTTATTAGGTGTTAGTGTTGGAACTGTCAGAAAAGCAATCGACAAATTAGAAAATAGCAATCTTTTGTATCGTCACCACGGTAAAGGGACTTATGTCTCTGATTATGGGTTTGATAATAGTATGTTTAACTTCTTTAGTTATGGCAGTGAAACAGGTTCATCAATTAGAATCTATAAAACCACCCCAATACGAAAAAAAACAACAGCCACTTCGGAGGTAGCCTTTCAATTGGAAATAGAACGTGGTACGGACATTATTTATCTCGAAAGAAGAGGTTATATAGATAAAAAAAATCCTATTATCATTGAAAAGTCTTGGTGGATTGCAGAGGTTGTTGAAGGTCTCCAAAAACCTAATATTCATATACCTGATCTACTCTACGCTCTTATCTCAAAAAAATTTAAAACTCAAATCACTGCTTCAAAAGAAGTATTAACTGCAGGTATTGCTGATAGCAAAACAGCGAAAATTCTACACATAAATAAAGGTGATCCTGTAGTCATATTAAATCGACACTCTTATGCAAAACATAAGGGTTTGGTTGAGTTTCGTATAACCACTGGCAGAGCCGACATGTTCAGTTATAGAACTACAATTGGTCATCCAGATTAGTTAATTTATGGCATAACAATATTGGCCAACTGAGATTTAAGAAGTTTCAATAAAAATATCTTTTGTTTGTCGTTGAAGCGACTGATTGGTCCAGAAACTACTATTGCGCCAACAAATTTAGAGCTGCTTGATATGACTGGAATAGCAAGCGCAAACAAAGAGGAATTATGCTCATGAATTGCAAGGTAATACCCGGCATCCCTAATTTCTTTATAAAATCCAGTTTTGTCATTTTTTCTTTTACCATAAGCAAGAATGATCCTTCCAGATGCTCCACGATTCAATTCTAAACGACTACCTTGTTCAATATTGTGACGAATTTCATCACGAGAATGGGCTCTATATAGACAGATTCGCATGCTGTCCTCTTCTACAAAAAATGAAGCCGTTTCACCCGATATATCCCTTATTGCATCAACAATAGGACGAATTTGTTCTAAGTGATTACTTTGAGTATAAATGGCACTTAAATATAGTGCCTGAGTTCCCACTACATAATCTTTACTTTTCAATCTAGAAACGTATCCATACTCCTCAAGTGTTGACAAGATACGGTAGGTAGTAGATACATTAAAGTCCAATTTTTCGCAAATTTCATTGATACTGAATTTTGTCTTATCAAGTGAAAATATAGACAAGATTTGAAGACATTTTTCAATGGCATTGTGTTTTTTGTCTAGAGATCTTAGAATCATAATTATTTCATATTATGAAAAATAGTTATTATATAGTGAAGTTATTTAATATTTAAAATTTATCGTTGGTATCATAAAAACAACAAACAAGTCTAATCAATGAAAAAGATAACATTGATGATAGACTGGCAACCTGTCTAATAACTGTCAGGATTAATAAAACAAATAATAAATACAAAGGGGTAAAAAATGAATAGGCATGAACAAACAGAAGAACTGAAAAAAGATTGGCAAGATAACCCTCGATGGTCTAACGTTAAGCGTACTTATGGCGCTGAAGATGTTGTGCGTTTACGTGGTTCAGTTCAATCCGAATGTACATATGCGAGACGTGGTGCAGAAAAACTTTGGAGTCTAATTAATGGTTCTTCTAAGAAAGGCTATGTGAACTGTATGGGAGCTATTACTGCTGGTCAAGCGATGCAACAAGCAAAGGCAGGTATTGAGGCAATCTATCTTTCAGGTTGGCAAGTTGCAGCTGATGGAAATACCTCTGAGACAATGTATCCGGACCAATCATTGTATGCATATGACTCAGTTCCAACCATGGTAAGGCGTATCAATAATACCTTTAAGAGAGCGGATGAAATTCAATGGGCAAAAGGCATTGAGTCTGGTGACGATGGTCATGTTGATTACTTTTTGCCGATAGTTGCTGACGCTGAAGCTGGTTTTGGTGGTGTATTGAATTCTTTTGAATTAATGAAAAATATGATCTCTAATGGTGCAGCAGGCGCTCATTTTGAAGATCAATTAGCCGCTGTTAAAAAATGTGGCCATATGGGTGGTAAAGTGTTAGTACCCACTCAAGAAGCTATACAAAAACTTATTTCTGCTCGACTGGCAGCAGATGTTATGGGAGTACCAACTATTTTATTGGCTCGGACTGATGCAGAAGCTGCAAACCTACTGACATCGGATGTAGATCCATACGATGCGTCATTTATAACAGGAAAGCGCACCGCGGAAGGCTTTTATATTGTAAAAAATGGTTTAGAACAATCCATTTCTCGTGGTGTTGCCTACGCACCATATGCAGATTTGGTTTGGTGCGAAACTGGTAAACCTGATCTTGGCTTTGCTCGCGAGTTCGCTGAAGCAGTTTTAGCTGAAAATCCTAATCAATTATTGGCATACAACTGCTCGCCATCGTTCAACTGGAAGAAAAATCTAAACGATACTGAGATTGCCTCTTTTCAAGAGATGATCGCAGAAATGGGTTACAAGTATCAGTTTATCACTTTAGCGGGTATTCACAATATGTGGTATAACATGTTTGACTTAGCTTATGACTATGCAAAAGGTGAAGGCATGAAGCACTACGTAAACAAAGTGCAGGAGCCTGAGTTTGAAGCTGCTAAAAAGGGTTATACTTTTGCATCACATCAGCAAGAAGTTGGGGCTGGCTATTTCGATGATGTTACCACGGTAATTCAGGGCGGCCTGTCATCGGTTACCGCATTGACAGGTTCCACAGAAGAAGAACAGTTTAACTAATAAATGGCTGCCTAACAATTATGCTTTGCTTCATTAAATGAAGCTTATTTTTTTTGTTGGTTGATTCTTTATGTTTAATGATTTTTCGGATACCTTATCACTTACGATTGCTAAGAAAATTTTGGGTGGCTTTGAGCAACACTATCGAAACATTAAAAAAGCCTCTATAGAGGCAAAAAGATGCTTTGAAGAAAGGGAATGGGTAAAAATTGAAAAAGATTCAATGCGTAGACTTAATTTCTATGACAAACAAGTTAACACCTTCTGCAAAAAACTATCTATTGATCTAAATCTAAAAAAACAAAGTGTTTATGGTGCTAAGGCTACATTAAATCAGCAAACATATTTGGATAAATTTAATGCTGAATTTTGGAAAAGAACTAAACTTGCCTACATTGAACTGATTACACTACATAAACAACCAGAATTAGCAGAAACCTTTTACAACTCAGTGTTTTGTCGCTTGTTTTCTAGAAGCTATTATACCAATCAATATATTTTTACCAAGCCCTGCGTCTCGCTTAGCTATATTGATATGGATGATCCTGTTATTGAAAGCTTCATTGTTGAGCAAGGGCAACTCAAAGACAAATTTACTCTAATCCTCAAAAGTTTTTCTTTTAATTGCAAGTTCGGCAACCTTGACCAAGATATCGAGCGCTTACAGGAACAACTCTACAAACAAATCGCTCGATTAAAAACTCAAACCTTCGAAATTCAAGTAATAAAAACCCCTTTTATTAGAGGCAAAGGTGCATATATTGTTGGCAAAATTATTTCCCAACTATACCCCGACCAACCACTTTTAATCGCCCTACTAAATGACACAAAGAGTGGACTATATGTTGACAGTTTGCTCACTGATACCGGAAGTATTGCAGTTGTATTTAGCTTTTCTAGGTCATACTTCTTTATTACTACTGATTACCCTGCAGCAATAGTTGATTATTTAAAAGTACTGATGCCAGCAAAAACAAGAGCGGTTCTATATAGCGCCATTGGTCTTCATAAGCAAGGTAAGACTTTGCTCTATAGACACTTTTTAAAATATTCAAAAATTACCAGTGAGAAGCTAATAATAGCTCCTGGAATCAAAGGTATGGTGATGACAGTCTTCACCTTCCCGATGTACCCTTATGTTTTTAAAGTAATCAATGACAAATTTGCACCACCAAAAATGGGTACAAAAGAAATGGTTAAAGAGAGATATTATTTTGTCAAAAATCACGTTCGAGTTGGGAGACTTGCAGATACATGGGAGTTTTCCAATGTAGCCTTTCCAATGAAGTATGTCGATGACTCTTTGCTTGAAGAGTTGAAGAATAAAGCTGGATCAAATTTAGAGTTTGAGGATGATCTGTTGATTGTCAAACATATGTATATAGAAAACAAAATGACTCCACTTAACATCTACCTTGAAACAGCTAATAAAAACCAACAAACCCATATCATTAATGACTACGGTAAAGCGATTGACGAGTTGATTAACTCCAACATCTTTCCTGGAGATATGTTGACAAAAAATTTCGGTGTTACCCGCCATGATCGTGTCGTTTTCTATGACTATGATGAAATCACTTTAATGAGTACACCGGTCTTTAAAAAAATACCAGAATCAAAAACTTATGAAGAAGAGATGTCATCAGAGCCATGGTATTACGTTGGCCCAAATGATGTCTTTCCTGAAGAGTTCCAATATTTTATGTTGCCAAGTAAACATATGAAAGAGACATTTAATGCTCACTATCAAAAATTACTAGATGCAGAGTACTGGGGGTCGATTCAAGAAAATATTAAAAAAAATGGTGTGTTGGATTATTATCCCTATGGTTCTGAGAAAAGGATGTGTGAAATCTATGGAGAATAAAATGAATGAAACAACCTGTGATATCTCAGATAAGCTACATCCTGAAGTACAGTATTTAGAGCCAGTATACAAAATTTATGGCGCAAAAACTTCATTCTCAGGCCGTATTGTTACTGTTAAGTGCTATGAAGACAATTCACTTGTTGAACAAGCCTTAAGTGGTAATGGGAAGGAATCAGTATTGGTAATTGATGCAGGTGGCTCAATGAATTGTGCAATGTTGGGGGATAAAAGAGCAGCTGACGCAATCAATAATGAATGGGAAGGTATTATAGTTCATGGATTGATTAGAGACTCTGTAGCAATCAATGGGATGGAGCTCGGTATTCGTGCACTTGGAGTTTACCCACTTAAAAGCATTAAAAATGGGGTTGGTGATAGCAACTTAATTGTTAACTTTTCAGGAGTTACATTTACTCCAGGTGAGTATTTATATGCCGATGAGGATGGCGTTATTGTAGTGAAGGAGAAATTATGAAACAAGTACTAAAGCTTACGCTTGAAGATGCAAAGAAAATGATGGATGGCGCCATTAATAAAGCTATCGAGATAGGTGTAGATATGGATATCGCTATTGTGGATGATGGTGGTCACCTTATGTTATTTACAAGAATGGATAATGCAAGAATTACAAGCATTAATATCTCCATCGATAAGGCTTTTACTGCGGCGGCAGCTAGAAAAGCAACCTTAGATTATGGAAACGCTGTTCGTAATCACGGCCCAGCCTTTGGTATCCAAACTTCACATCAAGGTCGTTTTTGTGTCGTTGGTGGTGGTTTACCGCTTTTTGTCGATAGTCAGATTGTTGGTGGGATTGGTTGTAGTTCTGGCACTCCAGACCAAGATATAGTGGTTGCTCAAGCGGGACTTGACGCATGTCTTTAGGTTAAATAAATAAAGTCAATCTTGGTCTAGCCTTTGAATGCGCTATCAGAAAGTAAGTATTCAACTTCATCTGTACTACTCTTTCTTCCCAAAATATCATTTCTATGTGGGAAACGACCAAACCTATTTACGATATTCCTATGATGCTTGGAATATTCATCGTTGAAATCATATTTCTCAAAAAGTTTAACCTGTATGTTTTGATGTTCAATATTTTCACTGTGCATTAAAGGCATAAAGAGAAAAAGTAATTCATCAGTATTCAAAATTTCATCGTAACTTTTTTTAATAGCTTTTAAAGCCACTTCAACAGCCATCTCCTCGGTTTGAAAGCTTTTCGCTGTACCTCTAAACATATTTAAAGGAAACTGATCTAAGACAATAATCAACGCTAAACAACCTTGCGGTGAATCTTGCCAACCATTAAGTTCTCCAGATGCAGCCCTTATCCAGATCTGCTCATAACGCTGCTTTATTTCATTATCTATTTCAGGGGTCGAGAAAAACCAATGCTGTCTACTTTTTTCAGAAAACCAATATTTAATAACATCAGAATGATTCATAGTTATTGATGAAATTTGTTACATGGGCAGGAAAACCTGCCCACCAATAAAAATAGTTAAAGTTTAACGATGCTTCGTATCGCTACCGTAGTTTTTATATTTAGCCAAATGACGGACTGGCTTACTCAATGCATCCTTTCTAAAAGGGTCCCCAAGTTCACGAGTACACATGATTTCTATAATTGTTGTCTTTCTTTCATTCATTTGCATATCAATGGCTTTTTTCAATGCCGGACCAACATCCTCAAGTTTATCAACACGAATACCTTCAGCACCCATTGACTTTGCAATATCAACAAAGTTTTGATCCGTAAGTTCAGCAGCAACGAAGCGTCTGTCATAGAAGTCTACTTGGTTCTTCTTTTCTGCACCCCAATCGCGGTTATGGAACACAACTGCTGTGACAGGGATATCATGGCGAACACATGTCATTGTCTCAACCATACTCATCGCCCAGGCACCGTCACCCGCATAAGAGACAGCAGGTCTATGTTGTGCGGCAGCTTTTGCCCCAACTATTGTTGGGAAGGCATATCCACAATTACCCCAGCTCATTGCTGCAAAGAAGCTACGAGGTTTCTCAAAACGAAGATAACTATTTGCAACAGAATTAATATTACCAATATCTGTTGATACCATAACGTCCTCAGGCATTGCTTTTTCCAGTTCACGCAAAACTTGTCTAGGATGAAGCCAACCCTCTTTATTATTAGCAATCATGTCCATGCTATATGAGTCAGTTTCATGAATCCATTCATCCAGCTCTAGCTCCCATACTGCTTTTTCGTCAGCAATCTTTTGCGCTCTTTCTTCTGTTGTAGAATCACAGGAAAGTTTTTCAGAAGCTAATTTTTCGCAAAGCGCTTCAGCCACAGCTTTGGCATCACCACAAATACCTACGGTAATTGGCTTAACTAATCCAAGCATCTTATGATCTGCATCTATTTGGATGATTTTAGCGTCTTTTGGCCAATAATCCATTCCATGCTGAGGTAACGTTCCAAACGGCCCTAAACGAGTTCCTAGGGCAATTACAAGGTCTGCTTGTGAAATCAGCTTCATGCCTGCTTTCGAGCCTTGATATCCTAGCGGTCCACACCAAAGGTCATGACTTGCAGGAAAAGAGTCGTTATGGAGATAGCTATTCACAACTGGAGCGCCTAAACGCTCAGCTAATACTATACATTCTTGAACACCATCGGCCATCACTACACCACCACCAGAAACAATTACAGGAAATTCGGATTTAGCGATTAAAGCTACGGCTTCATTTAAAGTCTCTTCACCACCAGTGCCTCGATCAATTCTTCGAGGCTCGGGGATTATAAATTCACCCTCTGCATAAAAATAATCTCTCGGTATGTTGAGTTGAGTAGGCGCCATTTCACTCATTGCTCTATCAAAACAACGGCCAGTAAATTCGGCCATCCTCATTGGATTGACGACATGACCTTGATATTTAGTAAATTCTTGAAACATTGGCAGCTGATTGGTTTCTTGAAATCCACCTAAACCAATACCACCAGTACCTGCCTCTGGGGTAACAATTACCACTGGACTGTGAGCCCAATAAGCTGCAGCAATTGCAGTCACACAGTTTGAAATACCTGGACCGTTTTGACCAATACAAACACCATGCTTTCCACTCACTCTGGAATATCCATCAGCCATATGGGCAGCACCCTGTTCATGAACCACTGGAACTAATCTTATGCCTGCAGGTTCAAAAATATCCATAGCATCCATGAATGCCGAACCCATAATGCCGAAGATATCCTTAACACCATTTGCAACCATTGTTTCAACAAAGGCTTCACTTGCAGTCATTTTCGCCATTCTTACTTCTCCTATTAATATTAATTTTTTAGCGCATCAAGCGCTGAAACGTATTCATAACCCAAATCTTCAGCTACTTCAAGACATGTTACCTTGCCTTTATGAACATTTAAACCGGCTCTAAGATGTTCATCATCAAGTAATGCCTGCTTAACCCCTTTATTGGCAATGGCAATTGCGAATGGGAGAGTTACATTATTAAGCGCAAATGTTGACGTTTTAGGAACACCGCCAGGCATATTGGCTACACAATAATGAACAACATCATCCACCACATATGTAGGATCTGCATGCGTTGTTGCTTTAGAGGTTTCAAAGCAACCACCCTGGTCTATTGCGACATCAACAACAACTGAACCGGGCTTCATTGCCTTAATCATCTCTTTTGTAACTAGTTTTGGTGCTTCAGCACCAGGTATTAAAACTCCTCCAATAACTAAATCAGCTTTTAGTACATATTGTTCAACTGTACTTTGAGTTGAAAAAACGGTATTTGTACTGCGACCAAATTGTTGCCAATGTTTCTCTAAAGTGTCAGGATTATTGTCAAGCACCCAAACATCAGCCCCCATTCCTACTGCCATATGAGCGGCATGTGCACCTACAACACCTCCCCCTAAAATAACAACTTTTAATGGGTTAACACCAGGCACACCACCAAGCAACGCTCCCATGCCGCCATTTGGGTGTTCTAAAAAGTGCGCACCTGCCTGAACAGCCATTCTCCCGGCAACTTTTGACATTGGTGCTAATAATGGCAAACCGCCTCGAGGAGACGTTACCGTCTCGTAAGCAATGCATGTAGCACCACTTTTAACTAAATCTTTTGTCTGCTCAGGGTCTGGAGCGAGATGAAGATAGGTATAAAGTATTTGACCCTCTCTCAGTATAGCGCGTTCATTTGCTTGAGGCTCTTTAACCTTGACGATCATTTCTGCAGTTGCAAAAATCTCTTCAGCAGTCGCTATAATTTCGGCACCATTATCAATGTAATCACCATCACTTGCGCCAATTCCTTTACCAGCATTACTTTGAACCATCACTTTGTGACCGTTTCTAACACATTCCTTAACACTTCTCGGTGTTAGGCCAACTCTATATTCGTGGTTTTTAATTTCTTTTGGTACACCAATAATCATATCAAATATCCTGTTTATATATATTAACTATTAATTAACTTCAAGGGCGTTATCAACCGCCTCAACAATAAGGTCAACTTCATTCTTAGTACATATAAATGCGGGACTAAATAGTAATACATTATTGTTGTGTTCAAAACATCTATTAGTTCTTCCAATCATTACTTTATTTTTTAAGCAATGACCAACGATTGACATTGCAACTGTTTCATCTACTGGCTCTCTAGTTTGTCTATCTTTAACAAGCTCTACGCCACAAAACAAACCCTTTCCGCGAACTTCACCAATTATTTGATGTTTTTCTTCAAGTTCATGCAACTTACTTTTTAAATAATTACCAACAGTATTAACATTTTCAAGAAGTTTATCTCTTTTAATAATATTTAAAGTTTCCAAAGCTGCCGCTGGACCAGCCGTACATCCTCCAAATGTAGATATATCTCTGAAATAGCTGTCAGGATTACTCGAATCCTCTTTAAACGCTTCAAAAACTTTATCAGTAGTAACTGTTACTGATATCGCTGCATAACCGGCTGCCAGACCTTTAGCTGTAGTTACAATATCGGGTTGCACATCATAATTTTGATAGCCAAACCATTTTCCAGTCCTTCCAAGACCACAAACCACTTCGTCAATATGAAGCAACACATCATACTTTCTACAGATTGATTCAATGATTGGGAAATACTCTGGCACTGGAGTAATAACTCCACCACCCGCAGTTATTGACTCTAAAACCACAGACCCAACATTATCTGCACCCTCTTTTTTAATAACATCTTCAAGAGCATGAGCACACTCGATGTTGCATTCACCATATTTTTTGCCAAACGGGCAGCGATAACAACAACAATTTGGCATCTCAACAAAACCAGGCGCAAATGGTCCGTATTGCTTTGTTCTTTGAATTTGACCAGAAGAGCTCATTGCTCCAATGGTTGTTCCATGGTAGTCCCGGTCACGATATATAATTTTGTGTTTTTTTCCTTCATTTTGAAAATGGGCAATTTGTCGTACCATTTTGTAGCCTTTTTCATTAGCTTCAGAACCTGAATTTGAATAATAAACACGATCTAAACCAGGCATTATTGAGGTTAGCTCTTTTGCATATTTAGCAGCTGGCTCATTACCAACAGAACCTGCAAAGTAAGGAATTTTTGACAACTGATTGCTGATAGTGTCTACCATTTCATCCCTTCCATAGCCAAGGTTAACTGTCCATACTCCGCCAGAAGTTGCATCTAGATATTCATCACCTTTGGTATCAGTAACATACATTCCTTTCCCTTTTGAAACTACAAGAGGGTCACTCGATTCAAAAGCTTTATGCTGCGTTAAATGATGCCAAACATGTTTCTTATCATTTTGTATAATTGTGCTTTCAGACATAATAATCCTTTATATTAAATTTACTTTAATTCAGAATATTGAATTGTAAAATATAAGTGCTCTAGAATAAGGATATATATAGAACCAACAAACTTGCAATTAATAGACCAGACTTATGAACGAAATGTGGAATCAGTTTTTCTCTTTGAGGCATGATAAGCCAAGGACTCTGCAACTTCAAATTCGTCAACAATTAATAGATGCTA
The DNA here is from genome assembly GCA_000213395.2 of gamma proteobacterium SCGC AAA007-O20. Lineage (GTDB taxonomy): Bacteria > Pseudomonadota > Gammaproteobacteria > PS1 > Pseudothioglobaceae > Pseudothioglobus. The sequence continues at coordinate 60,305 of AFHY01000001.1, forward strand.
TTACAAATGGCTTAATAGGACCGAATGAATCCTTACCCTCTTCGAGAAACCTAGCTGCATCCCTAAAAGTTGCTAGAAACACTGTTATAGCGGCATATAAAGAGTTAGAGTTTGATGGCTATATTACTGCTCAGAAGAGGAAGGGTTATTTTGTAAACGATAAAATTTATGAAAATTATTCTGATACTAAAGAAGTTCCATCAGTAACTCAGAAATCACCACAATGGCTTGACCAATTAATTACAAAAAAACCATCATTTAAAACCAATATTCAAAAATCAGAAGATTGGCAAAGATTACCTTATTCTTTTACTGTAGGTCAGCTTGACAATAGCCTAATTCCTTTTTATGAATGGCGAGAGGTGGTAAGGCATACCTCGACCGTTCCAGAGATTAAAAAGTGGAATATTGACCATGTTGATAGTGACGACCCATCTCTAATTCAACAAATTCAATCCAAAGTACTACCAAAGCGTGGAATTTGGGCCAATAAAAATCAAATTTTAATAACTTCAGGTAGTCAGAATGCCATTTATATTCTGGCAAGCCTTCTGGTTAAAGAAAAAACAGTTGTTGGTATCGAAAACCCTGGATATCCAGATGTTAGGAATATTTTTAGCTTTAGAACCGATAATATTATTCCAATTTCTGTAGACCACGAAGGCATCATGATTGATGAGATCAAACCTCATATCGATATGCTCTACACCACACCGAGTCACCAATACCCTACCGGCGTGACAATGAGTATGGAGCGAAGAAAACAGTTGTTAGAAAGTGCACAACAAAATAACATTGTCATCATAGAGGATGATTATGAGGCCGAGATTAATTTTCAAAAAAAACCCCATCCTTCTTTAAAAAGTTTAGATGACCATAATAATGTTATTTATTGTGGTAGTTTTTCGAAAGCTTTTGCGCCCGGCCTTCGTCTAGGTTATATGGTTGCACCAGAGAGCTTTATTAAAGAAGCAAGAGCCTTAAGACGTTTGATGTTGAGACATATACCTGCAAACAATCAACGCTCAGTTGCATTGTTTATTGGACTGGGCCATTACCACAATATGTTTACCAAAATACAAAGAACCAATAAAGAGCGATGGGATTTAATTAATGAAAAAATTAAAGAAGAGCCTTTGTTGTCATGCGCTCCGACGGTTGGAGGATCAACATTTTGGATAAAAATACCAGAATCTATTAATAGTGCAAAACTTTGTCAAGAATTACTCAAAAAAGGGGTTGTCCTGAGACCAGGAGACGCGTCTTTCTTTGATCAAGACTCACCAAAAAACTATTTACATCTTGGTTATTCTGCAATTGATACCAATAAGATCAATATCGGTATGGATATTATCATAAAACAAATTAAAAAAATGATATAAAAAAACTCTTAATCCTCCAGATGTAAGTGATTTGCAGTTTATTAGGCTCTAATCTTTTTATTTAAAGGATCATACATTGGCTTTATGGATACACTAGCTTTTTCTATAACGCCTTCAACCTCAATAGAATATTCGGCACTCAACAAATCTTCGTCACTTTCACCAGGTTTAGAGTCAATATAGCCCAATCCAACCGCTCCACCTAATGTATGTCCGTATGCTCCACTACTTAAATAGCCGATTATCTCGCTATTCTTAAGAATAGGTTCGTTATGGTAGAGCATGACATCTGGATTAATTAACAGGAACTGCATTACCCTCTTCTCACAACCATTAGTTTGTTTTTTCTTTACAGCATCATAACCAATAAACTTTCCATATTTAGAAGGTTTTTTATCAGGTTTAACAACAAATCCAAGGCCCGCATCGAGTACATGATCTTCATCTGTTATGTCATGACCAAAATGTCTATAAGCCTTTTCAATACGACAACTATCTACAGAATGCATACCACAAAATTTCAAAGAAAATTTTTCTCCTATTGACTCAATCAACTCAGCAATATAGTTAGAAAACTCTATTGGAAAATATAACTCCCATCCCAACTCACCAACATAGGTGATACGGTGTGCACGAACCATAGCCATACCAATTTCTAGATTACAGACACTAGCAAATGGGAGATTTTCATTACTTAAATCAGTGTCTGTTAATGATTGTAAAAGTTCCCGTGAATTGGGACCCATAATAGCTATACAACCTTCTGCACTTGTAGAATTAAATAAAGAGCAGTGTGCATCCTTAGGCATGTTCTTTTTTAGCCAGTTCATATCACGGGTAGCGCATAGCGTGCCACTTACAACAAGATAATCATCCACATCTAGGCGTGTAATTGTGACGTCAGCCTCAATTCCACCCTTTTTATTTAACCATTGCGTATAAACAATTCTTCCAGTTGAAACATCAACATCGTTTGCGCAAATGAGTTGAAGATAATCCATTGCATCAGAGCCTTTGATTCTGATTTTGGAATAGGATGACATTTCATACATGCCTACAGCTTCTCTGATAGATTGATGCTCTAATTTATGAAAGTCAAACCAATTCTGTTTTCCCCATGAATACTCATATTCAGCCTGAACTTTACCAATCAAATTTTTTGGCACAAACCAGTTAGCTCTTTCCCATCCTGCTACCTCCCCAAAACAAGCACCACGATCTTTAAAGAATTGATACAGTGGTGTTCGACGAAGCTCTCTAGCAGTGCTATATTGATGATATGGGAAATGATTTTCGTATAGATAACCTAGCGTCTCCGTGACTCGGTTAGCTAGGTATAGTTTATTATTTTGGAATGGGTCGTTTCTTCTAATATCGACCTCCCATAAATCACAAGGAGGCTCACCTCCGATAATCCACTCAGCTAAATATTTACCAGCACCACCTGCTGCTTGAATACCAATAGAATTGAATCCAGCAGCAACATAAAAGTTTTCAAGTTCAGGTGACTCTCCTATTTGGAAATTATCATCGGGCGTAAAGCTCTCTGGTCCATTAAAAAAGGTCTCAATGCCTAAGCTCTCCATTACCGGCAATCGATTCATAGCGAGCTCAAGATAAGGCATACAATGCTCTAAATCATCCTGTATTTGGTCAAAGCTAAAATCTTCAGGAATACCATTTTGAGCCCATGGCTTAGCATTAGGCTCAAATAAACCAACCAATATTTTTCCAGCATCTTCTTTGTAATATGCAGACTCATCAGGAACCCTTACTACAGGCATATCACCTAAATCTGGAACGGATGAGGTTAGAAAATAAAAATGCTCACAAGCATGAAGAGGTACTGACACTCCAGCCATTTTTCCAACCTCTCTTGCCCACATTCCACCACAATTAACAACTACTTCAGATTGTATATCGCCTAACTCAGTTTGAACACCTTTGACTTTTCCATCTTCTTGATGGATTCCAGTCACTTTCACGTCTTCAAATATTTTTACTCCATTGTTTTTAGCGCCTTTAGCGAGAGCCATTGCAACGTTTGCAGGATCAGCTTTACCATCTTTAGGAATCCATGCACCGCCAACAACATCATTCAAATTAAATAGATTAATTTTATCCTTGAGTTCTGAAGTTGACAGTATCTGAACATCAACGCCATGTACTTTAGCTAGAGAAGCGTTTCTTTTAAATTCTTTTAGCCTTTCCTCATTAATTGCAAGACTCACAGAGCCTGTCCTGCGATACCCTGTTGCCATACCTGTTTCGGCTTCTAATGTCTCATAAAGGTTTCCTGAATATTGAACCATTTGAGTTAGGTTTAAAGATGAGCGCATTTGACCTACAAGTCCTGCAGCATGCCATGTGGTTCCAGAGGTAAGTTTTTTTCGCTCTAAAAGGACAATATCAGTGTAGCCAAGTTTGGAAAGATGATAAGCTACCGAGCAGCCAACAACTCCACCCCCAATAATTACAACTTGTGCCTTCTTAGGCAATATATCAGACATAATTAAAGTGAAACTAAAAAACTAAGAATTATAAGGCTATTTGCCTTTCCAGGGTACTAGATAATTTTCTGCAATACGCATAAGAATATCTATAGAGTATCCTATCACACCAATCAGAACGATACCCATAATAACTAGGTCGGTCATTTGAAATTTTGAAGCATTGATTATCATCATACCTGCACCCTTCTGAGCAGCAACAAGTTCAGCTGCGACAACGGTACCCCAGCAAACCCCCATAGATACACGAGCACCTGTAAATATCTCAGGTAGGCTATTTGGCACAATTACGAGTCTCATGATTTGTCGCTTTGAAGCCCCAAGAGAATATGCAGCATGAATTTTACTAATCTTGACCCCAGAAACACCAGCTCTGGCAGAAATTGTCATAATCCAGAGTGATGCAAGAAAAAGCAATATAATCTTGCCCTCTTCACCAATCCCAAACCAGATAATTACCAGTGGAATAAGCGCTAACGGTGGTACTGGACGCATAAATTCGACGATCGGATCAAACCAGCCACGAAACCAGCCAGAAAGTCCCATCGCATATCCAAGAGGTATACCAATAAGAGCACCCAATAAAAATCCAACTACTACACGAAGAAGCGACCAACCAAGGTGCTCTGCCAAGCTAAAAGTTTTATAGCCTTCAGAGGCTACTATAACTAGTCTTGACCAAACGGCTTCAGGTGAAGGTAGCCAGATTGGTTGCATCTGCCAACCTTTTTCTGGAGTATAGCTCAGTGTTCCTTTAGCGGTCATATAGACCCGAGCATCATCTATAAAAACTTCTGAACTAGGGGAGATCTCCTGACCATCAATGGCAATAACTTTATAACCATCCTCTTTACTACCAGTATCATTACGTTGTACTTTAATTAACCCACTTCGCCAAGCTACAATATTAGCAGTATCATTTTTTGCAAATCCTGTGCCAGGGTCAATCTTCATTTTCTGAGGTGTTTTGCCTGACTGTATATCATAAACAGTAACAATAACTTGTGCATCATCGGTCTCACCCGCTGCATTCATTGCGGTATAGGTAAAAGAAGTTTCACCAATAAATGGACCTGGCGCGTGAAACGGCATCAATTTTGAGCCTGTAAATGCCCCCCAAATCATAAAAATAGCCAGAACCGAGATAATTGATGCGGGTCGGTTAGGTCTAACGGCGCTTTCATCGCCAAATGTTACAGTTTTAAGACTCGTATAGTCCTTCTGAGCAGTCATCATTTTTGTCACTAAATGAACTACATAAAAAGCGCTAATGAAAACAATAATATAGATTAGTAAAATGGCCATCAGTTGTTCTCCACTCTACCCATAATTTCTTCTTCCATCTCCCAAATAATGGAAAGTATTTCATCTCGAGTTTCGATATATCCTTCAGATTTTTTGACTTCTCGAAGATCCATACCAGAGCCCATTTCAGCATAAGGAAGTTTGTATTCTTTTAGGATTCTCCCAGGTCTTGGAGCCAATACCAGAAGTCTCTCGCCGAGCAAAACTGCTTCCTCGACGGAATGTGTTATCAGCATAATCGTCTTTCCTGTTTCTTTCCAGAGCTTGAGCACCAAACCTTGCATCTTTTCACGAGTTAGTGCATCCAACGCCCCCAAGGGCTCATCCATCAAAATAACATCTGGATCATTTGCCAGACAGCGCGCTAAAGCAACACGTTGCTGCATTCCACCCGAGAGTTCGTAAACCGCTTTATCCTCGAAATCACGAAGCCCGACCACTTCCAAAAGGTGCTGGACTTTTTCATTTTGCTCTGCTTTTGGCATACCCTTCATTCGTGGCCCAAAGGCCACATTTGAGCGTACATTCATCCATTCAAAGAGCGCCCCCTGCTGGAAAACCATACCACGTTCAGCACCTGGTCCAATAACGGTCTGATCGTTGAGAACGACTTGCCCTTCAGTCGGAGCCAAAAAACCTGCAATAATATTTAAGAGTGTGGTTTTACCGCAACCTGATGGCCCTAGTACGGTAATAATTTGTCCCTCTTCGATTTCAAGAGATATATCTTTTAGTGCCTGAATTGATTTTCCATCTTTTAAATCAAAACGCATTGATATGTTTTCAATTGATAATCCCTTCAAATCAATCTCCGATGTTTTTTCATAAAAAAAGGTGGCACACTAATAGTGCGCCACCTTAAGTCTAACAGATACTTAGATATCAGACATTTATTTAAGTCCGATATTTAGTATTTTATTGGCTTGCTACTGTATTCAAACCATCCGTATTAACTGCACCTGCATATGAGCCACGTGCACTTGGGATTTCACCAGCATTAACAAAAACATCAGCTACACCCTTAAGGAAAGTTATTCCTGAACCGCCAAGCCATGCGCCTGATAGTTGTGAACTAACTGATGGGAATACAAATGTCGACATTGTGTCGGCAGTTGCAGCCTCATCCATACCAGCATCTCTTGCAATATGAGGAAGCATCAGTGAAGTAAATCCACCAGAATTCCACATAGCATTAGAAGCAGCAGTCACTCCCAAGAATGTCGCTAAAACTTCAGCGTTTTCATTAGCAAATTGTGCTGTTGTTGAAGTTACATCCCAAACCAGGATACCTAGCGCTGTTTTCTCTGCACCAGTTAAAAGCACATTACCATGCTCTAAAGCACGGCGAAGTGATCCACCCCAGCCACAGAATACATCAACACTACCTTGAGCAAAAGCAGCTGCTCCTTCAGGTGGAGCCATATCAACAACATCCATTGAAGATACATCAACACCAAAATGACTCATCTGCTTTAAGTAACCGTAGTGAGCTGCAGTACCGATTGGTACAGAAACTTTTAATCCAGCTAACTCAGAAGCATTGCTTGCGTCAATTTCAAGAGCTGACGCTACAACACAGTTGTCATTGTCAGCATAGCTAACTGCTACGTCAACAATTTGCAAGTCTTGACCTGTAGAAGCTGCCACAATAAATGGTGGTACACCTTGACTTACAGAGATATCAATATCTCCAGAAGCCATAGCGGCTGACATTGCAGTACCAGTACCGAAAGCACTCCAGTTTACTGTCATTCCTAAAGCTTCGTCATATGCACCAATTTGTTTTGCATATTCAAATGGCATAGGCCATTCTTCAAAGTAAGCAACGTTTAACTCATCAAGAGCCATAACATTAACGGTAGCTATTGCACCGACAATCGTGGCTCCAATTTTTTTATAAAGACCTTTCATTTTCTCTCCTTCATAATTTGAAAAAAAATCACATTTAACTATAACCATCAAAAAAATGCTTTCTTTTTAGGAAAAAATTCACTAGAATCAATTAATAAATTGAAGTCATTTTTTTGTGTGGAAATGAAATAATACCATTTAATTGCTTATGATAAAACTCATTTGCAAGTTAGTTTAATTCAACTCACTAAATACTTCTAAACAATATATAGAACCAGAGTGAGAAAAATTAATAGTCCAGATAAATAAATCTTAGTACTAGAGAACTGAAATTTATAGATAAAAATTTTTATGAATAAGTTTGAGTACTTTTTAATCGCTCAATTCAACACTACGAAGATCTTGTGCAATTTTATCCAATGATGTATTAATCAACTTATAAGCACCCTCTGCACCATAAAGTTTTGTTAACTCTACCGCTTCATTGATGACAACCTTATATGGAACTTCTGGCTGAAATTTAAGCTCATACACTCCCAAATACAAAATGGCTCGTTCAGTTGGTCCCAATTCATCAACACCTCTATCAAGCGAAGGTTCAATTATTTCATCTAACAACGTAATATTTTTTGGGATATTTAGAAACAAATTAGAAAAATAAGATTTGGAGATTTTATATGGTGGGTATGGCTCGTCTCGATTTAAAAATTGTTCTTCAATTTTTACTAAGTCATCGCCCGATACAAGCCATTGATACAGCGCTTGAACTGCTCGTGCACGAGAAAGCTGTTTAGGGGTCACAATTGTTCAAGCAAATTTATCATTCTAATAGCGCTCTCTGCTGCTTCAGCACCTTTATTTCCAGAATTAGCACCAGCACGATCAATTGCTTGCTCTACTGTATCAACCGTCAAAACACCAAAGGCAATAGGCACTTCTGAGTCTAATGAAACTTGTGAAATACCTTTCACACATTCTCCAGCTACATATTCAAAATGAGGTGTTCCACCGCGTATTACAGCTCCTAAGGCGACAATACCATCATATTTACCACTATTAGCAATCTTTTTAAGAGCTAAAGGAATTTCAAAAGCTCCTGGTACATAAAAGAGTTCAATATCAGTCTCTTCTGCACCATGCTTTAATAAGGTGTCTTTAGAGCCATTAATTAAATGTTCAACTACAAATGAATTAAATCGACCAGCAACAAGTGCAATTTTTTTATTCCTGATAGTTAAATCACCTTCGATAGTTTTCAATTTTTTATAACTCCTTTGTATTTATGTATTCAGTAATATTTAAACCAAAACCTTCTAGTCCAGGCCACTTTCTCGGGTTTCCTAATGATTTCATATTTGTAACACCTAAATCAGCTAATATTTGAGCTCCAATTCCAAAAGTTCTACTATCATCAGTACTGCTATAGTCCTGGTTATCAATGTTTTCAAGAATAGCTTGGTTATCTTGTTTACGAAGAAGCAAAAAAACTCCAGTATCTACTTCAGATATTTTGTTCAATGCACTATTAATACTAAAGCCACGTTTAACTTCTTGTAAAACATCTTTAAAAATATTTTCCATGTGAACTCTAACATAGGGCTCGCTTGATTTATCGATCACTCCCTTAACCAGCGCAATATGAATGTCGTTATGAATGCTGTCCAAATAAGAATAAAGATTAAACTTGCCATATTTAGTTTTAAAAGGTCTCTGGCTTATTCTCTCTATTGTTTTCTCGTTCTCTACTCGATAATGGATTAAGTCAGCAATTGTGCCAACCTTAATTCTATGTTTTTTCCCAAATTTTTCCAAATCACCACTTCTTGCCATAGATCCATCTTTATTTAATATTTCCACAATTACTGAGGAAGGTTCAAAGCCAGCTAATCGAGCTAAATCGCAACCAGCCTCTGTATGTCCAGCACGTATAAGAACCCCACCCTGCTGGGCCATTAATGGAAAGACATGTCCTGGTTGAATAATGTCAATTGGTTTTGCATCTTTAGCTACAGCATCGACAATAGTTTTGGCTCTGTCAGCAGCAGAAATCCCTGTCGTTACACCTGTAGCGGCTTCAATCGAAACTGTAAAGTTTGTTGAATGAAGGTCTCTATTTTGAGACACCATTAATGGAAGATTCAATTGCTGGCAACGTTCTTGCGTCAATGTTAAACAAATCAAACCTCTACCATGAGTAGCCATAAAGTTAATATCTTCTTTGGTAATTTTTTCAGCGGCTATCAGCAAATCACCTTCATTTTCACGACTTTCATCATCCATTAGGATGATCATCTTACCTTTCCTATAGTCATCTAGAAGTTTCTCAATTGTTACTTTCATAGGTATCCATTTTTAATTAACAACGCCTTATCTATCCTAGCACTAGTCTTGTGATTAAGTAACTGCTCTATATGTCTGGCAATTATATCTATCTCTATATTAACTTGTGAATTTACCTTTAATTCGTCAAGTGTTGTGACAGAAAAAGTATGAGGCACAATATTGACACCAAAAACATTGCCATCAATTTCGTTTACGGTCAAGCTAACGCCATTAATGCAAATCGAGCTTTTTTTTGCAATGTATTTTATCAAATTGTCGTCAGCCTTAATTTTCATACGCGTACTCTCCCCCTCAATAGCTATTGAGGTAACCTTCCCTACGCCATCAACATGCCCACTCACAACGTGACCATCGATACCTTGATCAAGTCGTAATGACTTCTCTAAGTTGACACTTTGGCCTTTCTTTGATTGAGAAAATGTTGTGCAATTTAAGGTTTCTTGAGATACGTCAGCAGAAAAAGAATTATCATCAAGTTGGGTTACCGTTAAACACACTCCATTTACAGCAATACTGTCACCTATAGAGACCATCGAAAGGTCTAATGAATTTGAATTAAGTACAAAAACTGCTCCCTTATTCGATGAACGAATTTCTTTGATGCTGCCTTGTGCCTGAATGATTCCTGTAAACATTTGTAATTTACCTTGATTTATTTGGATAAATTTTACGCTTAAACGCTATATTTAGCCTATTTAACCACTTAATTAAAGATTTAATAATCAATAGATTTCATAGATACATATAATAAAATTCACAATTGAGTCAACAAGTAGTCCTCATAATTACCAGAGTAATAATGCACACTATCTTCTTTAAGTTCAACAACTTTGGTTGACAAAGAAGAAACAAACTCTCTATCGTGGCTAACAAATATTAGTGTGCCTTTGTAATTATCAAGTGCAAGATTTAATGCTTCAATAGACTCCATATCCATGTGATTTGTTGGTTCGTCCATTAATAAAATGTTTGGCTTTTGTAGCATCAACCTTCCAAAAATCATGCGCCCTTTCTCGCCACCTGAAAGAGACTTTACGGATTTCTTTATATCTTCCTTACCAAAAAGCATTTTGCCCAAGACAGAGCGCATCATCTGTATATCGTCTTTCTCATTTTTATATTGAGTCATCCAATCCAGTACACTAATATTCTTCTCAAAATCAGCATTGTGATCTTGAGCATAATAACCAATGTTAGCGTTTTCGCTCCATTTGGTTTTACCGCTGTCAGATTCAAGTTCACCATATAAGGTTCTTAGTAGAGTAGTTTTACCGATACCGTTTTGACCAATGATTGCAACCCTTTCACCTGTCTCAATCATTAGATTAATGTCCTTTAGTACTTCTATGCTATCAAAACTTTTGTTGACGTTTTGAACCTCAAGAACATTTCTGAATAACTCCTTACTCTGATTAAAAATAATATACGGGCTAACGCGTGAAGATGGTTTGATATCATCGAGCTCAATCTTGTCAAGTTGCTTGAGTCTAGAGGTTGCTTGTCTTGATTTAGAGGCATTCGCTGAAAATCGTGATACAAAGTGCTTCAAATCTTTAATTTTTTCTTCTTTCTTAGCATTATCTGCTCTCATTCTTTCCTGAATAGCGGTCGCCACAATCATAAAGTTGTCGTAACTTCCAGGAAAAATATTCAACGCGCCATAGTCAAGATCAGCCATATGAGTGCAGACACCATTCAAAAAATGTCGGTCATGAGAAATAATCACCATGGTTGACTTTCGGGCACTCAATATACCTTCCAACCAGCGAATTGAGTTGATGTCTAGGTTATTCGTTGGCTCGTCTAATAGGAGTACATCCGGATCAGAAAAAAGGGCTTGGGCCAAAAGAACTCGTAATTTCCATCCAGGTGCAATTTCATTCATTAAACCGTAATGCTGTTCAAGGGGAATTTCAAGGCCTAGCAACAATTCACTTGCCGAAGATTCTGCAGAATAACCATCCATCTCTGCAAACTGCATTTCCAATTCTGCTACCTTAATGCCATCCTCTTCACTCATTTCAGGGAGAGCATAAATACGATCTCTCTCTTCCTTTATTTTCCATAATTCCTTGTAGCCCATAATAACGGTATCAACCACACGATACTTTTCAAAAGCGAACTGATCCTGTGACAAAATACCGAGCCTTTGACCTGCACCAAACGTGACCGAACCATGAGTTGGCTTTAACTCTGCTGTCAATATTTTCATTAAAGTGGATTTACCACAACCATTGGCACCAATCAACCCATAACGGTTGCCATCCTGAAATTTAACAGATATGTTTTCAAACAAAGGTTTTTCACCAAATTGCATGGTGATATTCGCAGTAGAAATCATGTACTTGGCTTAATTTTTAAAATGGAGCATTATCCCATATAGACTTAATCATAGCTCAACTTTTATCCTTCAGGATATCTAGTTAAACTTGTCCTTATTGAGTATAAAATACAGTTTAGGATGCTATCAGACCAAACCATGAGAACCAGGCAAATGCCAGATAAGTCATTACTATCTGCGATCATAGCCTTGATTATTTTTGGCTGGATTATGTCATTTTCAGCTTCACTTGCCTATTTTGAAAGTTATTCATACTTCTTTAAACAAACGCTTTTCATAATAGTCGCTCTAGCTGCAGGTCTTGGAATTCTCAATACACCGATTTCTATTCTTCAAAAATATTCGATACCTTTATTTATCCTCTCTATTGTTCTCTTGATTGTTGTTTTTTTTCCTAAGCCAATTGGCCATGAAGTCAATGGCTCATCCCGTTGGATTAATTTTGTTTTCTTTAAGTTTCAACCCTCTGAATTAATGAAACTATCAATGATTCTTTTTATGGCAGGCTTTTTAATTCGACAAGAAAAAGATGTTCGTAGTCCCTGGACGGGATTTATTAAAACCTTACTTATTATCGGTATCGCCGATGTTTTACTTTTACTTGAAACTGATTTTGGCGCCCTATTAATCATTTCTTTGACGGCATTGGCGATGCTTTTTGCAGCTGGTTCATACCTAAAACAACTCAGTATAGTTACGACAGGCTTGTTTGGTGTAGTAGGAATATTTGTAGCATTTAACCCCAACCGTTTGGATCGGCTAACATCCTTTTGGAATGATTACACCCAAGTTCATCAAACATACCAAGCTTTGATAGGCATCGCAAGAGGTGAATGGTTTGGTTCTGGCCTAGGCGGTGGTATTCAAAAATATGCTTTGTTACCTGAAAGACATACCGATATGATTTTTGCAACAATTGGTGAAGAGCTAGGAATTGTAGGCATGCTTTTTGTCTTACTTTCATTTTCTTATATTTTAATCAAAGGCTTTAACATTGCGAAATTAGCATTAAAAAAGGGTAGAAAATATAGCTCCTTTGTTGTCTTTGGTATTTGTACATGGTTTTCAATGCAAGTTACTGTCAATATTGGTATGAACCTAGCACTCCTTCCCCCAAAAGGTTTTACTCTGCCGCTACTAAGTTATGGAGGAACTTCGATGATTTTTGCCGTCATTTCATTAGCTATTATTCTTAGAGTTGATATGGAAAATAATACAAACTACTCAAAGCAAAAAAAATATGTCTAGAAAAGTTCTAATTATGGCAGGCGGCACCGGTGGTCATATTTTCCCAGCACTTGCAATCGCCAAGGAACTAGCAAATCAAGGCGCTAACATTGAGTGGTTGGGTGGTCGAAATAGTATGGAAGGCTCACTGGTACCAAAACATGGCTATCAACTCCATTGCGTACACACTAGTGGTTTAAGAGGGAAAAACCTCCTAACAATTTTGAAAGCTTTTTTCTTACTATGTTTTGGTTTAATTGAAACGATTATTGTTTTTCTTAGATTTCGACCTGACAGAGTTGTTGGTATGGGTGGCTATGCTTCGGGTATTGGAGGTATGGTTGCCAAAATATTTTTTGTCCCCTTAATTATTCATGAACAAAATGCTATCCTAGGCGCTACAAATAAATTGCTCGGAAAGTTTGCTCAACAAAGCCTTCAAGCTTTTGACAATACGTTTGATTTATCAATTAATGCTGTAACTGTTGGAAACCCTATTTTTTTTACTCCAGAACCAAAAAATACACCTGAATTAGTAAATAACTTGCTTGTTCTGGGTGGTTCACTTGGTGCCCAAAAAATAAATGAAGTAATTACAAGTATCAAAACACCATTAAATATATGGCATCAGACCGGTGTCAAACATTTAGAGTCTGTCAAACTGGCATATCAAAACAATCCGAACACTAATCTTTGTATTGAGTCGTTCATAGAAAATATGGCAGAAGCGTATGCGTGGGCAGATGTGGTTGTGTGTCGTTCTGGAGCAATGACTGTGTCAGAATTGGTGGCAACTAAAACAATAGCTATTCTTGTTCCTTTTCCTTACGCAGTTGATAACCATCAAACAAAAAATGCTCAATACCTGTCTGATCAGGGTGCTGGTATATTACTTGAAGAGTCTCTTCTAAATGCAGAAACTATAGACAAGCAATTGCGCTCCTTAACCACTAATAAACTAAAAGACATGACAAGTGCTTTGGAGTCACTTCAAGTACCCAGTCCAGAGAAAATGATTGTCGATTATATATTAATACCTAATCTGTCAAAAAGTAGCTGATCATTAGCTACAGTTGGATTATCGGTTGTTAGTAATTGCTCACCATAAAAAATTGAGTTTGCACCAGCAAAAAAACAAAGCGCTTGCATACTTTCGCCCATTTCAAGTCTTCCTGCAGATAAACGAACAACTGATTTGGGCATCAAAATTCTTGCCACTGCAATGGTTCGCACGAACTCACTTTCACTTGGTGGTTTGACGTTCTCAAAAGGAGTGCCTGGAATTGGCACTAATAAATTAATAGGAACACTATCAGGATGTACATCTAAATTGGCCAAAGATTGAAGCATTGATGCACGGTCAGTTTCTGTTTCACCCAAACCCAAGATACCACCACTACAAACGCTAATATCAGCATTTTTTACCGCTTCTAAAGTGTCAAGCCTGTCCTGGAAGTGTCGAGTCGTTACAACGTTAGAGTAGTGCTCTTTTGAGGTGTCTATATTGTGATTATAGTAATCTAGACCAGCATCCTTCAAGGTAAGGGCTTGCTCCTGAGTGAGCATACCCAAAGTGACGCATGTTTCCATACCCATCGCTTTTACACCCTTAATCATTGGAATTACTTTGTCAAGACTTTTATCGGTGGGATTTCGCCAAGCAGCCCCCATACAAAATCTAGAAGCACCTTTGTTTTTCGCTTTTTTTGCTTGTTGTAATACTTGATCAATTTCCATTAATTTTTCTCGCTCTAGACCAGTATTGTATTTGGAGCTTTGAGAGCAATAAGAACAATCTTCTGGGCAGGCGCCAGTCTTAATATTTAGTAAAGAACTAACCTGAACCTGGTTTGGATCAAAAACCTCTCTGTGTATGCTGTGAGCCATAAAAATTAGGTCACTAAAAGGCATCTCAAAGAGTGCCTTTATTTCATTTAATTGCCAATCATTTCTAACTTCAATCATTTTCTTTTATGAGATTGTTTTAATTAATTTTACCGTATACAGAAGACAGAAAAATAACAATAAAAAGCCGCGCATTGCGCGACTTTTGATTTTCTTACAACTGAATTATTAGCAGCTATAGTATAGATCGAACTCAAGCGGCTGAGGTGACGCCCTCATCGCTGTGACTTCTTGCATTTTTAATTCAATAAATGAATCAATCACCTCGTCAGTAAAAACACCACCCTGCTTGAGAAATTCACGGTCGGCATCTAACTCTTCAAGTGCTATATGGAGCATACCGCTAACCTTAGGTATACCTGTTGTATCAGAGTCATATAGGTCTTGGTCAACAGGTTCACCTGGATGAATCTTGTTCTTAATACCATCAAGACCTGCCATAAGCATCGCAGCAAAAGCCAGGTATGGGTTTGAAGTTGAATCTGGGAAGCGCACCTCAACACGACGACCTTTTGGATTTGAAACATAAGGAATACGAATCGCAGCAGAACGGTTTTTAGCTGAATAAGCTAACATTTCAGGTGCTTCAAAACCAGGAACTAGACGTTTGTATGAGTTTGTGGATGGATTGGTAAGGGCATTCAAAGCACGAGCATGCTTGATAATACCACCAATAAAAAATAGTGCTGTTTCACTGAGGTTGCCATAGCCATCACCGTCAAACATGTTGACACCATCTTTCGCAATTGAAATGTGGACATGCATACCATTACCGTTATCAACCGCAATCGGTTTCGGCATGAATGTAGCGGTTTTGCCATAAAGCTGAGCAACGTTATGAACGCAGTACTTTAATATCTGTGTTTCGTCGGCCTTTTTCACCAATGTATTGAATAATGCGCCAATTTCACATTGTCCGGCAGTACCGACTTCATGGTGATGGACCTCTGTCGTAACGCCCATCTCTTCTATCGCCAAACACATTTGAGATCTAAGATCATGCAACGAGTCGACTGGAGGAACTGGGAAGTATCCACCCTTGATGTGTGGACGATGACCTTTATTGCCACCCTCTATATCTACACCAGAACTCCAGGCAGCCTCTTCAGAACTAATTTCATAAAAAGCCTTACCCAAACCAAATCCTGCATCCCACTTGACACTATCAAAGACAAAAAATTCTGGCTCGTTACCAAAATAGGCAGTGTCACCAATTCCTGTCTCTATAAGATAGGCTTCTGCGCGAGTTGCAAGTGAGCGTGGATCCTTAACATAACCCTTCATATCAGAAGGGTCAACGATATTGCAACGTATATTGAGTGTAACTTCTTCAGTAAAAGGGTCCAAGATAGCTGTCTCAGGGTCAGGCATCAAAATCATGTCAGAGTCATTAATATCTTTCCACCCAGAGATTGACGAGCCATCAAACATTTGACCGTCTTCTAATTTTTGAGCATCGATTGTGTGCGAAGGCACACTTACGTGTTGTTCTTTACCTATGGTGTCGGTAAAACGAAAATCAATAAACTTTACGCTTTGATCTTCAATCAATTTAATTACATCTTTTGCAGACATATTATCTCCTAATATAAATTAGATTAAACATTGACAGGCATTGTCAGGAAAGTCTGCGCCGTTGCAAACAAAATATTGACTCTCAGAGAGGTCAACATGAGCATTTTTCAGTGATAAATTATATACTAATTCTTTTCAATTAGCAGCACAATCTTTTCATCTCGTTCTTCAATACCAAGAACACTATGTCCATGAACTCTGCACCAAGCCGGAATGTCATGCTTAACACCAGGATCAGTTGCAAAGATCTCAATTGTATCACCTACAGATAGATCTCCAATCTTTTGGCTAAGTTTAATCACTGGCATTGGGCACAATAGCCGAGTTACATCCAACATATGTGTCATGTAACCCACTCCTTAGGCTTCAAATAATGATTATATAGCTTTCCTTCTTCGCTGTCCTTTTCAACTTGGAGTAGATATGACCATTTAACCTCTGGAGGCATTGACAACAAAATCGACTCAGTTCTACCTCCACTTTGAAGGCCAAACAATGTTCCCCGATCATAAATCAAATTAAATTCTACGTACCGACCTCGGCGATAAAGTTGAAAATTTCTCTCTTTTTCTCCATAAGGGGTATCTTTTCGCTTTATGACGATTGGTAGATAAGCATCAGTAAAGTGATTACCCACACTTTTCATAAATTCAAAACACCTATCAAAGCCACCCTCATTAAGGTCGTCAATAAATAGTCCTCCTATACCACGTTGCTCATCTCTATGTTCTAGATAGAAATAGTCATCACACCATTTTTTGTATTTTGAATAGACCTTTTTACCGAAAGGAAGACAAGCTTTTTTAGCGGTCGTATGCCAGTGCACAGCATCCTCATCAAAGCCATAGAAAGGGGTTAAGTCGAAACCACCTCCGAACCACCATATAGGCTTCTTTCCAGACTCTTCGGCAACAAAAAAACGTACATTTGCATGGACAGTAGGTATGTATGGATTCTCTGGATGCATCACCAAAGAAACTCCAAGCGCAGTATATTTTCTACCTTCTAACTCTGGTCGAAAAGCGCTTGCAGACTTTGGCATTTTATTGCCTTGAACGATTGAGAAATTGACGCCCCCCTTCTCAAAGACATTACCATCACAAATAACACCAGTAATACCACTCCCATTGCCGTCTTCTTTTGTCCAACGATCTATTTCAAAAATAGCTCTACCATCAATCGACTCCAAATCAGAGCAAATACTTTCTTGTAACTGGACTAGATATTTTTTTACTTGCCCTATCATCGATGGCGTTTCCCTGTCACTAAATTAATTATTATCGAAGGTTCTGAATTATACTTATTTGGAGGCAATGCATATGAAAGGGCTTGATTAAAATAAGCCTCCAATTCATCCATATTAGAAGCAACTTTTTGGCCTTGTAAATTAGCACTGGTAGAAATTAGAGCGGATTCGGTATTTTCACAAAAATAACGAACTAACGGATCTGAGGTAATACGCACTGCAACAAGATCACTGGATCCACTAATTAAACTTGATGTACTTTCAGATTTAGGCACTAAATAGGTCGTAGGGATAGCAGTTAGCTGACCAAGTTTGTTTATTAAGTTGATGTCAAGATTTGTATCAATATAGGGTAATACATACTCTACATCTGAAGCAAGTAATATAAAACCCTTATCAAGATCTCTTTGTTTGAGATCAACCAATGCTTTAATCGCGCTTGGATTGTTTGCTAAACAAGCTAGACCGTAGACTGTATCTGTAGGGTGCGCAATAACACCTTTCCTTAAATGATGCAAAGCTAACTTTTTTCCAATCAATAAGTTCATTTTTTGGCTCTGGGGTGAAATTCATCATAGACCTTCGATAATTCTAAAAAATCTAAATGGGTATATACTTGGGTGCTTTTAATACTCTTGTGACCCAAAAACTCTTGCACAGTCCTAAGATCATGACTTGACTGTAGAAAATGAGTCGCTGCAGCATGCCTAAGCATGTGAGGATGAACGTTGACAGTCACCCCTACTTCAAGAGCCCTTTTTTTGACAATATTTTGTATAGAGCGAGGGCTAATTCTATGATTATTTTGGTTTACAAATAAGGCATTATTTTCAAAACTAGGTCTCTTTGAAAGATATATTTCAACTGCATTAATGGCTGAACTTCCTATTGGTGAAAATCGAGTCTTTCCGCCCTTACCTTTCACTCTGACAAATCCTTCTTCCAAATCCAGATCATTGATATCAATACCAACCAATTCAGAGACTCTCAAGCCACATGAATACATTAGCTCTATCATAACAACTGCACGTAGCTCAGAATATAACTCAGAACTCAAAGTCATCATTCTTTTAAGATCATCAAAATCAATTGTTTTAGGTAAAACTTGATCAATTTTAGGAGTCTGGATAGAGATAACACAATTTTCAGTCAACACACCTTGTTTCACCAGAAAAGTAAAAAAACCACGTATCGTGGATAAATACCTTCGAATTGATCTTGCAGACACTCCTCGATGACGAAGACCCATAACAAACAGATTTACAGTATCAGGTACAATATCTTTCCATTCAGTAACAGAATTTTCTAGACAAAAAGATAGAAACTTAAATAAATCTCTTTGGTAGGCAGAAATAGTGTTTGAGGCATAAAGTTTCTCGACCTTAAGGTAAGCAACAAATTGATCAATTTGTTCAACTAAAATATGACTTTGGTACTTGTTTTTTTCCTGATTGACCATATCTTAGCATTTTACGTTAAACGATAAAGGAATTCAGATGAGTCAAAAACAAACACATGCTTTTCAAACAGAAGTATCTCAACTACTTCACCTAATGGTCCACTCCTTATACTCCAATAAAGAGATTTTCTTAAGGGAGTTGATCTCAAACGCTTCAGACGCAATCGATAGACTCAAATTTGAGTCACTGTCAAACGATTCATTGGTTGAGGGAAAAGATAACCCAAACATCCATATTGATGTTGATAAAGATGCAGCAACGATCACTATCAGGGACAACGGTATCGGCATGAACCAAGATGAAGTGATGGAAAATATTGGCACCATAGCAAACTCAGGCACTCGAAAATACCTAGAAAGTCTTGATAAAAATCAAGCTCAAGATTCAAACCTAATCGGACAGTTTGGAGTTGGCTTTTATTCATCCTTCATAGTGTCAAATTCGGTCACCCTTATAAGCCGGAAAGCTGGTGATAAAAAGGCAAATGGAACAAAATGGATATCAAAAGGAAAAGGTGAATATTCCATCGAAACAATTGAAGTAGAAGATTGTGGAACATCAATAACTCTTGATATCAAAAAAGCTGAAAAAGAGTTCCTTAATGATCATCGAATTCGTGGTATTGTTTCTAAGTACTCAGACCATATAACAGTTCCAATTATGATGATCAAGTCTTCAGAAGATGAGAATCTCATTGAATATGAGACAATCAACAAAGCAACTGCTTTTTGGGCGCAAGATAAAAAAGAACTATCACAAAAAGATTATGATGAATTCTATAAATCATTAACCTATGATTTTGATGGCCCATTGACTCAAATACATAACAAATTGGAAGGAAAACTAGACTATACATCTTTGCTTTTTATACCTAGAAAAGCACCATTTGATATGTGGGAACCCAAAAGAAAAGGTGGAGTAAAACTCTATGCCAAAAGAGTTTTTATCATGGAAGGTAACGAGGAATTATTACCTCAATATCTGCGCTTTATCAAAGGTGTTATCGATACAGATGATTTATCTCTCAATGTTTCTAGAGAAATTTTACAAGGAAGTAAAGTGGTTGATACAATCCGCAAAGCATCCGTTAAGCGCATCCTATCTGAGTTAGACAAGATGTCAAAAAATAAGCCTGAGGATTATGCAATATTCTGGCAAGAATTTGGCATGGTTATCAAAGAGGGAGTTGTTGAAGATTTTGCTAATAAAGACAAAATTACAAACCTGTTGCGCTTCGCTACAACTACTAATGACACTGAAGAACAAACAGTATCTCTTAAAGATTATGTTGAACGTATGAATGATGACCAAAAAACCATTTATTACGTAACTGCCGACAACTATGCTGCCGCTAAAGGTTCACCTCATTTGGAAATTTTTAAACAAAAAGATATCGAAGTATTGCTTTTATCTGACCGGGTTGATGAGTGGCTTGTTGCAAATTTTGGTGACTATGAAGATTTTCCTCTTAAATCAATTGCAAAAGGTGACCTAGAGGACTTGGATTCAAAAGAAGATAAGAAGAAAAAAGAAAAAACAGCCAAAGATTTTGAAAAGGTCATCACTAAGGTGCAAAAGATTCTTGAAAATCAAGTCAAAGAAGTTAAAGTTTCGAGTCGTCTAAGTGAATCTCCTTCCTGTCTTATTGCTGATGAAAACGAGATGGGTAGCAACATGGAACGTATCATGAAGTCACTTGGCCAAGATGTCCCTGAAACTAAACCAATTCTTGAAATTAATCCAAAACATCCTTTGGTAAAAAAACTCAAAACCAAGGTCGATAAAGACCTAGTGAAGGTTTTATTTGATCAGGCGGTACTCAGTGAAGGAGGCCAAATAAAAGAACCTGCTGAGTTTGTCAAGCGTATGAATAAGCTTATACTTGGCTAATACTGATTAATTTAGCGAAAAAGCCCGATTTAATCGGGCTTTTTATTGTATGGCTTAATGCTTGTAAGAATGCCTCTTAGAATTGCCACTTCTTCTTTTTCTGGATAACTACGACCAAACAATTTGCGAAGACGACGCATTAGCAAACTTTTTGACCTCTTTTCTTCAAAATAATCAATATACTCGAGCACCTGTTCAAGATGAATATAGAAGCCTTCTAACTCTTCAAAACTTGCCAATTCGTTATCAAAATTCTCAAAATCTATCTGTATATTACTGACAAAGTTTTGGTAAGCAAAAACTTGGATTGCTGATGCAACATTCAATGAAGAATAATCAGGATTGCCAGGGATAGTCATGAGAATATGACACAGATCTAATTCTTCATTCGTTAGTCCAGAATTCTCAGTCCCAAAAATTACAGCGACCTGTTGTTTAGATTTAGCTAAAGTTTTTTGTATTTCGTTACAAGTGTCTAATACATCCATCTGTTTCCATTTAATGTTGCGTTGACGAGCACTTGCACCAATAACTAAGTGCACTCCTTCTAACGCTTCAGCTAAAGAACTACAAACAACAGCGTTGGATAAAACATCGTCTGCACCACTAGCCCTTGCAGTTGCAGCAGCTGAAGGATAGTTGGTGGGATTAACTAAAAACAATCGAGAAAGAGACATATTTTTCATAGCCCTTGCGGCAGCCCCAATATTGCCTGGCTCTGTAGTACCCACCATGACAATCCTCACTTTATCAAAAGCCGCCAAGGTATAATTCGTGTCTTTAATTAATTGGCTCATTAACCATGCATCCTACCGTTAATATTGCAGTTCGAGCTGCCCGTGCAGCTGGTGATGTTGTCCTTAGGTATCACAACCAGATCGATTTATTGACCATTGAAAATAAGTCTATCAATGACTTTGTTTCTGAGGTTGATAAAACGGCTGAAAAAGCCATTATAAACGAGATTAAAAAAGTCTTTCCAAATCATTCAATTTTAGCTGAAGAGAGTGGTGAAACATTGGGTGACAGTGATTTTCAATGGATTATTGACCCTTTAGACGGAACAACGAACTATCTGCATGGCTTCCCTCAATACGCTGTTTCGATTGCCTTACTTGAAAAGCAAGTGGTGACTCATGCCGTAATCTATGATCCTTTCAAGGAGGAACTCTTCAACGCTTCAAAAGGAGAAGGTGCCTATCTTAATAATGAGAGGATCAGAGTTACTATGTCAAACGGACTCCAAGACACATTAATAGGTACAGGATTTCCTTTTAGACACCCAGAACACCTTGATTGCTATCTAAAAACCTTTAAAGCCATCCACCCCCATGTATCTGGAATTCGTAGGGCAGGTTCTGCTGCACTTGATTTAGCTTATCTAGCTACTGGGCGTTTGGATGGTTTCTGGGAAATAGGCCTTAACTCATGGGATATAGCTGCTGGTTCCTTACTAGTTAAAGAGGCAGGTGGATTTATTGGAGACTTCTCAGGTAGAGACCAGTACTTAGAGACAGGTAATGTGGTCGCCGGAAATGCTGATGTCTATAAAATCCTACTAAAGACAATTCATCCTCATCTAAGTGATGAATTACAGAGATAACACATAATAACGATACCAAAATCTGATGTTGAGCTTACTAGGTTTTTAACTAAACTAGTTAACTCATACTAGTTGAAGTTTTTCAAGAATTTTAACCATAGCCAAAGTATCAAGTCTACAATACTCAATCAATGATTTTCTTATTCTCATAATTTTTTCCGGATCTTCAATTTCACTAAGAACTGCAAAGGCTTGCATTGCCTCACTGCCATCATGTACTAAATCCAGTTCTTTATAAGCTTCAGCCATTTGAGGTACAAGAAGTGGCAATACAATCTTGATACTGTGCTTTCCTTTCATCTCTGGTAGATAATAATATCTTTTTTGAAATGGTATGGCTATGTCAATAATATTTTCACTAATACTTAACAAATGATCCTCATACTGACCAAATTGTTTAGCTAAACCTTTGAGAACCATTTGCTCAAAACTAGCATTAAAAGCAAGTATTGTTGCATTCATTGGTATATCTTTTATAAGTTGTTTTACAAGTTTCTCTCGAGGATCAGAACCTTCCTTCCCAAGAAATTCTTTATGCTCGAGAGTTTGATTATTTTGCTCTATGTGAACAGAATATTGAAATGGAATTTGTTGGAATGGACTAATTCCTTTGAATTCTGGAATTGGCTGTTGGAATGTCTCAAAATCTAAATAGTAAAAGGGATAGCTTAGCGAACTTAGAAATAAAGCAAGCTTTTTCCTGTTAATTTTAGGTTTCTTGTCTATTGTAGATTCACTAGCATCAATATCCAATTGCTGTTTATCAGTGAGTTGAAATGATGCGGGTATCTCATCTATATTAACAATTCCTTGATGATAAAGCTCTAATGCCTTTGATTTTTTTGTAAGCGGGAAAATATTAAATACTGAATATTCTGGTATTTTTCTTTGCACTCTCCAGCAATATTCAGACGCATCACATTTATAAGGATTTTTGCAGTGCCATCCAATATCGATGTCTGGCTCTTTCTCTTGTTGATTGAGTGCTCCTCTAAAAGACTCCAATGTATCCGGAATTCTATCTTGCAAAGATATGACTTCATTAGTTACTATTTGATGTATGAATAAATCATTAATATCGAGCTCATCACCTCTAATATAGTCTCCATTTAATAGTGTAACAGCTGCTTTGGATATATATAGACCGCAACCATTTAATACGTAATATTGAATTGAAACATCTTTGATATAGGTATCAATGTCTTTTAATTTTTTCTTTG
The DNA here is from genome assembly GCA_000213395.2 of gamma proteobacterium SCGC AAA007-O20. Taxonomy (GTDB): domain Bacteria; phylum Pseudomonadota; class Gammaproteobacteria; order PS1; family Pseudothioglobaceae; genus Pseudothioglobus. Next base: position 84,163 of record AFHY01000001.1, read on the forward strand.
AATTCCAACTGGAACTTTTAACCTCATAGATTTCAAAATTACCATTACTATCCCTATTTAGGATATCGACCATCACCAACACTCCGTCAAACTCGAAGGTAGCCTCATAGATAGTGCTTACACCATCCACAATCCACTGTTTGGTTAACGCAATTCTTTGATCACGAACTGTATCTTCAAATGATATTCTTTTTCCATTTGGAAAAAGGTTGCAAGCAAGTGCACCAACCTTTCTACCTGTTTCAAAAATTTGCGAAATAGCATTATCTTCATCTTCTAATACATTGCTATTATTTATCTTAAGCCAAAGAGATTTTTCACATTGAAGTCCTCTAAGGTATAGAGATTTTGTAAGTAATTTTTCTTTAACCATTAATCTGCCAAAAAAATAATTGATATAGTTCGAATATACACTTATTAATAATTTAGAATAAATATTATATGTCTAGTATGAAAAAACTACTCCTACTCCTATTCTTGGTAATGATTTTATTTACCTTTTATAGTGAAATTAAATCTTACTATTACAGTAATGAGCAGATAAAGTCAGAGGAAAATTACAAAGACAACAATGCAGGTCACAATTTTACTCGTTGGTATGACTGGGCAAATCCTCAGAATCAGATATGGCGGGAGTTAAATCATTTAGACGTTCAAGTATTACAAGATTCTTCTAGATTAGATGGCAAGCGGAGTTATTCGCATGAGAATGGTCAAATAGGGATTGAGTTAAATTACAAAGACGGCAAGTATGATGGCAAGTCGACTTGGTGGTATAAGAATGGTCAGAAGAAGTATGAGGTAAATTTCAAAGACGGCAAGGAAGATGGCAAATGGAGCAATTGGAATGAGAATGGTAAGATAGGGTCAGAAGCAAATTACAAGGACGGCAAGTTAAATGGAAAATATACTAAGTGGTATGAGAATGGTCAGAAAGAGTTTGAGAAAAATTATATAGACAGTCAATCATTCAGTGATTGGTCTGGAGCAAATGGCAAGTGGACTTGGTGGTATGAAAATGGTCAGAAGAGTTTTGAACAAAATTGGAAAGATGGCGAGGAAGATGGAAAATGGAGTAATTGGCATAAGAATGGCCAGATATGGCGGGAGGAAAATTACAAAGACGGCAAGTATGATGGCAAGCACACTCAGTGGTATAAAAATGGTCAGAAGAAGTATGAGTACAATTACAAAAACAGCAAGGAAGATGGCAAGCACACTTATTGGTATGCGAATGGTCAGATAGAAGAGGAGAAAAATTTTAAAGATGGAGAAATAGATAAGTGGGCTAAGTGGTACGAAAATAGTCAGATAAAGTTAGAGGTAAATTACAAAGACGGTAAGCAGACTACCTGGTATGAGAATGGTCAGATAAAGTTAGAGGTAAATTACAAAGACGGTAAGCAGACTACCTGGTATGAGAATGGTCAGATAGAAGAGGAGAAAAATTTGAAAGACGACAAGGCAGCTGCTGAAGCGCCTTACCGACAAGAACTTGCAGAGCTGTATTGTGAGAAAGACAATAGGGATCTAAGCTTTATTACATTTGAGGGCACAAATAAGAGAATATCAACTGGAAAATGTCAGTTTGGTGATTATCAAATTGAATTTTATCAACATGTAGGCTTGGTTCATAGGTGTTATAACCAGAACGCTTTTTGTGGGATTAAATCTGATAGGAAAGGCATTACTGACGATTTACCAGTCATAGTTAAAGATATAAACGGTAATGTTGTTGCAACAAATATAGATAGTGAATTTGATGCTCCAGTAATTGAATTGTTTCGAGTGCCGACAAGTTTCCCTTATATGGTGTTGAGAACAAACATAGGTGGTGCTCGTTCACTTGCTGGTCTCCATTTTTTCACTGCAGACCCTAGTTTTAAACTAGTTGCATCGATAGAGGATGTTAGTGGCTGGCGTGATGATGGCAAGTATGTATACTCTAATGAGCATGGCGAATGGCTGGTTGACAAGTACATAACAGTTGCTACGCCACACGGTTCAGCGCTTAGCGATTGGTTGCATTTTTGGGTGGCTTATAAATTCGTTGATGATCACCTTGAGAGGGCAGATGAACATATAAAGGCAAATCTTAAAGTCTATAGTGAGTCTGAATTAGCCGATATTGATAAAGAGGCCTTGCAAATTAGAGCTTTAATTGATGGCCAGACGTATGTCAAGTGGGATATGATGAACCTCTTGTTTTCGGGAAGGTCAGATTCACTTTCAGGAAGATTTTTTTGGCGCTTCACTGATTTTGTTTACCAGGGCCAAGAGGATTTAGCCTGGCAGTTTTTTGAGCGAGCTATTCCGGACTCCTATGACATGCTCTCAGGAGACGCTGTTAGTATGTATGCAACTAAAAACACCATGAGAGAAACTATGGAAAACTGGATAGAGGAATATTTTCCTCTTGGAGTTGCAAAGGATTGATAGCTGCCTGACTGATATTTACTCTTACTCCAAGATGGCAAAGACAATATCATTGGCAGATTTACTCTAGAGTTTATTAATAGGAAGTATTAATAAAAGCCTATTCTTTATATAATATATTGCCAAACATGTCTTTATATTTCCCATTTAATATATTTACTATATCGTAAACCTGGAAGATAAGATAGAAAACGAACCCATAAAAGAATGAGAACTTAAACCAATTCTCTGCGATCTTAAGCTCTTGCGTATCAATACGCCAAAAATCTACCAACAGGGTGGCCAATAGCAGTGTAGTTATGGCTACACCAATCTTTTTATAGTTTGTTAATATTCTTTGTAAGGGTACAAGGACAAAAATCCCTAGGACTGCCATTAAAAGCATACCTCCTTGCTTCCTCGGGGTGACAATTGATGTAGTATTTATATCCAGCACTGAACTACCCAATGCCAATACCGTCGTTTCAATTTCAATATTTTGATTTTGGTTATCGATTAATTTTTTGGTAATCAGTGGTATTTCAAAGGTTTTTGCTTCTGCAGCTTTAATAGAGTCAATATTTATTGAATATTCTTTACCAAGGTCTCCGAATGTTATATCGCCTTTTTTAATTTCTGATTTAATTTCAACATTTTTATTTTCAGATGAGCCATAGGCTATTTTGCTGTTGTTTTTAATATCGATAAAAATTGAGTTCCGTTTGTTTGGATAAATATTTTTTGGAAAACTATTGCCATCACAATTAGCTACAATCGGCATTGTTATATTTCCTTCAAACACATCATTGCGATAATCTGTACAAATACCTGGAAAGTCAATTTTGTAATTTATTGTTAAATTATCGCCGTCATTGGATGCAGGAGATACTTGCGCATCCTCTTTAAGCTCATATGAGGCATTACCGCTAAATTCTGGTAAATCTCGTTGAATAGTTTTAGGTTCAAGATTATCTGAGGCAATAGTTATCGTAGCTCCTTTTGGAAATGGCATTTCACCTGTATTATCCAAAACTACTGAAAGTTGAATTTCTTCGCCTGGCGACAATATTCCGTCTGAAAAGCCTCCAGCCTCGAGAATTGATAATTCTAGCTTTATATCGTAAGATGATTTGAATATTGTTGTTTGATTGTTTGTCTTTAGGACATACTCAATGGCTCCAGGATTTCCGTCTTTGCCATTCTTTCCAGAATTGCCAGATTTACCAGCATTTCCGTCTTTGCCATTCTTTCCAGATTTTCCATCTCCTCCGTTTTTTCCCGATCTGCCACCATTTGCACCAAAAGTGCCGCTACCACCTTTTCCTGCAGCACCACCATTTGTTGCATTACCTCCATTTCCACCTTTACCGCCATTTCCTGCAGTACCAGAATTGCCTTGTTTAGCCTGCAGTTTAACTAATGAAAATAGTCTAGAATCATCTACAACTAATATGTTGTTTCCGGAATTTCCACCATTACCAGCATCACCACCAGCGCCACCATCTGTAGCGTCACCACCATTTCCACTATTTCCACCATTTCCACCGTTTCCACCATTTCCACCGTTATTCTTTTTTTTGGTAACAAAGACTTGGGTTTCTGCTCTTCCACCCGCACCGCCGTCACCTCCAGAGCCACCAGCACCACCATCACCACCAGCACCACCATCACC